>CAYXVY010000309.1:0-5254 GCA_964468745.1 uncultured Planctomycetales bacterium | reverse complement strand
CGTGATCGCCGGCGGCGCATTCTGGTTGTTCCGCGACCTCCTGCTCCCGTCGAAGCCTGCGGGCGATGGGACTGGGACCGTCCAGACGCCGACCGACAGTCCGGCCAAGGGGGAGCTCGACGACATCCTGCGCGCGCAGGCCGAGGATCCGAACGGCGAGAAGATGGCCGAGATCCTGCAGCGTTACGAGGCGTACTGTCTGAAGTACTCGCGCACGGAGCACGAAGGGTACGCCCTGCAGGCAAAGCAGCGCTACGTCGAGAAGGTCAACGAGGAGGCGAAGGCGGCGTTGAACGGGATTCGCGACCGCGAAACCCCGCTGCGCGCGGCGGAAAAGTGGCGCGAACTCGAGAAGCTGTACGCGACATTCCCGCCGAAGTGGCTCGAGACGACCGATGCGGGCAGGGAAGTGAAGGGGGAGCGGGCGCGCATCGTCACGAAGGCGCTCGAAAAATCGGCCGGCGCTCGCGCGCGGCTCAACGAACTTCTGCGGCAGGCGCTGTACGAGGACGCGCTCCTGATGATCGCCGAGATGGAGCACTACGTCCTCGAGTCGTCGCTGCCCGATCTCGCGCGCACGAAGACAGAGGTGATCAAGAAGCGCGACGAGATCCGGAACACCGCGGGGCAGCAGGTCGCGGACGCCTACGTCGCGCTCGAACCGCGGCAGCGCGATTACATCATGCAGCGCGAGTACCGGCTGGCGATCCGCTCGATCTCCGGATTCCTCGACGGTGACCTCTGGAAGTCGAAGCCGCAGTGCCTGCTGCATGTGTATGTGGGGGACCTCGACTATCCCGCTCTGCGCATAACGCTCGATCGTGCGGAGGAGGCGCTCGCCCAGCGGGCCGATGTGGCGGACGCGCGGACGAAGTGGGAGACCGCGCTTCAGATCTGCGAAGTGGCCGTGGGGGATCCGACGACTCCGGCCGAAGTCGCGACGGCGCGGCGCATCCTGCTCGACCTGCGCAACGCGATCGCTCTCGAACTGTTCCGCCAGCAGGCGCTCGAAGGGCTCGACCGCGTGATCCGCGGCAAGGAACGCGTGGCGTTGGAAACGCATCGCGGAGAACGCGGCGTTTTCGAGGTGCGCGACGCCAGGATCGCGTTCGTGCCGGATGGTCGCGGACCGATCACGACCGATCCCATGCGTGACCTGGTCGAGCCGGACGTTGCGATGCTGGCGGCACGGACCTTCGACGAGGAGGCGGGCGCCGCTGCGGATCGCGCGAAGCAATCGCCCGTCTGGCAGATGCGTTCCGCCCTTCTGTACTTCTTCGGCGGCAAGGGCGCGCGCTACGCGGATCGGGCGCACGACGCGTTCACGAAGGCGGCAGCGGCCGGCGCGCGCGGCGCCCGCGTTTACCTGGCGGACGCGCTCGCGCTCGTCAAGCGACAGGAGGAAACGGTGCTCGCGGAGCGCTTCGCCGAGGCGCAGAAGCACGTCGAGATGAAGCGCTGGACGGAGGCGCGCGCGATTTGCGAGGAATTGCTGCGCAACAACGCGTCGTGGGTCGCACAGAGGCGGGCCGAAATCAACACCCTGCTCGCGCAGATCCAGGGACAGCTCGAATCCGAAAAGAAGCTCGAAGAAGTCTACCTGGGCCGCGTTGAATCGCTCCCCGACGGCCGGATCCGCGTGCTCTACGATTTCGACGACAAGGACGACAGGAAGGAAAAGCAGATCACGGCATTCGAGGTGATGTCGCTGCCGAGCAAGGGTCGATGGATCCAGGAGCGCGGCGGGCTGGAGTCGTCGAAGCTCGCTTCGGCCGTGCGGTGGAAGCATCGCGTGAAGGGCGACGTGGACGTGGAATACTCGCTGGCCGTGCTCGAGGATCCGCCGCAGAACATCGTCACGAGTCTCTACTACAACGCGGGCTCGGACCGGCACTACTCCGTCACGTTCGCGTTCGATCTGGTCACGGGCGCCGCGGATCCGAAGAACCAGCTCGAGGACAGGATGAAGACGCCTCGCCTGTGCGTCATCAAGTACCCGATGGCGTTCGATCGCGCGAAGGCGACGCTGCAAAGCGAGTGGGACAAGCTGCGCGAGCGCTTCGTCGGGATCCCGAAAGGGGAGCCGGTGAAGGTGAGGGTGGGTGCGACCTATCGTGTGCACGTGGCCCGCGCGGGCAAGATGCTCAAGGTGCTCATCGACGAGAAGGCCGTATGGGAGGGGGAAGACGCGGAGTACTCCGATGGGCACGTGCTCTTCTTCTGCGATTCGCGGGTGCGCGTCGATAACCTGTCGATTGCGTTCAAGCCCGTTCCGTAGGTATCCGGTATCTGGGATCCGGCGGCGACGCCGCTATGATGTTCCGGCACCATGTACTGGCTCCTGTGGACGCTCGCGATCGGATCGCTGGCGTCCTGGGTGCTGCCCGCGCTGGCGGCGCTGATCTCGCGGTGGGACTTTCGCAAGCTGGCCGGCTGGCCCGAGCCTGAGGGCCCACTCCCGCGCGTCTCGATCGTGGTGGCCGCGCTCAATGAGGCGGACACGATCGAGCCGGCCATGCGGTCGCTGCTCGCTCTCGACTATCCCGATCTCGAGCTCATCGCCATCGACGACCGGTCCACGGACGCGACGGGGGCGATTCTCGATCGCCTGGGGACAGACAATCCGCGGCTGCGCGTCGCGCACATCGCTGACTTGCCGGCCGGGTGGCTGGGGAAGAACCACGCGCTGCATATCGGGAGCTCCCAATCGACGGGGAAGTACATCCTCTTCACCGATGCCGACGTCGTCTTCGAGCCGACGGCGTTGCGGCGCGCCGTACGCGTCGCGGAGGCGGAGTCGCTCGACCAGCTGGCCGTCCTGCCCTCGCTCGCGAAGGGGGGCTTCTGGGAGACGCTTACCGTCAGCTTCTTCGGGATCATCTTCTTCCTCTACACAACGCCGTGGAAGGTCCGCAATCCGAGGAGCAAGGCGCATATCGGTGTCGGCGCGTTCAATCTCGTCCTCGCGGAGACGTATCGGAAGGCGGGCGGACACGCGTCGCTGCCGATGGATGTCGCCGACGACGTGAAGCTGGGCAAGCGCATGAAGATGAGCGGTGGGCGGTGCGACTTTCTCGACGGCGCCGGGCTGCTGAGCGTTCGATGGGTCGTCGGGCTGCGCGGGATCGTGCATGGCCTCACGAAGAACATGTTCGCGGGCTTCAGCTACAACCCTGTGTCGGCAGTCGCCGGCATGATCGGAATGCTGATCATGGCGACGTGGCCCGCGGTGGGCCTATTCGTGGGTCCGCTCGGCCCGCGAATCATCTGCGGCTGCGCGCTCGCCATGATGGTTTATGCGTCGTGGCGTGGGCGGCCATCGCCGGGCGCGTCGGCCCTCTATGGCCTCGGCTATCCGATCGCCGGCGTGATCTTCGCCTACATTGTCCTGCGCTCCATGACGTTGACGTATTGGCGCGGCGGCGTGATCTGGCGGGGCACGCTGTATCCACTTCGGGAGCTTCGCAAGGGCGTAGTGTAGGCCGCTTTAACGCCGATGTCGCAAAGGGAGGGCTGCGGCGAGGGCGCAGATCTCCCCCGTAGGAATCCGCGAACTCTCCGCAAAACTCCGCGCCCTCGGCGTTTTATGGAGTGGATGAGGCTTGTGCCGTGTCGGGAATGTACCGGACGTCTTCTCCCTCCGTCGATGCGACTGCCACCGCCGCGACCCCGTCGCCGACGACGTTGACGACCGTGCGCATCATGTCGAGCGGGCGATCGACCGCCCAGATGAGCGCGATCCCCTCGAGCGGGATGCCGAGCGGCTCGAGGATGATGACGAGCATCGCGATGCCGGCGGCCGGCACGGGCGCGGTTCCGACTGCGGCGAGCATCGCCGTTAGAATCACGGTCAGCTGCTGCGTGAATGACAGCTCCATCGAGTAGAGCTGCGCGATGAAGACCGTCGCGACCGACTGCATGATCGCGGTGCCGTCCATGTTCACGGTCGTGCCGATCGGCAGCACGAAGCTCGTGACGCTGGTGGAAACATTGAGCCGCTTGTTGACGCACTCCATATTGACGGGGAGCGACGCGGCGCTCGACGACGTGCTGAACGCCGTGATGAGCGCGGGCCTGCACGCGCGAAGGAAGTCGATGAACCTCAGCCGCGTCAGCAGCTTGATGACGCCGCCGTAGACGACGAAGAACTGCAGGAGCAGGCCGACGATGACGACCCCGCAATAAAGCGCCATCGCCTTTACGACGTCGAGCCCGAGCGTGGCCACCGACAGGCTGATGAGACAGAAGACGCCGACCGGTGCGGTCCACATGATGACCTGGATCATGCGGATCATCACCTGCGTGAGCGATTCGAACGTGTAGTAGAGGTGCTCTCGCCGCTTCTCCTCGATCATCGAGGCCGTGAGGCCGAAGAGGAGCGCGAAGAGGATGACAGGGAGCATCTGCTTGTTGCTCGCGAGCACCGCGAAGATGTTGTCGGGCACTATCCCGCGGATGAACGACCAGATCGTGTGGTCGGCCTTCTTGATGTTGCCGACGATCTCCTGCTGCTTGGCCTTGTAATCCTGGGCGATCTTGTCGCGTTTCTCTTGAGGCACGGCGCGCCCCGGCTTGATCGCATTTACGAGTACGACCGCGGTAATGCACGCGAGCGCGGCGGTGATCAGGTAGAGGACGAGCGTCTTGCCGGCGACGCGGCCGAGCTTGCGGAGGTCGCCGATCGACATCATGCCCGTGATGAGCGAGACGACGACCAGCGGCATGATCACCATGAAGACGAGGCTCTTGAAGAGGTCGCCGCCCAGCTTGATGAGCTCAAGGAGGGCTCCCGCCTCCATCGTCATCTTGACCGTCACTTCCTTGCCGTCACGGAGAACGACGAGCGTTACGGGGAACGGCGGGGTCCGGAACGCGAGAGCGTCGCGCACCGACTGCGCATCCATGAGCGGCTTGCCATCGATCGACTTGAGGATGTCTGCCGGCTTCAGGCCTGCCTTGTCGGCGGCCGAATCTTTGACCACGGACTTCACCGTCAACCCGTCGAGATTCAGGCTCGCGCTCGCGAACAGATTCGTCGCGCCGGCGAGCCACCCGAACAGCGCACCGATGCCGAGCGCCAGAAGGATCGCATTCGGCAGGCTGGCGAAGCGTTTCACTCGGGGCGGATTGTATCGTTCGCGCGGCGCCGCAGCCAAGCGATGAGCAGGGCGGCAGGAAGCGCCGCGAGGCAGAGCAGGAAGACGATGATCAGCAGCGGCTTCGGCGACCATCCGAGCGTCGCGCGCAGCGCTTC
>CAYXVY010000308.1:0-10361 GCA_964468745.1 uncultured Planctomycetales bacterium | reverse complement strand
CGGGAGCCGGAACGTATGCGTCCTGCAATCCGACATTCGGCAGGTACTCCACAACGCGAAGAAAGACGCCGTTGCCCACGGGCAGCAGCACGTTCGGCGAGTCCTTCAGATACAGGTTTAGATCGAGCGGAAAACGCTTCGACGGATCGCGCTGGCGCGGATCATCCTTGAGCCAGACGCGGACTTCGCGCTCGTGCTCCACTTCAAAGATGTTTGACTCCTGTCCCTCCGCAAGCGGCATCTGTCCGTAGGTTTTCAGGTAAAACGTCACGACCGAGCCGATCATCAACGTCAGGATTCCGCAGTGCGTGATAAGGAACCCCCACTGCCAGAATTTCCACGGTTTGCGCTTGATCGTGCACGCCGTCAGATTCGTCATCATCAGCGCCATGAGCGCGCCGAACCACCACGAGTGATAGAAGTCGATCCGCAGCGCGCCGATCGTGATGTCCGTGCGGCCGAACGAGCCGGCGATCAGGATCGTTGCGATGACGATCAGCAGCGGAAACGTCAGCCACAGCGACGAGAAGACTTCCAGCGCGAGCAGGTCGATCCGGCGAATGCCGCCGCGCCACGCCTTGGCGAACAGCGTCGCAAGAACGTAAAGAACCGCGCCAAACGAAGCTGCGAGGATCAAGTCGTAGCTGAATCGTTCGATTCCGGCAAGGAGGTCGTGCAGCAGCGACATTGGATGAAACGTCCGCTCTTAGAACACCGGCGGGATGCTTTTGAGTCGGCACATACTACAGGATTGGACGGAGGCGGACTACCCCATTGCAGGATCGGACGCCCTGCGGTTGCGCGCCTCAAGCGGTCCAGGCCTCCGGTCCCGGGGGCGGCGGGGAGCCGCCCGACGGGACCCGAGGTTAGCTAGAGAGGGTTTCCTGAGCACCGCAACCATCACGCACCGCGGCGCGGCGCACCGAACCCACCCTATTAGACGCAACCGGCGGTTAGATGATTGTGAGCGATCCATTAGAAAAGTCTTAGAGAGTGCGCGAGCCTAATCCAGTCAATTCATGCCGAGGGGGCGGTCGCCCGTCGCACTCCCCCGTCCTGCCTACGCCGCGTCGCAGCGGACGCTCCGCCTACCGGCCCGACGGAGCCGCCGGCACGCGGGGCCGGTCGCCCGTTGGGGAGCGGGGTGCCGCACGACGTCGACGCAATGCGCCGCTCGGGCGGCACCCTGCGGCGACGCGTCGCCATGCGTCGCCGCTCCAGCGGCACCCTGCTTCTACACGTCGCCGCACCGCCCGGCCTGAGGCCCGTCACCGCATCGACGGCTCGTCGCACCTCGCCGCTCCAGCGGCGCACGGCATTTACGGCGCGACTCCGGTCGCCGCTTGAGCGGCGCTTTCCGTCGACGGGTGGACTCGTCTCGCCGCTCGAGTGGCGTACGGCATTGACGCGTCGTCACGGCTCGCCGCTTGAGCGGCGCATAGCGTCGACGGCTCGACTGACGATTCCGCGCTCCATGGAACACTCCTCTGCTGCGCGGATGTGGGCCGGCGACTGCTGATGCGTGTCGCGTCCGCGTCCGGCCGTACACGTGCCGCGCCGTAGTGCGCGGATCACGCAGTCGTCAGAATTCTAAACTACGCCCGCGGGGCGCAAAAGTTACGAAGAGCCCAGCGCGCTCACGGCAGCAGGACGACCTTCCCGCATTTGATCCCGTCGTTCGCAAACGTCGAAATGGCCTGTTCGAATTCCGAGAGTTTGAACCGGTGCGTGACGATGGGGCGAAGATCGAGCTTTCCCGAGTCCAGCAGCTCCTGCATCGTCTCCCAGTCCTTGAACATCCTCCGACCGAGAATGCCCAGGATGTTGCGCCCCTTGAGAATCACATCGTTCGCCAGATCCATCTCGATCGGCTTGGACGGGATGCCGAACGCAACCAGCGTACCGCCCGCCTTGAGCGCGCGCAGCCCGTTCACGATCGCACGCTGATTGCCCGACATCTCGAGCACGACGTCGAGCCCGACCCCGCCGCTCAACTTCACGAATTTGGAGACGATGTCAGGGTCCGCACCATCCAGCAGCTCGTGTGCCCCGACCGCCTTCGCCAACTCGAGGCGGTGCTTGTTCACGTCGCTCGCGATGATCGCGGCGGCCCCCATCGCGCGCGAGGTCGCAATCGCCATGAGCCCGGCCGGGCCGCAGCCGAGCACGCCGACTGTGCGTCCCGCCACCCGCCCCTCCGATACGACGTGCACCGAGTTACCGAGCGGCTCCATGAGCGTCGCGATCTCCGCCGGCAGCCCGGGGCTGTTTTTCCAAGCGCAGATCTCGGGGACAGAGACGTATTGAGCGAAGCAGCCTGCGCGATGCACGCCGATGATCTGCAGATTGGCGCAGATGTGCATCTGGTCATGCGTGCACTGGTAGCACGTGCGACACGGCACATGACTCTCCACTGAGACAAGGTCGCCTACTTTCAGCCTGCGCACGTCGCGACCGGCCTCGACGATCTCGCCGTGAAATTCATGCCCGAAGACCATGGGCGTCTTCATCTGTGACTGCGCCCACGCATCCCACCGGTAGATGTGAAGATCCGTACCGCAGATAGACGTGGCGCGCACCTTGATCAGCACGTCGCCGGGCCCGATCGTGGGTACGTCGACTTGTTGAACCGTCGCTCCCGCGGCGGCCGCCGTCTTCACCACCGCCAGCATCTGCGTCACGCGATGAGTCCCCTCAGCAGGGCCAGATTCGTCTCGTCCATTCCCTCCTCCTTGGGCGTCTCCAGGACCATCGGAACGCCGGCAAAACGCGTGTCGTTCATCAGGCAGCGGAACCCTTCGAGGCCGATTTCCCCCTTGCCGATGTGCGTATGGCGGTCCACTCGACTCCCGAGCCCCTTCTTTGCGTCGTTCAGATGGAACGCACGGATGCGCCCCGTGCCGATCGCACGGTCGAACGCCTCCATCGTACCGTCATACGCGGCGCGGGTCCGCAGATCGTACCCCGATACGAATACGTGGCACGTGTCGAAGCACACGCCGATCCGCTCGGATGCATGCACCCCGTCGAGCATGGCGGCCAGCTGTTCGAACGTGCGGCCGACGCAGGCCCCCTGGCCCGCGTTCGTCTCCAGCAGAATCTTCGTGCGACAGCCGCGGGTGCTTCGCAACGCCTCGTCAAGTGATGCAATCATGTTCGCGACACCGGTATCGTCGCCGGCCTCGCCGGGCGATCCCGGATGCGTCACGAGATACGGAAGCTCCAAACGCTCGCAACGCTCGAGCTCGTCGACGAACGCCGCGAGCGACTTCTTGCGCAGAGCGGAGACCGGCGTGGCCAGATTGACCAGATAGCTGTCGTGCGCGAAAGCCGTCTCGATACCGTGATCAGCGCGCGCGGCGCGAAAGGCGGCCACATGTTCGTCGGTGAGCACGTTCGCCTTCCACTGCTGCTGGTTGCGCGTGAAGATCTGGATCGCCCTGCAGCCGGCCTGCCGACCGCGCTCGCACGCGAGATGCAGCCCCCCCGCGATGGACATGTGAGCGCCCAGCATGGGACGCGTGCCCGCCTTGGTGCGCCGCGGCGACGGAGCCCGGAGTGTACCCACGCGCGCGGATTATAGGGGGGCGCGCTCCGGGGGCGCGAGGAAATCGCCGACGCGTCCTCGAACTTCCCCCCTCCACCGCGCGTCTCACCAGGAGCGGGCGCGTGTCATTTTTCGAAACTCGACGTTCCCAGTGCCCCCTATAATCACCCGTAGCACACGGAGGCAGCGACATCGATGGCGCGCGCACAATATGCCTGCGACTGCGGCTGGTCCTTCCTGGCGGACGATCAGGCGTCCGCGATTTCCTGCCCCAAGTGCAAGATGCGGATCCGGGGCGCCGACAGCAGGGAGATGCGCGAGGCCGTCACGAACAGGGTGAAGTTCCTGAAACATGTGTGTGACAAGAGGTAAGGGTTCACCCTATATAGGACACATGCGTCGCCGAATCGTGCCGGTCGTTTTTCTAGGTTCGCTTCTGGCGATCGTCGCCTGCGGCGGGGCCGAGGAGCCGCCGCCCTCCCCGCATCCGAAGGTCGACCCCTTCGCCTCCTCATCCGCCCGACCCGCGCCGCCGCCATCGACCGAACAGCCGGTACCGGATTCGCGCCAGGCTCCGCCCGAACTTCCTGAGCCGCCCGATACACGGTCGCCCTCGCACTCATCGCCGGAGCCGGTGCCGATCCCCGCCGACGTGATCCTCGCCGCACAGGCGAAAATCCAGAAACTGCACGCGCATTACGTCGAGCGCGCCCTTCCCGAAGCCGATCGCGCGAGGATGGCCCTGCTCATCCGCGATAGGCGCGCGATCCCCCAGGACATCGCATGGTTGCGCGCGCTCCCGTCGCGCCCCTTGATTGCCGGAGCATGGATCGAGACCGACGAGATCGCGCAGGCGATCCCGACCCTCGAATCCAAGCTCGTCGAGGAACTTCCCAAGGATCGCCTCCAGCTCGTAGGCGGCCAGGTGATCGACTGCCGCATCATTCAGCAGGGTTCCGAATACGTCACCATCGATAGACGCCTCAAAGGCGCGCAGTGGACCCTCGTTTACCGGCGGCAGGTTGTCGCCTCGTCCACGGTCGGATCGGGACTGCACCAGGAAGCGACGCAGAAGCTCCATCGCGCACGGGTGATGCAGAGCGTCCCTGAACTGCTGGCGCTCGTGACGTGGGCGCGCGACCGCAAACTGCGACATCTCCCCTTGCTCGCATTCCATCTCATCGTCAAGATCGACCCGTCGCACGTGGAGGCGCGAGCCGCGATCGGCCGTCCTCCCTTCGGCACCTCGCCGACGCCTCCGGAGACGCCGACCGTCACCTGGGAAAACCGCGCCTGGCCGGCGACCGAGCTGCGGGACAAGCTCATCAAAGACGGTTACGTCGTCATCGACGGACGGTGGCACGCGCGCCGCGAGCGCAAGCTCAGCCTGCCCGGCCTCCCGCGATACGAGGCCCAGCAGAAACACGCACTGGAAGCGATCGGAACGATCGTCGGCGATTATGAGTCGACGTGGCGGCTCAAGCAGGATCCCCAGAAGAATCTCTTCGACGAGACTGAGGACCGCCAGTACAGCCAGCGATTCTTCGCCGTTCCGATGAACGTCACGACGACAGTTGCGAAGTCCGGAGCGCTCCCCAACCTGAAGATCCGCAAGCGTGACACGGTGCTGCCCGTCCAGCGCGAAGGCCAATCGCTCTCAGCGGAGGTCTCCATCCCGATGAAGCTCGACGCGCCGATCCTCGAGGCTCGCGTGAAGTCGATCGCCGAGGTGGACGAGGGATCGATCACGTGCATGCTCGAAATCGACGGCGGGCGCATCGAAATCTGCAAGTGCGGCAAGCGGGAGAACGAGTCTCGGCCGATTCCCGCCGTCGTTGCCGGCGATCGCGAGATCACGCTCATCTACGAAATCCGTCAGATCGCGAAATACAAAAGCGGTGCGGAGACGCGCCACCCCACGCGCGGGATCGAGGTCACCCACGACCTCCTGATCCCCCAGTACACGGCACGGCTGTTCCCTTCGCATGAGAACAGCATGTCGGTATTCCAGGCGACGATCGTCGTCGCCGAGCTTGCGGCCGGCTTGAATTCAGCGTTCGAGAAAGCCGGCGCGCTGTCCGTGCTCAAGAACTGACGGGCGCGTAATCTTCGACGATCTCGAACCCCGCGTCGCGAATCATGCGGTGATCCTCGCTCGGCTCATTTCCCGCCGTCGTCAGATATCCCGCCGTGAAGATCGAATTGCACGGGTACAGCGCCAGCGACTGCAGCGACCGGAGATTCTTCTCCCGCCCGCCTGCGATCCGGATATCGCGCGACGGATTGACGAACCGGAACATCGACAGCACCAGCAGGCACTTCGCCGGCGACGGCGGCGCGTACTTTGCAAACGGCGTGCCCGGCCGGGGATCCAGGAAGTTAACGGGAATAGACGTGACGCCGAGTTCGCGCGCGTTGAATGCCATCGCGACGACATCCTCGTCCCGCTCCCCCATTCCCACGATGCCGCCGCTGCAGGCCTCCAGCCCGGCCTCCTGAGCGCGCTTCACCGTCCGAACGCGATCCTCGTAGGTGTGCGTCGTGCAGATCTCTCCGAAGTGCTCCTCGCTCGTCTCGAGATTGTGATTGAATCTGTCCACCCCCGCGGACTTCAGGCGGTCTGCCTGACCGTCACCGAGGATGCCGAGCGATGTGCAGACGCGGATGCCCACCTCGCTCTTGATGCGCCGGACCGCGGCGCAAATGACGTCGAGCTGCCGGTCGTTCGGCCCCCGCGTGGACGTCACGATGCAGAATTTCCAGGCCTTCGCCTCCTTGGCCTTCCTCGCGGCCGCCACCATCTCGTCGGCGGAGACCAGCCGGTACTTGTCGACCGGCGCGTCCGCGATTGCCGATTGCGAGCAGAAATGGCAGTCCTCCGGGCACAACCCGCTCATGGCGTTCAGCAGCACATGCAGCTTGACGCGATTGCCGTGAAAGTGATGTCGCACGCGATACGCCGCATGCAGCACCGGCAGCAATTCCGATTCCGGGGCTCGCATAATCGCCAGCGCCTCGTCGCGCGTGGGAGCGATCTCGCGGATAGAACGGTCGGCGATGTCGCTCCACCCTGCGGTGAGGGAGTCCGAAGGACGAGTCGAACCGATCATCCCAGCACCTTTTCGAACGCCGCGGCGATGGCCGGCTGCATCTCATCCCAGAGCGCATCCGGCGCTTTCGTGATGGTGCAGTAGTTCTTCATCAGGAACAGGCTGCGCACTCCTTCGATGGAGAACAGCGCCTCGGCTATCGCGCTCCCCGCCGCCGCCCCGACATGCGAAATCGTCACCGGCTTTTCCGACAACGTGCCGGGCACCGACACCTTCAGGCAGTTCGGGTTCGGGGTCGGATCGATGCGGATCCCGGCGCTACCCATAGAACGGCAATCCCTCTTCCTTGACTTCCTTGCCCGACAGCTTTGCCTTGAGGTTCTGCTGATACCGGAGGAAGTCCGGCCCCGAGATGTATGCCTCGGGCAGCACCTGCCGCAGATGCCGCAGGTATTCCTCCGGCTTTGCGATCGGCGCGCCGTGCACGTCGTTCATCTGGAACTCGTACAGCCCGCGACGGCGATAGAACCGCTCGCTCGCCAGGTAGATGAGATCCTCGCCATGCAGGCCATGCCACGCGTCTCCCGACTTCAGCACGGCGTCGGCGATCCTCGGCGCGTCCTCCCGCGAGATTCCAGGTTCGCGCGCGCGCATGATCTCCCAATTGAGCGTATCGACCACCTCTTCCTTGATCTCGCGGTAGTACTGCCCCATCGCGTCGCCGTTCAGCAGGTCTTTGAAGCCGAATTCGAGCGCGCTCTTGCCCCCTCGCTCGTCACCGAACATTTCGAGGCCGCGAGGCACCCACTTGTTGATGTGGCGTTGGAGCGTCGGGATCGAGACGTTCCCCTCCCCGTTGCTCGCTGCATGCGCCCACTTGCGCAGTGCGTTGACGCCGCTGGCCATGTGGAAGGCCTCCTCGGCGAGCATCGGTCCCATCGACCGCGCCATCGGCGCATACGAGAAGACCGTCTGCATCTGCAACTGGTACTTGCCGACGCGGTCGATGATCGACGTGAACGTCATGTTGTCGATGAATGAATCGAAGTACAGGTTGAATGCATCAAGCACGTGCTGACCTGTCTCCATGCCCAGCAACTGGTCCATCGTCTCGCCGGCGATGTCCTTCCCTACTTTCGACCAGTCATCGCTGGCCAGCACGTACATCATCTGATAGGCGTGGCGGAATTCCTCAGCCATGACGCGCAGGACGTCGAACTGCATGCTCGGATCCTGCGCCTTGTTCAGCGAGCCGCGATGCTGCTGGATGGAGCCGAGCTCCGTCGAGCACTGCGCCTTGATGATCTTGGCGCTCTGGACGATCATCTCCTCGTCCAGCTCCGTCGCCTTCGTAAACTTGCTCTTCCCCTTCAGCTTGCCCACCTCGATCTGGGCATCCTTGAGGGGGCCGAGCTTCGCGACGAGCCGGAACGGCTCCAGGCGGTAGTGCTTCGCCCAGTTCTGATTCAGGAAGTCGAGCTCGGGGAAGTACTTCTTCTGCCAGTCCACGATTCGGTCGTGGTACTTCCGCGGCAGCTCGCTGGTTTCCTCGGTATCGAGGTACGTGCTCGTCTTGCGCATCCGGCTCCCGTCGTGTAAGTCCGCCGCATTCTACGGACGCACACGCCGGCGCGCAACTCTACGGCTCCTGCACCTTGAATGTATCCCGCGACACCGTCCACCACTCGCTCCAGCCCCGCCACGTGTACCACTTCTCGTTCGTCACGGAGCGCAGCGCGTCGAGCATCGGCTCATGCAGCATCTGGTTGCGCATTCGCGCGTACTCGTCCGCGGTGACGACGATCGTGAAATTCCAGCGCGGCAGGTCGTACTCCTCCAGATCCTTCGTCTGCGGAATCTCAATCGGGATCTCAATGCTGCCGCCGGCGGGAGCCTTCTCGACAGTCTTCAAGTACTCGATCAGCACGGGGATCGACGCTTTGTGGCGGATCGCCTTCAGCGCGAGAACGATCTCCTTGGCTACCATCAGGTCTCTATCGCGCAAGCTCGCGTGCATCGCCGGCAGTCCGGCGGGGTCCTTGAGCGCCGCGAGACACTTCACGATTTCGACACGAACGGGCGTCTTTTGCGCGTTGACCCTCTCGCACAGCGCGGGCGCCACGAGCGCCGCCGTGCCCTTGACCTCCGTGAACGTCGCCAGCGCGCGCCCCGCCTCCATCGCAACCGCCTCGTCGCCCATCGTCAGCAGCCGGGCGAGAACCTTGGCCGTCTCCTTCGCCCGCGTCTCCCCGAGCTTCTTGATCGCGGATATGCGATCCTCGGCCGGAGCGCCCCTCTTGCTGAAGGTGGCGTTGAAGTCCTTGATAGCCTGCTCGACCGCGGGATCCGTGGTCTGCAGACACATCGCAAAAACAAGAATCAGCATGGGCATCGAACAAACCTCCCTTACCTACCCCCAAGCCCCCAGCCGATTCACACTTCCAAAGAGCCCTTACGTGCTAACTAGGACGCCGCAACGTCGCGTCCGTTAGGCAAAATCAATACGCAAATTCGCGACGGATCCGTAAGGCTTCGCACGAATAATTCGTGCGAGCGTCTCGAGGCCATCGACGAGACGGGGACCGGCCCCATTGAAATACGAGGGGCCGTCGACCACGTAGACGTGCCCGTCGCGAACCGCAGGGATGGACGCCCACCCCGGCCGCTGCGGAAGCGACAGCGCGTCGCGCCGCGCGCGGGCCGGAGTCAGTCCGCAGAGCATGATGATCAGTCGCTCCGGCGCGTACGAGACTACGTTGCGCCATTCGATACGCCGTGAATCCGAGCCCGCCTTCGCCAGCCCCTCACGGCCTCCTGCCAGTCGGATCATCTCCGGCACCCAGTGCCCTGTTGTGAAGACAGGATCGATCCACTCCATGCAGAAGACCCGAAGCGGCTTGAGACCGCGCGAGCGTTCGGCCACGGCGCGCACACGACGTTTCAACCGCGCCACCAGCTTGCGCGCCTGCGCGGTGCGCCTCGTCTTGCGGCCCGCCTTGAGCACATCCTGGAACATCTCAGCGAGCGAATGCGCGTGCAGAGAGACTTGACGCACGCCCTGGACCTCGCCGAG
Source organism: uncultured Planctomycetales bacterium (assembly GCA_964468745.1). Classification (GTDB taxonomy): domain Bacteria; phylum Planctomycetota; class MHYJ01; order MHYJ01; family JACPRB01; genus JACPRB01. The sequence continues at coordinate 691 of CAYXVY010000308.1, read as the reverse complement.
ATCACGGGGACTCGACGCTCAAACCTCGCAGAGCGCCTGCGTAAAGACGATGTCGGGCCTCAGCGCGCCAAGCTTCGCGGCATCCACCCGATACAGGCTCTCGCCTTTGCGCGAGGCGCGCCGCACGGCCACATCAATCTCGCGCTGCGACATGCGCTCGGGATCGATCACCGACGTGACGACGACCGGTTTCTTGAGCGCATCCGGGGGATACGTGCACTCGTGCGAGCGCGCGACGATCTGTCGCCCCAATCCGATCGCGTAGAGGATTTCCGTCGCGGTCGGCTGAAGCGATGCGATTCTCACGCGAGGAACGCCAGCTTCTTCGCCCAGATGTGATTTGGATAGCGCTTCACGACCTCGCGGCAAGCCTCGAAGATCTTCGGCTCGTTCTTCGTGAGCTTGAACGTGCACACGCCCGTCCAGTAGAGGGATTCGGGGGCGCAGTCCGTGTTCGGATATTGGTCCACAATCGCGGTGTACGCGTCGAGTGCGATCGAATACTGCCCCTTAATGAACGCGTCACGCGCGCACGCGAAGTACACCAGCGCGCGGTACTCGTCCACCGGCAGGAATCCGATCGAACGGTGCTGCTCCTGACCCTCGTGACGACCTGTGTCGCGGTGCTGGGCATCTACGTCGCCTACGCGTTCTACCTGAAGTCGCCCGGTACCGCGGACCGACTCGCGGA
>CAYXVY010000307.1:0-2680 GCA_964468745.1 uncultured Planctomycetales bacterium | reverse complement strand
CCGTACAGGAGTCGATCGGACAGATGACGCGCGTCGGCGCGACCGCAGGGGCGGTAGACGCCGTTCGGCTGGTCGAGAAGGAACTCCTGCGCCTTGTCGCGCGCCACGGCGTCAGGCCGATGGAAGCGATTCCGACGTTCGACCCGGCGGTGCATGACGCGATCGCGGTGTTCGAGACGACGGAGCAACCTGAAGGGGCGATCGTCGAGCTGTTGCGTTCCGGGTACTGGCTCCACGACCGCGTGCTGCGGCCGGCGCATGTGCGGGTTGCCAGGAAGCCCGGGTAGTTCTGAGTGATGCGTTTTGAGTTGTGAGCCCGGGCTCGGATCAGCTGCTCATCACCCAACACCCACAACCCATCACTCTGCTTCCACCATCCACCCGTCGGCGGACCAGAAGTACACCTTGTCGCCAAGGACGACCGCGGTGAACTTTTCCGCGTCGTACGGCGTCTCCTTCCAGACTTCGGCGCCCGTCTTTGCGTCCAGCGCGACCAACCCCGTCCCCGCTGCCGCGAAATAGACGCGACCGCCCCTGAGCAGCAGCCGCGATGGGAAGTCGCCGGCGACCGCCGTCCACAGCACCTTTCCATCGGCTAGATTCACCGCGAGGATCTTCTTGTCGGCGTTCGCCCAGTACGCGATCCCCTCGCCGAACTCGAGATGTCCGCGAAACGTCAGCGCGATCTTCGGGTCCTGCGTCTCGGCCGCGACCGCCCAGTTCTCCTCTGACTGCTCGTCGTCGATCGAACTGAGGCGGTACCCCATTCGCGCGCCGTAGATGCGCTCCTTGCCGATACCGAACAGCGTGCTGCCGTCCGGCGCCTTGATCGTCCGCTGCTTCTTCCCGCCGTCGATCGAGATCTCGTGCGCGCTTCGGCTGTCGAGCGTGTAGAGCGACGTTCCGACGATGCGGAAGTCAACAACGCTCCCGCACTCCGCATTGCGCCAGACCTCCTTGCCCGTCGAGATGTCGAAGAGCGCCATGGCGCCGGGTTCCGTCAGGAGGAGCTTGTCGCCGATCCACTGGAATGGCTGCGGCATGCGCACGGCGCGATGCACGGCGTCGAACAGCTTCGCCTTGTTTTTGGCGTCCCAACCCGTGGCTTTCAGCGCCCCCGTCACGATGACGGTCGATCCCCGCGCCTCGGGCGCCGGCGGCGTGACGTTGGCGGCGTCGAGTACCTTGAACTCGACGGCGGCCTTCGTGTCGAGCTGGATGGCCTGCAGCATGCCGCGATTGCCGATCGTGTAGAGCACGCCGTCGGCGACGGCGGGGACGGAGAACGAATCGGTGCCGGTCGTCCACCGCAGCGGCGCGCCCGTCTCCGTCAGCACCACGGATTTGTTCGGCAGCGCGCGCTCACGGACGAGATCGGTGCCCCAGCGCTTGAAACAGATGATGCCGCGATCGCCCGCCTCCTGGATGCGCTGGTACTCCATCGATGGCACGTTCCACACCACCGTGCCCGAAGACATCTCGATCTCGGTGAGCTTGCCGTCCTTCAACAGGACGATCGCGCCGCCGACCCGTAGAAAGTCGATCGGCATGCCGATGCCGGACGGACGATACGTCCAGGCCGCGGCCTTCTTGACGATGTCGAACGCGCAGACCTCCGTCTTGCGATTCGAGTAGATCAGCAGCGTCCCGAAGAGCGTGCGATGCAGGAATTCGTCCCCGTCGGGCATCGGGACCGTGAACAGGACCTCGGCCTTCTTGTAGTCGTAGGCGCAGATGCCGCGCGGCTGTCTGCCCTTGCGGTAGATGTACACCGCGCCCGGATCGACAAGCACGAACTCGCTGCCGGAGTTCTCGATCTGCCACTTTTCGACCTTCTTGCCGCTCTTCAGCGCGTAGCCCCAGATCTTGTCCTCGTCGCGAACGACGATTCTGTCGTCCGCCACGCCGATGGCGATCCCGCGGAATTCCTCTGTCTTCCACGCGAGCTTTCCGTCCGCCGTCTTCAGCGCCGTGACCTGCCCCATGTCCTTCTTCGGGACGGTGAAGAAGACGATCTGCTCGTCGTTGACGAGCTGCGCGATGCCCTTGTGGATCTCCGTCGAGCGGAACGTCTTCTCGACCTTCTGCTTCTCGATGTTCCAGAAGTAAAAGTCCGTGTATTGCAAGATTCTGGTCTTGTCGAGGCCGTTCTTGTCCACCGGGTTCGCGAACTTGCCGATGCGCACGAGAATGTGCGCGCGCAGCGGATGGAGGCTGATCTGGTCGTCCGCCATCTGCGCGATGAGGTTGCCCTCTTTTTCGATCGTGTCGAACGGCATCGACCAGGCCGGCTGGTTGGTGAGAAGATCGATCGCCGTGATCGTGAGCTTTTCCACCTCGGTGGGGAGGGTGGCGCCCTGGAATTTGTACGTCCTCTTGTCGTCGGTGTACTTTTCCTTGTTGAGCACGAGCACCCAGTTCGCGAGAAAGGCCGGTTTGACCACGGGATTCTTGCAGGGCAGCTCCCACAGGAGCTGACCGGAGTCCGCGTCAACGGCGTACACCTTCTCCTGGGGCGAGCGCGGGGACGCGATGATCACGTTCTTGCGCGTGATGTAGTCGTGCGTGACGTCCTTCAGCACGGCGTGCGGGAACGGGCGCACGTCGGGGAAGCGCAGGAGTCGCCGCTCGCGTTCAATCCTCTCAATGCGGTCGCGCTCCACGCGCACCTTCTTGCCGT
>CAYXVY010000306.1:0-14820 GCA_964468745.1 uncultured Planctomycetales bacterium | reverse complement strand
CGGGCCGAGGAACAGGAACGTGCCGATCGGCCGCTTCGGATCTCCCAGCAGCGCCTTGGAGCGCCGCACCGCGTCGGCGACCGCGCTCACTGCCGCATCCTGACCGACCACACGCTGATGCAGCTGGTCCTCCAGATGAAGCAGCTTCTGCACCTCGCCTTGCAGCATGCGAGAGACCGGAATGCCGGTCCACTTCGCGACGACGCGCGCGATCTCCTCCTCGGTCACCTCTTCCGACAGCAGCCTCGTCCCTTCGAGCGCGTCGAGCCTCTTCTGCAGCGCCTCGATCTCCTTCTGCATCTTCGGAAGCTCGCCGTACTGAATTTTCGCCACGCCTTCGAAATCCGCGGCGCGCTCGAGCTTCTCCGCCTCGTTCTTCCTCTGCTCCATGCGCGACTTCACATCGCGGATTTTCTGGATGATCTCCTTCTCCTGACCCCACCGCACCTTCAGCTTGCTGCTCTCCTCCTGCAGGTCCGCTCGTTCCTTCTGGATACCCTTGAGGCGCTCGACGCTTGCCGCATCGCTCTCGCGCTTGAGCGCCTGCTCCTCGATCTGCAACTGGAGAATTTTTCGATCGACCCGGTCGATCTCTGCGGGCATGGACTCGATCTCCATGCGCAGCGCCGCCGCCGCCTCGTCGATGAGATCGATGGCCTTGTCCGGCAGGTAACGGTCGCTGATATAGCGGATCGACAGCGTCGCCGCCGCCACGATCGCTGCATCAGCGATGCGCACGCCGTGGTGTACCTCGTATCGCTCCTTCAGGCCGCGCAGGATCGCGATCGTCGCTTCGGCGTCCGGCTCGTTGACGAAGAGCGTCTGGAACCGCCGCTCCAGCGCCGCATCCTTCTCGATGTGCTTTCGGTATTCGTCGAGCGTCGTCGCGCCGATGACGCGCAGTTCCCCGCGGGCAAGCATCGGTTTCATCATGTTCGCCGCGTCGGCCGCGCCCTCGGCGCCGCCCGCCCCGGCGATCATGTGGATCTCGTCGATGAACAGGACGATCTCCCCCTCGGCCGCCTTGACCTCCTTGAGCAGAGACTTGAAGCGATCCTCGAATTCCCCGCGGAATTTGGTGCCGGCGATGAGCGATCCGATGTCGAGTGCGAGCACGCGCTTACCCTTGATCCCCTCGGGCACGTCACCCGATACGATGCGCCGGGCGAGACCCTCGACGATGGCCGTCTTGCCGACGCCGGGCTCGCCGATCAGGACAGGGTTGTTCTTGGTGCGCCTCGACAGGATCTGCATCACGCGACGGATCTCGTCGTCGCGGCCGATGACGGGATCCAGCTTTCCCTTCTCCGCACGGGCGGTCAGATCCTCCGTGAATTTCTCAAGCGCGCGATACTTCGATTCGGCGTCGGGACTGTCGACTTTCTGCGCGCCGCGCACCGACTTGATCGCGTCAAGCATCGTACGCCGGTCCTCGCTCATTGCGAGCACGAGATGCTCGATGGAGACGAACTCGTCCTTCAGGATCTTCGCTTCCCGTTCCGCATCCGAAAGGACCTTGTTGAAGCGCGACGAGAGGTAAACCTCGCTTCCGCTGACCTGGGGGAGGCGATCGATGTCCCGATCGCACCTGGCACGCAACGCGTGGAGGTCGGTCCCGACGCGCTGGAGCAGGACCGTCGCGATCCCGTCGGAATCCTCGAGCAGCGCCTTCCAGAGGTGTTCAGGGAGGATCTCCTGGTGCCGGCGCTCGCGTGCCAGCTCGCCCGCGGCCCTGAGGGCCTCCTGGGCCTTTGTGGTGTACCTGTCGAGCTTCATCTGTAGAAGCAACGCACTGCAAGAGCCGTGCCATCCGGCGCCACCCTCAAAATCGCGCGAAATCGACGGACGTCATGCCGGAGTGGCAGCGCAAGAATTCGCCCGACAGCCGGAAATTCCCCGACCTCGACGCACGCGCGGCGCTCACTCCCCTACTTCTGGGCGAAGGCCACCCATTCCTTCTCAAGTTTGTCGAGATCGAGTCGGCCGAACGTGACGTCGTACGCGGCGTGCGCGTCGTCCAGCTGGATCAGCAACCGGAAATACTGGTCGAAGAGCCGCTCGCGCTCCTCGGCTCCGGAGTGGCGCATGAAGTACACGAACGACCAAGACTGGGCGTAATGCGCTACAGCCTTGCCGTAGAAGGCCTCCTTCGGCATGCGAAGAAGTTCCGCCAGCGGGCTCACGCCCTTCGTGGCGAGCGCGGCGCGCATACCGGTCTTGCGCGCGCGATTCGGCCGGACCGAGAAGGCCCCGGTGGCCGGATCCAGGACGTGCGCGGCAAAGTACTCGCCATACCCTTCCGCGAGCCAGAGGGGGGCGTGCACGACATAGAGCGACAGGAAGTGATGGAAGCACTCGTGGTACAGCTGTTCGTGGAGCGTCTCATCCGAATCGCCGCGCACGAGCATCAGCCGGTTCGAGTACGGCGTGTAGTAGCCCGCCATGTGCGGCAGGCCGTACTCGTCGAATTCCGCACGGCTCGCGAAGACCGTCACGCGGATCCTCCTGCTCGGAACGCTCACGGGCTTCAGCACGCGCGCGTACTCCGCGAATATGGCATCCGTGTGACGCGCGATGCTCTTCGCGTACTCCTCGCCGACGGTAGTCTCGACCTCGCATGACGCCGTCTCCACGCGATGCGCCCCCTTGATGCTGATGCCGCCGGTCTCCACGTCTGCCAGGCGACGAAACAGCCGAAGTGCTTCGTTGTCCGGCTGCAGCGCGACGGCGCGATCGTAGCTCCTCAACGCGGAGACGAAGTCCGCGCGGTACATGAGCGCCTCGGCCTTGCCGGCATGCGCCGTGATGTCGTCGGGGGCAATCTCGATCGCCGCGTCGTACGACATGATCGCGGAGTCGAACTTGCCGAGCGCCGTGAGCGCCTCGCCGAGGAGGAGGCGCGGCTCGACGCTCTTCGTGTCGGCGCCGACGCACGCCTCGAGCGCGGCACGCGCCTCCCGGTAGCGCTGCGCGGCGATGTAAGCTTCGCCCAGGTCGCGCAGCACGGCGGCGGGGGGCCGCTTCGACAACCGCCACGCCTTCTCCAGCGCACGGATCGCCGTCGTCAGCTGAGCGACGTCCCCTGGCTTTTCGCGATACTTCGCGTACGCCTCGCGCGCCAGCTTCGCAGCCGTTTCCGCGTCCTGCTCGCCGACCTCGCGGAACCCCTCCTGCTTTGCGATCGTCACGACTTGCGTCTGGAGTTCGACGGACATCCCTATCGTCGCCTGAACGGCGATGGCCGCGGCGAATTTCTCCCTCTGCACCCAGCCCGCATCGTACGCGCCGTAATCCGGTACGAAGAAGACAAGCGTGTGGGGTCCCACATTGATGCGGCGTCCGTCGCACTCCACGGAGCCCCCCTCGTCGCGCGTCACGAAACGCGGTTTCATGAATGCCTGGGCATCGGACACGAGCCGCGTGGCGTCGCGTTTGAAATCAAACGGGACGCCCGCGTTGCCCATCAGGGCGAGCGGCACGCCCCGCTCCAGCGCGCGGAAGGTCTCGTCGTCGAGCGGAAGAGCGCCGCGCTCGGGCTTGAGCGTCATGAGAACAGCGTGGACACGTTCGGGAGGACGGCCGCGTGCATCCCATGTATTCGCCCGGCGTTCCTCGATGAGCACGTACCCCCCGATGACGGCCGCCACACCCGTCACCAGCGCAAGCCCGCCGGCGATGCGATGCCGGAACCGGAGCGCGACGGCACCTGTCGCGATCGCGAGGGCGCCCGCGGCGATGATCAGGATTTCAGTCCAGTCGCGCCGTAGAAGGCGCGGCCCGGGATATCGCTCCGCGAGCATGAGGATCACTGGCATGAACGCCGCGAAGATGCAACCGACGAAGAGGAGCCGCCTCGAGACGTCGCGGGGCGGGCGGGTCGGCGGCGCCGCCGTCGTGGCCGTACGGACGTCCGACTTGACGTCCGCGATGCACTGGTAGCGTCGCTCGGGCTCCTTCGCCATGGCCTTGAGCACGACTGGGTCGAGCCGCTCGTCGCTCTTCGACTTGTGCGAAGGTGGCATGAAACTTCCGGCCGGAATCTCGCCCGTCAGGAGCTCGTAGAAGACCACGCCGAGCGAATAGATGTCCGCGCGGTGATCCACCGTCTTCATGCTGAGGTACTGTTCGGGCGCCATGTACTGCGGCGTGCCCATCGCCACGTCGGTATGCGTGAGCGCGGGACCGCCTCCCTCCTTCGCGGTGACCTTTGCGAGCCCGAAGTCGACGATCTTCACCTGCCCGTTGCGATCGATCAGGATGTTTTCCGGCTTGATGTCGCGGTGCACGACGCCGCGCGAATGCGCGTACTCGAGCGCGTCGCAGATCTGCCCGATGAGCCGCAGCGCTTCCGCCGGCGACGGACGGCCCTCCTTCAGCACGCCGCGGAGCGACGTGCCGTCGACGAATTCCATCGCCAGGAAACAGAAGTCCGCCTCGCGCCCGAAGTCGTATACCTGCACGATATTGGGGTGGCTCAGCGTCGCGAGCGCCTTCGCCTCGCGATTGAAGCGTTCGGCGAATTCCGCGTCTGCCGCGTATTTCGGCGTCATGACCTTCAGCGCGACGGGGCGATCGAGGTCCAACTGGCGCGCGCGATAAACCACGCCCATCCCGCCGCGTCCGAGGACGTCCTGCACCTCGATGCCACGGAACGTGGCGCCCGGCTTGATCGGAAGAGGTTCGTTCGGTGCCGCGGGCGCGGTCTCGAGGATGAACCCCGCGATGCACCGGGGGCAGGCGCCGGCGAATTGCCCCTCGATCAGATCGATGTGGAACGACTTCCCGCACTGCGTGCAGCGGATTTCGGTGTTCATGCCCTCTTGTGGTAGGCCATCGCCGCTTTCTTTCATGAAATCGACGCGAAAATATCGCGCAGCTCGTCGTCGATGTCGTTCTCGGATTCGACGGTTTCCCGGAGGTTCGCACGGATGATCTCCCGCAGCCGTTTTCGCGAACGATGGAGCAGGTTCGTCACGTCGGTGACCGGCATGCCGAGCCGCTTCGCCAGGTCCTCGTAGCTCGCGCGCTCCGGCGCGGCCGAGAGATGCAGACGCACGGCATCAAAGTGCTGGGGACGTCCGCTGTCGGAGAATTCCCGGCGCAGGGCGTCGAAGGCGTTGTGCAGGACGATCACGGCCCACGACCGGCGGTACGCGATCTCGGGCGTCTCCAGGTCCGCCGGTTCCAGGCGCACTTCGGTCTCCGCGCCCGCGAAGTCGAGCGACAGGACCGCGGCCCCGCCGCCCCGCTTCTCCGCCCGCTCCCGGCGGTACTCGTTCGCGAGGAAGTGTTCGAGGTGGGCGAGCAGGTACCCCTTGAAACGGCCACGGCCCTGCTCGACGCGATCGATCGCCCCCTGCTCGAGAAAGCTCGCAAAGAATCCCTGTGTGGCGTCCTTCGCGTCCTCGATCGAGAAGCCCTTGCGGCGCAGGTAGACATAGATCGGCTTCCAGTACGTCTCGCACAGGCGGTTGAGCGCCGTCGCGCGGTTCGGATCAGCGGCGTCGCGCGCGCGCAGGACCACCGACCACATCGTCGGCTGGAATTGCGAAGCCCCGGCGACCGACGTCATGCCAGAAGAATAGCAGATTTCCGAATCGTCGAATTCGCCCGATGAAATCTGTCGGCTCGCATCGCGAGAGCTATAATGCCCGCGATGCCGGGAGACACGTACACAGTCTTCGCGCGCCGCTACCGCCCGCTCTCGTTCGACGAGGTGATCGGACAGGAGCACGTCGCCCAGACGCTGCGCAACGCGATCAGCGAGTCGCGCGTCGGACACGCGTATCTCTTCACGGGCCCGCGCGGCGTGGGCAAGACGTCGAGCGCCCGGCTGCTCGCGAAGGCGCTCAACTGCATGAAGGGGATCTCCGCCGAGTCGTGCAACAAGTGCGAGATCTGCGTCTCCGTACAGGACGGCACGGACACGGACGTGATCGAGATGGACGCGGCGTCCAATCGCGGCGTCGACGACGCTCGTGCGCTCCGCGAGGGGGTCCGCTACGCGCCGCTTCGCTCGCGCCACAAGATTTACATCATCGACGAAGCGCACATGCTCACGCGCGAGGCGTTCAACACGCTCCTCAAGACCCTCGAGGAACCGCCGCCGCACGTGAAGTTCATCTTCGCGACCACGGAGCCGCACAAGATACCCGACACCATCACGTCGCGCTGCCAGCGGTTCGACTTCCGCCGCATCACGACGACCGACATCGTCAAGCGGCTCAGGCAGATCGTGACAAAGGAGAAACTCTCGCTCGATGACGCGGTCCTGACGGCGTGCGCCCGGGCCGCGCGCGGCTCGATGCGCGACGGCGAGTCGATCCTTGATCAGCTCATCGCGTACAAGGAGAAGGGTCTCAAGGCGGACGATGTGAGCGCCATCCTCGGCGCCGCGCCGGAGGCGAAGATCGACGCGCTCCTGGGCGCGCTCAAGGCGGCCGACCCGGGCGCGACGCTCGTATCGCTCGACGCCGTCTTCGCCGTAGGAATCGACCCCGCGGCGTTCGTCGACCAGCTCATCGAACACACGCGCACGCTGATGGCGATCAAGGCGTGCGGCAAGGCGTCCCCGGTCGTCGACCTGCCCGACCATCTCCTCGATGCGTCCGACCGGCAGGCGTCGGGATTCTCGCTTGAGGCGCTGCTCTACTTCGTTCAGCTCCTCTTCGAGTCTCGACGGCGCATCCGCGAAGGCGCGAATCCGCGCATCGTCCTCGAAGTCACGCTCGTGAAGATGTCGAAGGCGGGTGATCTGGTGTCGGTCGCCGAGGCGCTGAAGTCCGTCGAGAGCGGCACGCCGGTCGCGCAGCAGCGGCCGACGGCATCCATCGCGGTTCGGCGTGAGACGCCCGCTGAGGACACCCCCCCTCCAGCGCCCGTCCCCGAAGGACCAGTCGAGGCGGCGTCCGCGGAGGACGTGCAGAAGCACTGGCCGCGAGTGGTGACCGAGGTGAAGATCGCATCGGTGCTGGCGGGGACGCTCATCGCCGAGGGGCGGGTGCTGAGGCTGGCTCCGGGACTCCTTGAGTTCCAGTTGCCGGGCAAGTTCACGAGGTTTCACATCGACCAGCTCGCGACCGCAAAGCACAAGACCGTGATCGAGAATGCGATGCAGAAGATCTTCGGCCGCCGCCTGGCGTTCGCCGTGACGCTGGAACGGGGCGGCGCGGAATCGGCGGCCCGCAAGTCGCCGTCCGCCGACCTGGCGGGGGATGCCGCCGTAAAGCGCGTGCTGGACGCGTTTCCCGGCGCGCGTGTGGACCACATTGAGCGAGGCGAATGATGAATCCCGGCGGCATGAACATGAAGGCCCTGCAGGACATGCAGAAGCGCCTCGCGAAGGCTGAGGAGGACCTCAAGGAACGCATCGTCGAGGGCTCCGCGGGAGGCGCGGTGAAGGTCGGCGTCAGCGGCACGCAGGCGATCGTGTATGTGAAGATCGACGAGAGCGCCTTGGCGGACAAATCGATGCTCGAGGACATGCTGGCGGCCGCCGCAAACCAGGCGCTTGAGAAGTCCAAGAAGATGCGCGAAGCCGAGATGGCAAAGGTGACGGGGTTGTCGATGCCGGGGCTGGTGTAGCCGGGAGTCCGCCGTGGCCTACGCTGAACCGATTGCGAGGCTGATCGAGGAGCTGACCCGTCTCCCCGGTGTCGGCGAAAAGACCGCGGAGCGGCTCACGTTTCATCTCCTCGCGCAGACGAAGGAAGACGGGCTGCGCCTGTCGGAAGCGATCCGGGACCTGAAGGAGAAAGTTAAGAGTTGCGGCTCGTGCTATAATGTTACTGAAGTTGATCCCTGCTCGATCTGCGCGGACCTGAAACGAGATCGCGGGGTGGTGTGCGTGGTCGAGCTCGGAAAGGATCTCTGGGCCATTGAGAAGTCGGGGGCCTACAAAGGCGTGTACCACGTGCTCCACGGTCATCTGTCACCGCTTGACGGCGTCGGGCCGGAAAACCTCACCATCGGCCGACTGCTGGATCGTGTGAAGCACGGCGGCGTGGAGGAGATCATCCTCGCGACCAACCCGACCGCCGAGGGGGACGCGACCGCCTTCTACATCCAGAAGGCCCTAGGTCCCAGCGGCGTGCGGGTGACGCGCATCGCGCGCGGTTTGCCGTCGGGCTCGTCCTTCGAGTACGCATCACGGACCATCGTGGGCGACGCCCTGCGCGGGCGCCGGGAGCTGTAGCGATGAAGCTCGAAGTCCATCAACAGCTCCGGCTCGACCAGCGGATGCAGCTCTCGCAGCAGATGCTGCAGAATCTCGAACTGCTCCAGATGCCCATCATGGCGCTCAAGGAAAAGGTCGACCAGGAGCTCGAGGAAAATCCGACGATCGAGGTCTCGGCCGACGCCGACGCGGCCGAGGCCCCGGCCGCCGAGCCGATCACGAAGGAGGCCGCGGAGGAGGAGCAGAAGCGCGAATACCTCGAGAGCTTCGACGAGCACTGGGCCGAGACGGAACGACGCGGCATCCGCGGCGCGGCTTCGGGTGACGAGGACAAGAAGCAGGAGATGCTGCAGAACGTGGGTGAAGGGCCCCGTTCACTGCGCGATCACTTGCGCAACCAGCTGCTCCATCTCGAGGTGCTCAGCGACGACGTCCGTCCGTATCTCGACCACCTGGTCAACAACATCGACGACCACGGCTACCTGCAGGTCCCGATCGACGAGGTCGTGGCCTGCGTTCCGGACGAGCTGAAGAAGGAGGCGCCCGAGCAGCTCAAGCGCAAGCTGGAGCACGCGCTCACGATCCTGCAAAAGCTGGAGCCGCGCGGCGTGGGTGCGCGCTCGCCGAAAGAATGCCTCCTCCTGCAGCTGGACGAGCACGATTCCCAATTCGCGGCCAGGAAGCGCATGATCGACCGGCACCTGGAGGACATCGCCAACAACCGCCTGCCGAAAATCGTGAAGGATTTCATGGTCGACACGGCGGCGCTGGCCGAACTGGGCCATAAGCCTCCGGGCGATCCAACCATCGTGATGGAGGACGTGAAGATCCTCATCGGAGACATCCAGAAGCTCAAGCCCCGGCCGGGCGCGAATTTCGCGGTGGACATGGCGCCGCGCGTCTACCCCGAGGTGGTGATCCTGCGGGTCGACGGGCACTACGAGGTCGTCATCGAGGACTCCTACCTGCCGCCGATCCAGGTGAGCCGCAACTACCAGGAGATGCTCAAGGACAAGCAGCTCGGCAAGGAGGAGCGCGACTACATCCGCCGCAAGCTCGACGCGGGAAAGAAGCTGATCAGCGCGATCGTGCAGCGCCGCACCACCATCCAGCGGATCACGAAGGACATCCTCGAACGCCAGATGGAGTTCTTCGAGCACGGATTTGAACATCTGCGCCCCCTCAAGATGCAGGAAGTCGCCGACGCGGTCGGCATCCACGTATCGACCGTCTCGCGCGCGGTCAGCGAGAAGTGGATCGAGACTCCGCGAGGAATATTCCCGATGAAGTTCTTCTTCGCGAGCGCCGCCCCGAAGCAGGAGCAGACGATCGGTGCCCTCGTCGCCGGCACGCCGCCCGAGCAGGACGACGCGACGCGGCTGGCGCTCATGGAGAGGATTCGCGAAATCGTCGACGAGGAGGACCGCAAGAACCCGCTCTCGGACCTCCAGATCGCGCGCATCCTGAAACAGCAGAGTGTCACCGCCGCGCGCCGCACGATCGCGAAATACCGCGAAGAGATGCACATCCCCTCCAGCCGGCTGCGAAAACAGTACTAGCGTCAATTGCTGATTTCTGATTGCGGATTGCTGCACGCAGTCTGCATCTCCAGCCCGTAGCCGATCGCACTCCGTCGTGTTAGAATCCGCCCTCTGAAATCAGGAATCCTGAATCCGCCATGGGCATCGAAGAACAGGCTAGGAAATTCCGAGACGGCGTGGACGGTCTCAAGAAGGAGATCGCGAAGGTCATCGTTGGGCACGACGACGTCGTCACGCAAGTCGTGCTCGCCATCCTCGCCGGCGGCCACGCTCTGCTCGAAGGCGTGCCGGGACTGGGCAAGACGCTCCTCGTCCGCACAGTCGCGCAGTGCCTCAATCTGAAGTTCAGCCGCATCCAGTTCACGCCGGACCTGATGCCGGCGGACATCATCGGCACGAGCATCGTGGTCGAAGAGGCGGGCGGCCGGAAGAATTTCCAGTTTCAGCGCGGGCCCGTGTTCGGAAACGTCATCCTTGCCGACGAGATCAATCGCGCGACGCCGAAGACTCAGTCCGCGCTCCTCGAGGCGATGCAGGAGCACGCGGTGACCGTGAGCGGCAACCGCTACGCGCTCGACGAGCCGTTCTTTGTGCTCGCGACGCAGAACCCGATCGAAATGGAGGGGACATACCCGCTCCCCGAGGCGCAAATCGACCGGTTTCTTTTCAAGATCGAAGTGCACGCTCCCAGCCTCGCAGACCTAGTCGAGGTAATCGACCGCACGACAGGCCAGGCCGCTCCGCAGGTGCGGCAGGTGATGACCGGCGCGGAGCTGCTTGAAATGCGCGCGCTCGGACGCGACGTGCCCATCGCGTCTCACGTGAAGGAATTCGCGGCACGGCTCGTCCTCGCGACGCATCCCGGGTCCCAGGGCGCGCCGACGGCCCAGAAATACGTTCGCTATGGATCCAGCCCGCGCGGCGCGCAGGCGCTCGTGCTCGCGGCCAAGCTCCTCGCGCTCATGAAAGGCCGCTACAACGTCGCATTCTCAGACATCAAGGAAGTCGCCTATCCGGCGCTTCGCCACCGCCTGATCCTAAATTTCGAAGCGGAGGCCGAGGGCATCAAGGCGGACGCGATCGTCGCGAAGATCCTCGAAGCGGTGCCCGAGGGAGTTGGAAGCAAGTGATGGGTTGTGGGTGACGAGTACGCACCGGCAGCCCAAGACTCAAAACCAAGAACTCAAATCTATCTGCGGCGCTGGATGGGCATGAAGAAACTAATCACGTTCGGGATCGGCCTGCTCGCGCTGATGTCGCTCGCCGGTTGCGTCTGGCACTGCAACCCCTGCTAACGGGCTATTCCGCGAGGAAGTCGAGGATCGAACGTACCTCCACGCGCGCCATGCCGCACGCGGGGCAGCCGCCCCCTTCCCCCGCCTCTGCCGCCTCGATGGCTCGCGTTCCGTACGGCAGCTTTGAACCGGCCTCCGCCTCAGTCGCCGCTGAATAGAGCGCGACGAGCGGCAGGCGCAGCCGCTCGCGCCCCAGCTTGTACACGGCGTCCAGGCTCGCGAATGCAAGCCACGGGGCGATGCGGTCGGCGTGACGCGCCAGCGCGAGGCCCGTTTCCGCAGCCACGTCACCCTCGACGTCGAGGATTTCGATTGCGCGGGCGACCGCGGTGCGGTCCGCCTCGCTCAGCGCCCTTTTCGTACGTTCCACGGCTTCACGCAGCAGCTTTCCGTCCGCACCGTGGAGCGCCTTGCGCGCCGCGGCCACGAAATCGGCCGGTTTGCGCAACTGCTCGATCGCGATCTCGCAAGCGGCAAGCCGTTTCGAGTCGGCATCCAGCACGTAGCAATTCGCCTTCTCGTCCGCCGCACGCACGAACTTGTTCGCAAATTCCGGACGCAGGCAGATGACGACCGCCTCCGCCAGGATCACGTGCACGTCCTCATCCTTCCCTCTCACCAGGTCGAACAGGAGCCGTCCCATTTCCTGGCGACCGACGTCTCCATCCGGACTCACGAGAACGAGTCCGCACCGCGTCGTCGATTTCATCCGAAGCTTCGCCGCCTGCCACCATTTCGGTTCGGCCGCATCTTGAGCGAACAGATCCCGCAGTCCGAAAACCAGGGGCGCCGCCGCGGCGCCGACGATGAATTCGCGTCGCTTCATGGTTACTCCGTCAGAATCTTGACGAACTTTCGGCTGTGCTCCGGCGCGGCCGCCATGCCACACTTGACCGCCACATCGCGTTCCTCGTCGCACTCCGAGATCCCGCCGCACCCGGACCTGAATCTCGGGACCGAGACGCCGAATGGGAGGGCTCCCTGCGGCACCACGCCCTCGATGACCGACCGCAGGCGTCTCCGACCGGCGTCAAAAACCGCCGTGAGCCGCGCTTGCACCAGCCAGGGAA
The DNA here is from genome assembly GCA_964468745.1 of uncultured Planctomycetales bacterium. Lineage (GTDB taxonomy): Bacteria > Planctomycetota > MHYJ01 > MHYJ01 > JACPRB01 > JACPRB01. The sequence goes on along the minus strand of CAYXVY010000306.1, from coordinate 2,738 downwards.
CGATCGCGTCCGCGCGCGTCTTGAGCGTCGCGAGCGAGTCGTCACCCGCACGCTCCTCGACATCCGCCGCCTCGAGGGCCGCCGCGATCTCCTCGCGATCCCGCGCCGGCAACGCCTTCTGCACACACGCAACCACGTCTTTTAGACGCTCGCCCTTGGGGCCGTGTAAAAGCGAGCGGCACGACGCCACGAAATCTGCCGGCTTCTCAAATGCGCTAGCGCCCGGCGAGTCCGCGGCGAGGCGCTTGCCGTCCGAATCAAGCATCACGCGCGTGCCCTCGCCCCCTTCGACTCGGCCGTCTGCGGCAGCCTCCCTCACGGCAGGCGGGACGAGCCGTGCGGCGAGCTGGGGCGTCAGGCACACCACCACCGCCTCGAGCAGCACCTCGCGCACGTCCGCGTCCTTCGATTCGACCAGCGCGTAGAGCTGCTCACCGAAGTTCCGCCGCTCCTTCTCATCCGCGGGCGCTACCAGGATCAGGCCGGGGCGCGACGTCTGCTTCATGCGCGCCAGCGCCGACGTGAACCACGCGGGCGGCTTCACGTTGTCCTGCCGACCGCAGGCGGCCGCGGCGAGGGGAGCGAGAAGTTCGCGCAGCCCGAAGACCATGGGCGCCGCTGCCAGGAATTCGCGTCGGTTCATTTGATAAGCACCTTTATGAATCGCCGACCCTGTTTCGAGGACTCCGCCATCCCGCAAGGCGGACCCGGCCGATCCTCCCCTTCCTCGACTTCCGTATTGTGACCGCAGATCGACCTGAATTTCGGAAGCCGCGTCCCGAACGGGAGTCGCGACGCGCGCTTTGCGTACGCGGCCGCGATCAGGCCGCGCAGCCGGTCGCGCCCCTGGGCGTGCACCGCCTCGAGTCGCGCGCAGACGAGCCAAGACGCGATCCTCTCCGCCTTGCCGGACACCAGCACCGTCGCCACTTCGGGCGCCGCTGCGTCCGTGTCCAGAGCGTCGATCGACTTCTCGATCTCCTCGCGCTCGGTCGCAGACAGCCCCTTGCGCAGGGTCGCGACCGAATCGCGGAGGCGTTCCCCTCGCTCTCCATGAACGAAGGCGCGAAACGAGTCGACGAATTTGCGCGTGTCATCCAGCGTCTCGATGGCGACCGCATCGCCGGCAATGCGCTTGCCGTCGGGATCGAGCAGGAGGCGGTTGCCTTCACCCGGGAGAAGCGCCTTCGCATGCGCGGCGGTCAGGCAGATGAAGACCGTCTCGAACAGCATCTCACGTACGTCGGCGTCGTCCGCCTCGATGCGCTCCAGCAGCGCCTGACCGAATTCAAGGAGACTTCCGGGCCCCTCGGGAGCCACCAGCGCGACGCCGCAACGACCCGTCTCTTTCATGCGCTTGAGCGCCTCGGAATACCACGCGGGGCGCGCGTCGTCCTGCCTGCCGGGGGGAAACGCCAGCACTTCCGTCAATCCGAAGACGGCCGGAGCGCCCGCGCCGAGCGCAAGAAACGTGCGTCGATTCATGTAATCACTCGTCGAGCAACTTGATGAACTTGCGGCTCTCGCGGCCGGCCTTGCCCATGCCGCACTCGAAAGCGGTCCCTTCATTCTCGTCGGCCTTCATTTCGCGCCAATGCCCGCACACGTCGATGAACTTCGGCATCCTGGCTCCGTAGGGCAGGGCGCCGGATTTTTCGGCCGCAGCGGTGAGAACCGTGCGGACTCGAGACCGCCCCTGCGCGTAGACCGCTTCGCGGCGGGCCATCACCAGCCAGGGGGCAATTCGATCGGCGCAGCCGCCGAGCGTGATCAGCGCCGCAGCCGGCGCGTCACTCTCGACGTCCAGCGCGTCGAGCGCCATTTCGACGGCCGCGCGCTCCTTCACGACCAGTCCGGCCTTGATCCGCGCCACCGAGGCACGCAGTCGGTCGCCCTTGGCGCCGTGCACGAGGGCGCGCCACGACTCGACGAACGCCTTCGCGTCGTCGAATGTCTCCGTTTTCACGACATCTGCGTCGACCCGCTTGCCGTCAGGATCGAGGAGAACTCGATTCCCATCGCCGGCGGCGAGCTTGCTCGCAAGCGCGGGCGTCAGGCAGATGTGCACGGTCTCGAAGAGGAGTTCACGCACGTCGGCATCCTTGGACTCTAGCACCGCGTACACGGCCTCTGCGAAGGCGCGCCGCTCCGCCTCGGCTTCCGGTGCCACGAGGACGACGCCGTAGCGCGACGTGTCCTTCATGCGCTTCAGGGCCTCCCCCCACCATTTCGGAGATACGGCGTCCTGCGCGCCCCGAGCAAGGTCGCCGCAGGCGGCCGAGTCGAGGGGGGCGAAGAGATCCGACAGACCGAAGACGAGCGGCGCGGCGGCAGCGGACTGCAGGAAGGCTCTTCTATTCATACTCTCTTGGACGTCGGATCAGGGGGCGCGGTTCGCGAATCCGTGCGCGGCGCACCAGGCGCGGAACGCCTCCGCCTCCTGCCGCGGGAAGTACTCGCGCGGCGGCACTTCATGATTATAGACCTTGAATGCCTCCACGAACCGCTGCGGATCGCGCTCGAACCACTCCTCGGCCTTCGAATCGCCCCGGCAGATGCGTTCAAACCGGAGCTTGCGGACGAGCAGGCCCGAAATCGTCAGTCCATCGGCATCCGCAAACGCGGGAATTCGATTCGCCAGCGCCTCCACGGGGCGCTCCCCCGCAAGCGCAGCGGCGAGTTCGCGCTGCAGCGTGTGGAGCGGACCTCGCGTCGAGACTGGCGGCAGCCGCCGCGGC
>CAYXVY010000305.1:0-10487 GCA_964468745.1 uncultured Planctomycetales bacterium | reverse complement strand
CGCGGTGGTTGCCGTACTCCGCGATGATGAGCGTGCCGTCACGGTCCAGCGCGATACCGTACGGATAGTGAAGCCCGCCCCACGATCCCAGGAGCTTTCCGTCGGTCGAGAAGATTTGCACGCGGTCGTTTGCAACGTCCGTCACATAGAGGCGATCGCCTGCGAGCGCGACGCCCTGCGGACGGCGGAACTCGCCGGGCCCTTCGCCGTAGGTGCCCCAGGTGCGCAGGAACTTCCCCTCGGCCGTGAAGACCTGGATGCGATCGTTGTACGCGCCGTTCTCCGACGCGTAGATCGTGCCGTCGGGCGCGATCGCGATTCCGGTGACGTAGATGAACTGCCCCGGCGCGACCCCTTCGCTGCCGAACGAATCGACGTACTCGCCGTCCGCGGTGTAGCGGACGATCCGGTGATAGTGCGTGTCGGCGACGACGAGTCGCCCCTGCGGGTCGACCGCCATGCCGGTCGGGCGCCCCTTCTCGACCTCGGGCATGCGCCAGCCACGGATGAGACGCCCGTCGGTGTCGAACTTCTGGATGCGTGCGGTTTTGTCGATGACGTAAAGGAAGCCCTTGGGATCCCACGCCATGGCTCGGGGACTGGCGAACTTGCCTTCTCCCGATCCGGGTCCGCCGATCGTACGGACATCGATCGTTGGCGCCGCGGCCGCCTTCGGACAGGCTGCCAGCGCGAGCAGCAGGACCGGCCAGAGGCGTCTCATGATTCGATTTCCGCCTCGTCCGCGAGGAACGCCGCGACCCAGTCGTTCTTCGGCGCCGCGCGCAGGTCCGAAAGCGTTCCGACCTGCTCGATGCGACCGTCGCGAAGCAGCGCAACGCGATCCGCGTGCGCGACCGGTGCCTCGAAGTAGTGGCTGACGTAAAGCGTCGTCAGCCCATCGTGCGTGTGCAGCTCCGCGAGCAATTCCGCCATCGCGCGACGCAGCATCGGATCGAGCGCCGAAAACGGTTCGTCAAGGAGCAGGATGCGCGGCTTGTTGGCAATTGCGCGCGCGAGCGCGAGTCGCTGACGCTCGCCGCCGGACAGTTCGTGCGGTCGTTGTTTCGCATGCGGCGAGAGGTCGAATCGTTCGAGCAGGCGAATGTCGCCTCCGACCAGACGCACGTGGTCCTCGACGCTCACGTATGGCCAGAGCGCGAGGTCCTGGAATACCATGCCGACGCGGCCCGCGACGTCGATCGACCCCTCGGTCGGGCGATCGAGCCCCGCGATCAGCCGCAGCAGCGTTGTCTTGCCGCAGCCCGACGGCCCGACGAGGGCGAACCGCTCGCCGGCGCCGACCTCGAGCGACACGCCGTCCAGCACGGCGCGACCCGCGATCGACTTACGCAGTGCGCGAATCGTGATCGAAGCGTGCGACATGAGTTCCCATCCACGTGACGACCGCGGCCGCTGCCATCAGCACGAGCGACAGCGACGCCACGGTCTCGTCATACCCGTAATGCATCCAGTTGAAGAGATGCTGGACGATGGTCTGACGTCCCGGAGGCGAGAGGAGCACGGCGGGGCCGATCTCTCCCAGCGCGAGCATGAAGACGATCGCGCCCGTCGCAGCCGCGCGGGGTGCGAGCGCCGGCAGCAGGATCCGCCGCCATGCGGTCGCATGCGGCAGTTCCGCGAGCTTGGCCGCTTCCAGTTGCGACGGTTCGACCGGCTCGCGCAGCGGCAGCCACGCGATGAACGCAAGTCGCGACATGATTGCGAGCGCGAGGAGCGCCCCCGATTCCGTCAGGTGCTCGTGTCCCGGGAGCCGGAGCGCGCCCAGTGCCGTTACGACCCCGGGGAGCGCGAGCGACGCGAGCCACAGCGGCTCGAGTCGGCTTCGCCGCGGGGATAGCGATGCCCACGTCACGAGTGCGATGGCCACAAAGCCTGCGAGCAGCGCGCTCCATCCGAAGGACTCCGCATTCGAGCCGATGACGTGCGCGAAGCCGCTCACGGAGCGGATCGATTTCGCGCACACGAGCGCGGGCACCGCGACCGATGCTCCCCATGCGAGGACGGCGGCGATCCAGCACAGCTTGCCGCAGGGCACCGCGCGTGCCCGTCCGGTGGTTGCAAGCGACGGCATGCGTTTCAATGCCAGGGCGACCGCGATCGCCGCGGCGATCAGAGGCAGCGATGCGATTGCCGCCGATCCATATTCGAAGCCGCTGAGTCTTTCGTAGATCACAGTTGATGCGGTCGTGATCGCGAACGTCGCCGGCACCGTGAACTCGCTCGCGGCGAGCACGAACACCAAGAGCGCCCCCGCCCCGAGTGCGGGCCGCACGTGGGGCCAGACGACGAGTCGCATCAGACGCATGCGCGTGAGCTGTAGTTCGGCCGCTTCCAGCTCGGTGCGAGGGATGCGGCGCGCCGCGGCCGCCACGAGGAGCGCGACAACCGGCCAGTAGGACACGGCCAGGATGCACGCACAGCCGGCGAGCCCCGGTCCGGGAAGCCGCAGCCCCATCCATGTCGCGGCTGCGACAGCCGGCGGAAGCAGCAGCGGCAGCAAGGTAAGTGCCGCGGGCCAGCGCCGCCGGGTTCCGGCGATCAGGAGTCCGGTCGGCAGACCGGCCAGCGCCGCGAGAAGGGACGCCCCTCCTGCTATCGCGAGCGTGCGACCCCAAGGAGCGGCAGGAAGCTCAAACCGCACGCTCGTCGCGGCCTCCCACAGGAAGCCGGCCAGCGGCGCCAGCAGTAGGAGTCCGACAGCGCGGGTCACAGGTCCAGCGCCTTTCTGACTCTGTCGAAGAACGGTCTCGACGTCGTTACCTTCGACCAGTCAATCTTGAGCCGGTGCTCCGGAAGCGCGTCTCCTCGCACGGGAATCTGGCGCGACGGTCCTTTCGCGAGAAGCTCCTCGGTTTCGCGGCGGAGGAGCCACTCGATGAACTTCACTGCATTGTCGCGATTCGGCGCCCCACGGATGAGCGAGACGGTGTTCGGGATGACCAGCGTCGGCGCGGGATACACCAAATCGATCGGGTCGCCGCGCAGCTTGCCGATCCACACGTCGTCCGTGTCCGTGAGCCCCACGTCGCAGTCTCCCTTTGCGACGAGGTCGCGCACGTGCGAGTTGCCGCCTACGATGCGCACGGCGTTCGCCTTGAGTGCCGCAAGCAGCCTGATCGCTTCGTCCTCACCGCGTTCCTGGGCGAGAGCGACCGCGTGTGCGGCCATCGTGCCGAAAGCGGGGTTGGACATGGCGGCCCGGCCTCGCCATTGCGGCTGCGTCAGTTCGTCGAAAGTCTTCGGCGGCGACGCGACCTTCCGCGTGTTGTAAACGATGACGCGAGCCCGCGCGGCGAAGCCTGTCCAGTGGCCGGCGGCATCGCGCCACTCGGCGGCGATCGAGCGGCCCGAGACGGCGTTGTACTCCGCAAGCGCCGACTCGCGCTTGAGCATCTCCGTCCTCGACGGCTCGCCGTTCCAGAAGACATCCGCGCGCGGCGTTTCCCGCTCGGCGACGATGCGCATCGCCAGGCCGAGAGACTTTGCCTCCTCGGTATCGTAGACCGCGCGGACCCTGAGTCCCGTTTCGCGCTCGCAAGCCGCGAAGATTTCGCGCGCGTAGATTTCGTCCACGGCGGTGTAGACGACGACGTCGTTCGACGCGCCCCGCGAACACGCGGTGAGCAACGTGAACAGCACGAGAGCGGAGATGCGGCGGGTCTCGAGCACGGTCCCTCTGCGGCTATTTCTTTTCGGTCCCGCCGGCCTTGATGGCGTCGAAGTAGTCGCGCACGAAGTCCTTGTGCGTCTGCGGCACCTTCTGCTTCGAAAGCGCGTCCATCGCGTGCTCGGCGTACGCCTGCTGCACGGCGGAGTACTCCGCAGCGGCGGCGCCTTTGGGCGGCTCGCCCTTCATCGAGTACGCGCCGACGTAAGTCCCCTTGCCGAGTTGGCTTGGGATCTTCGACTTTTCGATGCCGACGTCGTCCGGCGATTCCGGGCGCTTGCCCCGGCCCTTTCCGGGACCCATGCCGTCGCCGTCTTCGCTCTCTTCGTCCCCTTCGCCTTCTCCTTCGCTGCCTTCCCAGGAGCCGTTACCACGGCCCAACCCGCCAGGTCAGCCCTGGCCGTCTTCGCCCTTTCAACCCCCCTTTTCGCCCTTTTTCTTCTTCTTGCCGCAGGATGGGCACTCGCCTTCGCCCTTCGCGAGCGCGTCGGCGAGGTTTTCCAGATCCTTCAGCGCGTCGGCCAGAGACTCCGCGTCGTCGAGGTCGCCGTCGAGCGATTCCATCGACTTTGCAAGATCGTCCATCCCTTCGACGTCGCCGTTTTCCATCCCCTGCATCGCCTTGGCGAGCTTCTTCTCGAATTCCTGCAGGTCCTTGTCTTTCGACATTTTCTCGGCGAGCATCTCAAGTTGCTTTTTAATCTTCTCCTGCTCCGCCTTGGGCATCTTGCCGTCGCGGATTGCCTTCTGCATCTTCGCAAGCTCTTCCGCCGCTTCCTTGAATTTGCCTTCTTTCATGAGCTTGCCGAGTTCGCCGGTCTCGCCGCTCGAGTCCTTCGCGGCGGCTTTCTGGATCTTTTCCGCCATCGACTGCGACTTCGCGAGCTCGTTCTTCATCTTCGACAGCTCGTCTGAGAGAGCGTTGACCTTCGCGAGCGCCTCCTTCTTTTCGGGCGGGGGCGTCGCGTGCAATTCCTTCTCGAGCGCGTCGATCTTGGTCAGCACCGACTTGATCTTCTCGCTGACCTGGTCCTGCTTCTCGATGATCTTTTTCTTGGACGTCAACTTTTCGATCGCCGTCTCGATCGCTTCCTTTTCCTTGTCCTTCTCCTTGCGTGCGCTTTCGAATCCGAAGAGATCGATCGACGGAACAACGCGCGCAAGAATGATGATCGCAACAACGAGCAACGGAGCGAACTTCACCAGTGCGGGGGCGCGAAGCGGGAACAGCTGCGACGGACGCCGCTCGCTCAGCCGGCGCGAGACGTCTTCCAGAAGAGCCTGCTCCATTGGGTGGCTGACGTTGGAGAGGGCCATCGCGCTGGAGAGCCGCTCCTTCCATCCGGCGCCGGAATCGACCGCCGCCGCCGCCTCCAGCAAGGTCAGCCGCGGGGTGAGGGCAGAGATGATGCCCCATAGGAGGATGAAGCCGCCCAGGCCCGCCGCCCACGGCGTGATGTGCAGCGGCATGCCGAAGAGTCTGTGGGCTGCCACGGCCGCCGTCGCGATGCAGAGAGCCCAGAAGAGCGCACGCAGGGTTCCATCGACGCCGCGTACGAGGGCGAGTCGCCGGCGTGCGCGGCGCGCGTAGCGCGCAATCGCCTGTTGCGGTTTCACTGAACTCACAGCCTACCTCCTTGTGGGTGGGGCATCAATCGCTATCGCCCGCGGCCCACCAGCCGGTTGAATTTCGAGAGCGCGGTGCCGATGCACAACGTCCCGAGGAACGAGTAAAGGACGACGAATGCGACCAGTCCCGCCCAGATTTCCGATTCATTGTTCCTGTATCGCTGCATTCCTTCGAGATGAACGAACGGATTGGTCGCGCGGAGAAGGAACATGACGAAGTCCTGGTCGCGTACACGCATGACGATGGAAACGAGTGCCAGCATCAGAGGGATCACCACGACGATGAAAATAACGACGCCCAGGGTTAGCGAATACGCCTTGCGCGTGCTCGGCAGCATGAGCGAGAAGAGCACGCCGAGCCCGAGGACGAAATACGTGAAAACGAGCGTGGACGTGACCACGGGCACGAAGAGACGATCGCGGTCTCCGCTGACGAAAGAGGCGATTCCCGCGAAGAGGAGCAGCATCGCGGCAAAATGTGCCGTGCCCGTCGTGGCGCCAGCGAGTTTGGCTCCGACGATGGCGCCCGGCTTCATCGGCGTCGTGAGGAGGATGTCGAATTTGCCCTCTTCCTTTTCCTTGGTGAATGAGCCCGCGCCGGAGCCGACGCTGGTGATGAGCGTCAGGATCATCAGGATGAGGAGCCCGGTCATGAGGACGTCGGTATCGCCGATGTCGTTGACGATGAGCAGGACGATCCCCGTGAAGGCGATCAGCATGACGACGGCGATGCGCGTGAAGTAGCGGAGCTTTCCGGTCAGCCGCGAGTGCAATTCCTTCCAGAGGAAAGGATTGCCGTTCCAGACGCCGCTGTCGCCGAGGAGCCGCATGCCGAAACGGCTGCTTTCGAAGAGGCGGTCGAGCCCTTCGAACATCCGGCGCAGCAACGGCGGTCTCGGCTCGGCCGTGACCAGCCGGCCAACGCGACGTGCGGCCATCGCCAGGAACGCGAACGTGAGCAGGACCGACGTGCTCGATGCGCAAATCCAAGCCCAGTCGCGCGCCGTGCCGGTCAGCATGCGTCGGCCGCCGGACATCAGGTACACGCCGAGCGCGTAAATCGGCTCGACATGACACGCGCCGAGAAAGATGTCGTCCTCGAGATTCCAATCCTGCAGCACGACGGCCAGCAGGGCCGGAAGCAACGTATAGACCACCATGCCGAGAGCGGACGCGATCATGCAGACGTACGAGTTACGGAACATGGCGGAACAGAGCATGCCGAAGGCGGCGCACATCATGGCGGACGAAACCGTAAGCGCGCTGACGCGCAAGAGCTCCATCGCTTCCACGCCGCCGAGGTAGATGCCCAGCGACAGCACAGGGATGCCCGAAAGCACGATGATGAAGAGATAGCCGACGCACGACTTCCACTTGCCGAGAACCAGTCGCCAGCTGCTGATGGGGGTGATCGCGAGAATTCCAAGCGTTCCGCCACGGACCTCCTTTGAAATGAGGTCGGAGCTTGCCGACAGCGCAGAGAGCGCGATCAGGAAGAACTGCACCCACGCGAAGACGACGAAGATCATGCGCCCGAGCTCGGCATACGCCGAGTAGTCGATGCGCCCGAAGCTGCGGTACGTCATCCACATGGCCCACACGACGAGGCCGAGGATTCCCACGTACGCGGCGCGGTGGAAGTACGTCTGCCAGCGGCGGCTGACGCCGTAGAATTCCTTCCGCATCATCGGATCGATGCCAAACGTCCACATCGCCCACGAGCGCATCACGAGACATGTCCTTTCGTGAGGCGCAGGAATGCGTCTTCAAGCGTGACGTCCTCCTGGCGGAATGTCTTCAGCTTGAAACCGTTCTGCAGAAGGGCCTGCGGCACGAGGTGCGGTTCCAGTCCGTCCATCGACACCACGATGCGCCCGTCCTTGATTTCCACCTTCTGCACGGACAGCGTCTTGATCAGCTCTGTCGCCTTCTCGGTGCCGTCCATCACCTCGACGATCCAGACATTGGACGTCTGCACCATCGACATGGCCTGCTTGAGCTCCCCGGCGAACAGGAGCCGCCCCCGCTCGATCAATCCGATCTTGTTGCACAGATCCGCGAGGTCGGCCAGGATGTGCGACGAGATCAGGATGGTCTTTCCCATCCGCTGCAGCTCCTTGAGGAGCGCGCGAATTTCAATGCGCGCGCGGGGGTCGAGGCCGGAGGCGGGTTCGTCGAGCAGGAGGACGCGCGGATCGTGCACGAGCACTCGCGCCAGTCCGAGTCGCTGCTGCATGCCGCGCGAAAGCGTGCCGATGATCTCCTCGCGCTTCCCCCCGAGGTCGGTGAGTTCGAGAACGCCGTCGATGATTTTCGCGCGGTCGGGATTCTTGAGACCGTACGTAGCGGCGAAGAACTCGAGGTACTCACGCACGCGCATGTCCTCGTAGACGCCGAAGAAGTCGGGCAGGTAGCCGATGAGGCGGCGCACGCGGTCGCCTCCGTGCTCGACCGGAACTCCGTCGATGAGGGCACGCCCGTACGTCGGACGCAGCAGTGTCGCGAGGATCTTGATCAGCGTCGTTTTTCCGGCGCCGTTGGGTCCGATGAGGCCGAACATGTCTCCTGCTTCGATCGTGAGCGAGACATTGCTGAGCGCCGTGGTGGTCCCGTAGACCTTCGAAAGTCCCTCGACCTTAATCATGGCGGACGAATATCCTCACAAATGTCTCGGTGCTCTGTTGGGCGGTCAATCCCTGTACGTCGATCGTCCCCGGGGTCGTCGTCCATCCGAGCACGAGCGCTCCACCGGTCTCGACCCACGACGCGGCGTCCATTTCTCGCGCCACGCCGGTCGGACGCGCGCGCAGTTGCCGTCCGCTCACACGCGAGAGGCAGAGGCCCGCGACAAGGCCCCGCAATTTTCCGCGAATGTGATCCTCGCTTAGATCGCTGCCCCGACCGAGGCCGCCGTACCTGCGGCCATTATTCCAGTCATCGTCCGTATTCTGCGGCGGCTCCGTCGCGCCGAGCTGTGTCAGGCCACTCCACGCGTCGCCCAGGCGATTCTGGAGCTGAATCTCGACGCGCCCGAGGGGGATGTCCCCGAGTGAGTATGCATCTGTGGCCGTAAGAAAGACGGCGGAGCGAATGACGGCGCCTGTGTCATTGACGACGATCACGCTCCTTGCGGCGGCGAGCTCGGCGCTCGCACTTACGCCGCTCTCGCACCAATTCGAAACGACGATGCCCGTAGCGCCCTGCTGGAAGTACCAGTCCTGGATGCGGCCTTCGCGCACGCGCGCGTCGGACGTCTGATCGCCGTAACTCAACGTGAATCGCGGGATCAGGAGGGGCGAGGGCTTGCGCGAAACGACCGTCAGAGTGCGCTCTCTCGGTGTGAGGATGCTGGTGAGCGACCACCCCCGCGTCACTTTCGCGTCGGGAATGTAGTCTACGACGACCGTCTCGCGCGCGACGGGGGGATAGCGGGTCGCCGTGGTGCCGGCAAGCAGGGCGATGGCTGAGAAGACACCGACGTAGACGGGGAACGTGATCCATGTCAGCTCCATACGTCGGAGATGCCGCAGCACCAGAAAGTCCACAGGTCCGACCAGGATCACGTAGATTGCGATCATCAGGAAGGCCCAGCCCAGGGAAGGGAGCGGAATCTGCGGATGCTCACCCAGCAGTTGGGTTGCTTGCGCCGAGCCGATGATCTTGTCGAGCGGGTGAACGGCGTGCCGCTCCTCCTCGCCGTCCTCTCGAACGACGGGCATCTCCAGCAGTTGTCGCCAGAATGCGTCGGATCCTTCCCACGCTGCGAAGGAGGGAGCCAGGGGGTCGAATGCGACGAAAGTAACGAAGCCCCGGCCGTGACGGGCGCGAAGCACTAGCGGCACATCGCCCGCCCGCGCCAGCACGGTCGCCGTGCGAGGCTGGCACACGATAACTGCCGCCGTGCCTTCCGGGCTGGACGGCCTGCCCGCGATGGCTGCAACGTCTCGCCAGTCCGAGTTGTTGGAGACGCCCCTCACCTTCAAACCGGCCAGTTCCTCCAGAAAAGTCCCCACAAGCCCTTGCGTGCTTGCGCGAGCGATCGTGAGGCGACCGCCGCCGGCCAGCCACTGCCGCAACGCGTCCATCGTCGCTGGATCTCGAATCGTGGCGGCATCGGCATCAAGCCACAGCAGGGCGTGCAGCAGCGAATAGCCGTGCCAGCGGTCCGGCAACTCATCGGCACGCGCGTAGCCCACCTCAGCCTTCGCTGCCAGCAGTCCGCGTATCGGCGAGCCACCAACCTGGCCGATGACGGGGCCTTTGCCTTTGAACTGCAATCCAGGGACGGACTTCGCGCGGACGACTCTTCCGCCCGAGATCAGGAATATCCAGAGCGATTGTCCGCCGTGCGAAACAGGGGCGTCAACCGTCAGGATGGAGCGACGTCGGGACTTCTCGGGTATCGTGACCGCCTGCTCGACAAAGACCCCATACGCACCCTGCAGAGTCTCCGGTGTGACCGACTTTCCCAAGAGATAGGTCTCATCCGTCCCCCAGCGTGCGACCAGCATGCCCTCAATCGTGCGACCCGGATTGTCGATTGTGACGATCACAGGGTTCTGGGCGTCGCGAGCGCAATGCTGGCCCCACACGAAGTCGGCATTCAGCACGACCTCTTGTGCCTGGCCGCGCAAGCAGACCAGCACGGCCAAGACGAGCGCCATGAACGGCTCCACGTAGAGAACGGACCTTCGCGGCTAGTATAGGACGTTGGACCCCGCGCACTGCGGTGTCGTTACAGCCTAGCGTTAGACAGGACGGTGCCCCAGGAGTCACGGTTCGCGAGGAATCGGTGGATTGCGCAAGCGCTTGATTCCGAGCTTGAAGGCCCTATGATGGCGTGCAACAGATGAGAGTCTTGACGGCCGACCAGATTCAGCGCATTTACGACGTGACGGATTCGCTGCGCCTCCATCGTACGTGGCTCGTCGTGCCGCTCGCTGGATGCGAGGTGGCTCAAGTGCTCGTCATGCCCGACGGGAAAGTGCTTATCAGCGCGCCCGCCGGTCCGGCGTTCGAGCTCTGGTTAGCCGACTTGCAGCGGCGGCTGAGTGACTTGGACCTATCGCGCACGCCCCGTTCCGAGCAGCATGAGCCGCATCAGACGCGTGGCTCCGCGGAGGCCCCTGTAGGTTCGGGCGCGCGTAGGTATCTTCCGTGGGAGCGCGTC
>CAYXVY010000304.1:0-6706 GCA_964468745.1 uncultured Planctomycetales bacterium | reverse complement strand
GCGCTGCCGATTCTCGAGGTAGTAGCACGAACTCGCATCGGGCGCGAGCAGAACCTTGAAGACCTGCGCCCCGTCCTTCTCGACCGCGGACAGCCGGAGCTTTTGCGGCGTCCCGGGCTGGATCGCCACCGGCTTCACCCAAGCGAGGCGGTCCTTGCACCACGGACACAGATGCAACGGCCGCGCATTGCGGCTCTCGCCGCCCCCCATGTGTCCCACCGCCATGGTGCACCACTTTCCCACGCCCGTCGCGTGGTTGCGACCGTACTGGTCGGGCAGCCCCAGCATGTGGCCGAATTCGTGCACGTGCACGCCGACGGCGTTGAAGTGTTTCCCCCCCTCGGCGTTGAGATAGTAGGGCACGCTGCGCGCTGCAGCCTTGATCGACGCGCGGTGCGGCCAGAGCATCCACGGGCGCCGATAGGTCTGCCTCCCCGCGTAAATAAAGACGATGCCGTCGTAGGCATTGAAGCAGTCCTCGCCGTCGCGCTTTTTGACAAGCTCGAGCGCCTTCGGCAGCAGGTGCGGCGACGCCTCCTTGTCCCCCATCTTCCGATCCTCGAAGTACTCGCGCGGCTTGTCGAGGGTCACCCAGTCGAAGCACTTCCCACTGACCGCGAGCTTCCCGTACGAATTCTCGGCGTAGTAGTCGGCGAGGCTGCCGAAGACGGGGTCGCCGGACGGGCTCTTCTTCGTGTAGGTGCCGCGCGAGAAGAGGAGGCGCTCAAAGTCCACCGCCTCAAAGTCGGGATTGCGCACGCAGTCCGGAAAATCGAAGAGGACGACCGCGAGCGAAAAGGTCTCTTTCTTCCACAGCGCCATTCCCATGTCCCCGCCCGCTCGACGCCCCCCCAGCGTGACGGTAAGCTCCAGTTCTTCGCCGGATCGGTCCGCCTTGACGACGACCTTGTCGGCAGGCTTCTTCGCGCCGATCAGCGCGACGAGCCGGTTCAGGTCCTTCACGTCCTCTCCGTCGAACGTCAGGAGGCGATCCCCGGCGCGCAGCCCCGCCTTTCCCGCCGGCCCGTCCTCCGGTACCTCCGCGAGAACGATGCCGCCGTCCTCAGACGCCTCGCCGCCCGTGATTCCGAAGTACGCGCGCGACGGCGGCGGCGCAGCAGGCTTGACCTCCACCGAGATCGCCTCCGCCGGCCCCTTGTAAAGCGACGGATCGATCTCCTCATCCTGAACGAGCAGGATCGCAGCCAGAAGTGCGAATCTCATCAGCCATTCATTCTACGTGCGTGGACGCTATGCTGTACTCCCCCGTGAAGGACATCCAGCTCGAGGTGCCGCTGGCGCGACAGGTCAACTGGTGCTCGTGCGGCATCGCCGCGATCATCATGGCAATGCGGCACAAGCGCGTGTCCGTTACCGAGCGGGGTCTCGAGGCGCACCCGCTGGTCAAGCGCGAGTTCCTCATGAAGCACGGGTTCGGACCCGGCCGCCTGGGCCGCATCGCGCTGTCGCACGGTCTCAAGGTCACGATCATCGACCCGGAGAAGGGCGATGTCGGCGCGAAGTTCGTCGCCGAGGGGGGCCGATGGGTCAAGCGGGCGCCGACCGCGCGCGACCTCTACCAGGCGCTCCAGAAGGACGTCGCACCCGTTGTCTGCATCCCCAACAAGCGCGAGGCGTTCGAGGGTTCGAATTCGACAGGCAGCCACTGGGTCACGCTCCACGCATATCGCACCGGAGATTTCCTGCTGCACGATCCCGCGCCGTGGCGGAAGGCGACGCACTGCAAGCCGGGCTATTGGGACGGCTGGAAGTGCAGCGCCATCCTCGTCGACGGCCCGCGGCCATGAATCGCGGACGGATGTGTTCGCGCACTCCTAGAAAAGTTTGGGCTCCTCGGCCGCGATGAGGCGCCGCTGGCGCAGCGTGGCGAGAATCGTCTCCACATGGCGCGAGCGCTCTTCCGGCAGCTGCACCACGCGCCGTTCCAGCTCGAACTCGCGCAGCAGCTCCGTGATGATCTTGTCGATGTCGCGCCGAAACGTGGGAGACGGGGCGCGCGACGCGTCGGGCACCACGTGCGCCTCGACCATCGGCACGCGGAAGAGCACCTCGTACGACGGCAGCCACTCGCGCAGGAACGGGTGCAGGTAGAGCTGCCGTCCGACCGCGCGGACCATGTACGCGTAATTGTCGAGGAGCGAGCGGTCGCACACGAGCACCTTGCAGCGCAGCATGCTTTCGAGTTCCTGCTGCATTTGCGTCGCGAGGATCCAGAGCTGTCCCTGACGCGTGGTCGCCTCGTTCACGGGATACGGCGACTTGCGCGAGATCTCGCACACGACGTCCGCGTCGACGTTCACCTTCCGCAGCTCGCTCGCGACGCTCAGCGTGAGGATCGTCTTGCCGACTCCGTGCGTCCCGATGATCGCAATCTTCCCCCCCACGCCGGGAATCATACGCCGCGTTGGGGGGACGGTCAACGTCCGATGACGGCGAGAAATACTGAATCCGCACCCGCGTCGCGCAGCACGCGGGTGCACTCGTTGGCCGTCGCGCCCGTCGTAAGCACGTCGTCGACGAGCAGAACCCGCCTGCCGCAAATCCTGGCCGCGCGCACGGCGAACGCGCCCGCGGGATTCTTCAGACGTTCCGATTGCGTCAGTTCGGTCTGGGATTCCGTCCCCCGCACGATACGTAGGGCGCGCACGTACGGGCGGTCGAGCTCCACGGCCAGCTTCCCCGCGACGACCTCCGCAGCGCTGTAGGTTCGGGTCAGAAGCCGCAGCAGCCGCGTCGGGACCGGCACCACGACGTCGACCGACCCGCCCCACGGCGCCTCGCGCACTCGGCGCGCCAACCGCACCGCGAACGCCCGGCCGAAGTGCATCTGGCGGCGGAACTTGAAGCGGTGCACGAATTCGCGCACGTACCCCAGGAAGCGACCCGCCGCGACGGCCCCTTTGAACGCGATCTCCTTTCCGTCGCACTCGGGACAGCTCTTGTCGTCCGCCGCCTCCGGAGCCAGCCCCCAGCCGCAGCGCCGGCAGGTCCGCCCTGCGATCCATTCGACGCGTTCCTCGCAGCGGAAGCAGAGGATGTCGAGCTGTGGATCGTCGAATCCGCGGCCGCAGATCTCGCACTCGCGCGGGTAGACGAGATCCAGCGCGCGCCCGAGCAGCGTCATGTTGCCAGCATCCTAGCAGGGCACTACGATCACTCCCATGGACGGCATGCTGATCCTTTTCAACATCGTGGCCTTCCTCTCGTCCGGGATCTTCCACGAGCAGGCGCACGCGCGCGTCGCGCTGTGGCTCGGCGATCCGACGGGGCGAAACGAGAAACGACTTTCGTGGGATCCACGCGTCCACATCGATCCGATCATGACTCTGGTTGTACCCCTCATCTCCCTCTTCAGCAGCGGCGGACGCTCGCTCTTCGGCATGATGAAGCCCGTCCCAATCGGGCACCACAACTTCAACAACCCGACGCTCGGCATGGCGGTTTCCGCGCTCGCGGGACCGATCTCCAACGCGATCCTCGCCGGCGGCGCGCTGCTGCTGCTGTGGCTGCTGTACACCTTCGCCCCCGGCGTGGTCTGGAGCGAGGAGGACACGGTGCTGACCGTAAACGGCTTCTTCCTCTGCGTCTTCATCCAGATGAATTTCATCCTGGGCGGGTTCAACCTTCTGCCGCTGCCCGGGCTCGACGGGTCGCACGTGCTCTATCACTTCCTCCCCGAGGGGGGGCGCCGGCTTCTGGATTCCATCCGGCCGTACGCCCTCCTGATCACGATGCTCATTGTCTTCAACGTGCCGGGGCTGATGTCCTCCGTCCACCACTTCTACAATTCGATGATCGAGGCATGCTTCGGACACGCGTTCCTGAACGCGCTCCTGCGGATGCTGTGACAGCGCCTCGCGCTTCCGATACAATCCGCGAACTCTGACCGCACGCGCGGGTTGAATCACGCACATGAAGAAGAAGCGCATCCTCTCGGGCATGCGGCCCACCGGGCCGCTGCACATCGGCCACTACTTCGGTGCGCTGCAGAACTGGGTCGCGCTGCAGGACGAGTTCGAGTGCTTCTACATGGTGGCCGACTGGCACGCGCTCACCAGCGAGTGGAAGGAGCCGCAGAAGATCCGCCAGTTCACACGCGAAAACGTCATCGACTGGCTCGCGTGCGGACTCGACCCGGACAAGTCCACGATCTTCGTGCAGTCGGACGTGCCGGAGCACTGCGAGCTGCACGTCATCCTCTCGTGCATCACCCCGCTCGGCTGGCTCGAACGCGTGCCGACCTACAAGGAGCAGATGAACGAGCTCGCCGCGAAGGGAGTCGATAACTACGCCTTCCTCGGCTACCCGGTGCTGCAGGCGGCCGACATCCTCCTCTACAAGGGCGACGTCGTCCCCGTCGGCGAGGACCAGGTCGCGCACCTCGAGCTCATCCGCGAAATCACGCGCCGCTTCAACACGACGTTTCATCGCGACGTCTTTCCCGAGCCGCAACCGCGACTAACGAAGACGCCGCGCCTGCTCGGACTCGACCGCCGCAAGATGTCGAAGAGCTACGGCAACGCGATCATGCTCTCCGACGACGAGGCGACGATCCGCAAACGCGTCTCCTCGATGATCACCGACCCGTTGCGCCCACGCAAGACTGACCCGGGCCACCCAGACGACTGCAACGTGTACGCATTCCACGGGCTCATGAGCAAGAAGGAACGCGTAGCTGAAATCCACCGCGACTGCACCAGCGCCGGGCTCGGATGCACCGATTGCAAGGGAGAGATGGCCCAGCGCCTGATCGAGTTCTTCAAGCCGGTGATGGAGAAGCGCCGCGAGCTGCTCGAGAAACCCGCGGTTGTGGACGAAATAATCGCGGCCGGCAACGAGCGGGCGCGCAAGGTGGCCGCCGCGACCATGGCGGAAGTCCGCGACACGGTGTTCGGCCTCAAAAAATAGCTCTCAGCTCCCCGCGATCGGCGGTCAGCTTGCGCAGCGGTATCCCATGCTGACGAGGAGCGCTGAACGCTCCAGAGTCCCCTCCGGAGTGCCGATAATCTCACAGAGAGAGGGGAGACACCACGTGGACGACACCGCCGTTGCCGCGCCCGAGGCGCCATCCGAAGCGCCTGTCCTCAGTCACAAGGTCAAGCTCGAGAATTTTTTCGGGCCGCTCGACCTGCTGCTGCACCTGGTCAAGGAAGCAGAGATCGACATCACGCGCATCGCGCTCGCGCAGGTCGCCGAGCAATACGTCGCGTATATCACCGCCGCGCAGAAGCTCGACATCGAGATCGCCGGCGAGTTCCTGTCGCTTGCGAGCCAGCTTCTCCTGATCAAGTCTCGCACGCTCGCGCCGCCGGAGACCGAGGACGTCGAGGGCGACGAGGAGCAGGAGGGGGACGCGTCGCTCGATCTCATCCGGAAGCTCCTGGAGTACAAGCGCTTCAAGGACCGCGCGCGCTGTCTCGACCAGCTCATGGACGAACGCATGCGGCGGCATTCGCGCCCGCATCTCAAGATCGAGGGCGAGACGCCGCAGGAGCCGCTGCGCAACCTGGAACTCTGGGACTTGGTCCTTCTCTTCTCGAAGGTGCTGAAGTCCACGCGGCTCGACGTGGCGATGAGCATCCTCTATCGCGACGTGCCGCTCGAGGTCTACATGGAGCATGTGCTCGACGTTCTTCTCAAGCAGGGACGCGCCTCGCTCTTCGCGCTCCTCGGAGAACAGCGCGACCGCGTCAAGACGGTCGGCACGTTCCTGGCGATCCTGCAGATGGCGCGGCACGGGCAGGTGCTCATCGCGCAGGAATCCGAGCTCGGCGACATCACCGTCATGCCCGCGCCGCCGACGGCCGAATCGACGAAGCCCGCGGCCTAAGCAGGCGGGCCAAAGTAATTCCGGACCTTGCCGTCTGCTGATGCCGAGGGAGCCGGAGGCGAGTCCTGCCCCGAGGGAGCGAAGCGAGTCGAGGAGGTCGAGGGATTCATGGGCTGCTGGAGCCCCTGAGAAGCCTTCGACTCGCTCCCGCGCGCTCAGGCTAAGCAGGGCGCAAGGACGAGACTATCCTGAAAAACTTTGGTCGCCCTGCTTAGAACTTGATGCCGCCCTCGAAGAAGAGGCCCTCGATCTTTTCGTCGATCTCAAGCTGCTCCGCGCTGCGCGGGCTTTCGTCCACCAGGTCGATCTTGAGCCACCGATAACCGGCGCCGATCCACAGCCCGGACAGGTCCAGCCGCAAGCTCACCGCTAAGTCCAGGATCGTGCCCTCGACACCGCTCAAGCCGAAGGCTTTCGTACCATTCATATCGATATTGATCATCACGAAATCCAAGCTCAGATTGCCCGTGAATCCGAAGACCGGGACCCACGCATCCATCGTGGCGCTCTGGCTCTGGGTGCCGTCCGAAATCTCGTGCGCCGCCTTGATCCACTTGAAGCCGAACTGGCCCGTCAGACCGGTCGTGCCCGCGAGACCGGCAAGTGCGACCTCCGGGCCCGACGCCTGGTATTCCCACAGGAACGTGTAGATCTTGTAACTTGTGTGGCCGCTTACTGGAGTGCCGGCAAGAAAGGTCGCACCGCCGAAATTCGTGTCCGTGGCGAATGAACCGTCACCGTTCCAGTCGGCCGACCAGTACTGCATGTGGAGCTGGCCGAGCAGCGGCAGGTTGGGGAGCCAGACGGAAAGATCGTTGATCTGCTCCTCGCCGTCGATGCCGACCGACGACATCG
>CAYXVY010000303.1:0-22809 GCA_964468745.1 uncultured Planctomycetales bacterium | reverse complement strand
GCCACGTGCGGCGCTCCACGATCTCCGCGGTGTAGATCTCGGTGTGGGCCAGCTTGGCCTTCTGCCAGGCGGCAACCGCCGCTTCCAGCTTCGCGCGCTGGTCGCCAAGCTTCGGAACCCACATCTTGATCCCCGGAAGATCCGTCGAAGCGGCCGCTTCCGCTTCCAGACGGCGCACCTTCTCGAGCTTGCGCACGGGCGAGAGCTCGGAATCGGCGCTTACGGGAACCGGAAACAGGCGCACGAACACGGGGTGATTCCGGTCGCGTTCGACGTCGGAAAGCACCGCGAGTTCGAGCTTCGACAGGAAACGATCCACGAGGAACACAACCTCATCTCGCGCGGCGAGGATGAGGGTCAGGGCGCGGCGGGACTTCCGCTCGCGCACGTTCGCAGTCTCGAGGGACTGCTGCGCCTTCTCGAAGGTGGCGAAGAGCGCCTGCGTTTCCGCGTGCGCACTCAGCTTCGCCTCGAGATAGGCGCCGTAGATGTCCAGCAAGGTCTCGCTGGAACTGGTGATCTGTGGAAGGTACATGAAACACGTCTTTCATAATTGAAGTCACGGACCGTCGCCTGCGAAAGTGCCGACGACGGCATCGGGATTCCCGCCGTCGACCGCAAACACTGCGGCCGCCGGGCACTGCGAAAGAGCACGGATTGCGTTCATCGCTGTCCTCAGCCGTCCGAACGGCATTCCTGGATGTAATCACGGGAGCAGAACGGAGCCGGCTCCCGCAATGACGCTGCATTACGGGAGCAGGCGTCACGGCGGATGGCGTAATGAGATTCGATTGAGGGAGCGGGCGCGGCCGGGCTCCCATTTTTACGTTTCATCACGGCAGCGGATCCGGCCCGGCTCCCGTAATGAGACTCGATCAAGGGAGCAGCGCTGAGGGGGGACGCCGTAATGAAGCGTACAAATGGGAGCAGAGCCGGGCCTGCTCCCGTGATGCGGTCATAAAACGGGAGCGGCGTGGAGCCGGCTCCCATGATGAGATGTAAAAACGCCGTCCGGCCCGGCCCGGCTCCCGTAAGGATGTTCTGTTGCGTCTTCATACCTGCTAACCCGTAAGAAAGTGCAAAAGGAGACTCGGGAATCCGCTCACGCAGTGCAGAAAACAGAATTGATCAGGCCGGGGAGCGGGGCGCGCGATGCGTTCGATCGGGTCGTATGTGTTCATGCCCATAAACCCGTAAGAAGTTGCAAAAGGGGGAGTCGAAATCCGCTCGGGGATGTCGGAAAGGTGAAATTGTTGAGCGGGGACCCGACGGGTGCGGCCGGCGTTCTCGTGCGTCTTCATCCGCCTTCGCTCGCTGAAGGAGCGAGCTTCGGCGTGATCGGGGGTTGTGGTGTGCATACCCATGTACTCGCGAGAAACAGGGAAAAGTGGAGTCGGAATCGGCGCTGGAATCGCAGAAAGGTGAACCAGTTCCGCGGTCGGGATGGCGTGCCGTGAATTCGAGTCCATACCTCTGTACTCGCAAGAAACCCGAAAAGGACTGGTCGAAATCGGCCGCGGAATTTGAAAAAGGTGAGAAAGTCAGCAGGAGGATTGCCTGAGGACGCTTACCGCGGGTGCCCTGTCGCGATGCGTATATCCGGCGAGCCTCAAGAAGCTCAAGGAGGCGATCCCGCCGCCCATCCATGAGGAGACGGTGAATGTGAAGGTGTCTTAAAGCTGTGCGTCGACCTATTCGTCGCTGGCATTGCGCGAAGCAAACAGTCTCACGACGGACTCGCTGTGCAGCATCAGGTACTGCCAGTAGCAGAGGCCGGCAACGCCGACGAGGCCGGCGCAGACGATGAGGCGCGGTCCGGGGCCTTCGTGGTAGACGGTGCCGATCTTGATCTCGCCGAGGCCCATCGCGAGGAGGGGCAGCGCGAATCCGACCGCCGCGAAGAGGAGCCACGAGATGAAGAGGATGAACGAGCGCCAGCCGGGGCTGCGTCGCAGGAGGCCGATGCCGGCCGGCAGCAGGAGGACCATGAAGTTCGCGTTGAAGCGGCCGGCGATCGCTTCGGCGACGATGCCGATCGCGCTTCCCGCGCCCGCGATGATGTTCACCCACGCGACGGCGCGCAGGGTCGGGGGGAGGGCGGAGGCTTCGTCGGTCATCGCGGCACCACGACCGTGACGACGGCGCGCGCGTGTTCGGGGAACGCGACCCAGAGGGTGCCGTCGACGATCTTGCATGCGGCGGATTCGGTGAGGGCGCCCGGGTAACGAAGGAGCGTGGCCTCCTTGACGGAGGTGACGGGGGTGATGCCGATCCAGTCGAGCTCGGGGGCGACCGGGCCCGCGAAGGTGAGTTCGATTCGGACACCGTCGGGCTGGTCGAAGCAGCGGAGGTCGACGGTCGAAGGAGATGGGCCGGCGACGTCGATGCTCACGCCCATGGGCCATTCGCCGGGGCGGCCCGAGGTGGACGTGAACGTCGTGGCGCAGGGACGTCGCGCGCCGGGTCGCCCGCCCTGGAACTGGGAGCCGATCTGGCGCTGGGCGGGGTAGATGCGGATCGTGTGCCGGCCGGCGGACATTTTTTCCGCCGGGGTGCGCGAGATGTGCCACGCGCCGAGCGCGGTGCCGGGGAGTGCGAACGCGGTCATGACGAAAAGGGGCATGAGGCGCTGGCGTGGGGTCATCGTGTTTCTAAGCAGGGTCGTTTAAATAATTGCCCATCCTTGCGATCCTGCTTACCCCGAGCGGAGCGGAGCAAAGTCGAGGGGTTGCCTCTACAAGGTCTGCAGGGGCCAACCGTTCGACTCGCCTGCGGCTCGCTCACGGTAAGCCGGCGGCGAGGTGAGCAACTATTTTGTTCCACCGGCTTAGAGGACTGCCGCAGAGTCGCGGCGTTACGGACGGCGCAGAGAATGCGACACGCCACGCTGGTCGAGCCAGGCCATGATGTCGGCGAGTCTGTCTGCGGTCACGCGGCGACCGCAGGGAAATGAAAAAGGCGCGGTTCATCACCGCGCCTCTTCGTACGGCTCCATCGGCGGAACCGCGCCGCTCTGACAAGGCATTGTGAGCTTACGTCATCAATGGGGTGCCCTGCAAGGCGGCAATGTGAGGCCGGGGGGACTCGAACCCCCACGTTGCTTGCGCAACACCGCCTTGTCAGAGCAGCGCGTCTACCAGTTCCGCCACGGCCTCTTTGTGTCCTCAGCGCCGACTCGAGTCGTCTGGAAACCGGTCTACGCGACCCCATGAGGTGCTGCTTACGCAAACGCCGTGCCCAACCCTCGCACGCAAACTCCTGTGGCGTAGGGTGAAGCGGCGTGTAATTTCGAAACACCGCGAAAACGTTTCCCAGGGTAACGCGTGCGTTTCCGCTTTACCCGCGGATCGTCGGCGGCGCCGAAGCGAGGCGCATTGACAGTCCGTCGAGCGCGACGAGAAAGAGCATAAGCGGGGCGCCGAAGAAGAGGTTCGCCATGATCCAAGCCGTCACGGGCTGAGGATTGCACGGCGCGCCGTGTCCCACATGGTGGAAGGCGAGCGCCGCCGCGACGGGGATGCTGACGACGCAGACACAGGCTTCCGCGAAGACGACCGTTGATGCGACGCGTGCGCCGCGAGAGCAGGCACGGCGAAGTCCAGCACGCCAGCCGACAGCCCACGTCAGGAAAAGTCCCCAGACGGCGACGGGCGAGTTCGCGCAGGCGAGATGCAGCCAGACAACCGTGCGGTGCTCCTCGAAGTAGTGCGAGTAGGGCGCCCCCTGCAGCATCATGATGGGCGAGATGCACATCGTGCCTTCGCGATTGATGGCGAACTCGAAGACTTCCATCGCGCAGTGAAGAGCGACCGCCGGCGCCGACGCCGCGATCCAGATCAGGGCGACTTCCAGAACCAGCCGGATGCAACGCACTGATGAAGAGACGCGGAGGCAGAGGCCGAATCACGTGCGTACGCTAGCGCCGTACCGGCGCTATCGCTCCTCGAGCGTCAGGGCGCCGTCGACGAGAATCCAGAGCCCGAACAGCAGCGCCATTCCGAAGGACGCGGCGCAGAGGCGTTTGAAGATCCGGTTCGCCCGGTCCGTCAGTTCTTCTTCGTCGTCCGTTGCCTGCGGCGACGGCGCGTCGTCGCGCGATCCGCGGTACCACGCAATGGGGCCGCGGTCGCCGTTGGGGTCGACGAAGTCGCTGCACATGCGGAAGGTCTCGAGCAGAAGATTGTGAGTGTTCTTCGTCATCATGCAGCTGGCGGTCGCAAGATCGGACTCGTCGCGCGGGGTCATGGGGACGGAATCGAACGGGAGTGCGGCGATCGCAAACAGAGCCATTACGGTCATGCACTTATGAGACGCGCCCGCGCCGTCGCGAATCGGAGAATGATGTGCCCCGCCACGAACTGCGACGCGCCGAAGACGGCGCCGATCGCCAGGAATCCGGCATGGGAGTCCCGACACCAGAACCCGGCGGCACCCGCGACCGCATGGACGAAGAGGAACAGGCCCATATCGACGAGGTTGCGACCATACCGAACGTACAAGGTCTGAAGCAGCGACACGAGTGCAGCGATCGGAGCACCAAGCTCGAGGCTGGCGCCCCAAACGCAGCTCACGGACATATCTCCCACGTAACGGTCATACGGCGCCTCCGCGGCATTCATCATGAAGAGCGCCCAGAGTCCCATGAATCCGAAGCTGCCTGCCAGGACCGCACGACCGAGGATGTGCCGGACCATGACCGTGGCCGTACCCACGGCGCCGCCCAAGAACCAGCCTATGCGCGCCCATTCGAACAACCCATCACGCGACACGCCATCTGTGGCAGACATGGCGATGAGTGTTGCGAGCAGCAATCCAGCCGCGCCCGCGAGGCTGCAGGAGAGGAGCGTTACCGCGTTGTCGATCAGCGCTCGTCGCGTGAGGTTCGCGACCGCAAGGAGCGGCATGGGGGCATCAGCGCAAATCGCGCGCCAGAGGTTGGCCGCGATCGAGACGCGGAATCGCGCGTGAGATCGAGCGCTGTGGGGCGTCCGAGCGCGTGCGCCACACGCGCGGGATGCGGGGCGGTGGGCTGCTGCGGACTCCATTCGGCTTGCTTGCGATTGCGAAGTCGGGTTTCACAGTCCTACCGCAGGGAAATGAAAAAGGCGCGGTTCCTCACCGCGCCCTTTCTCACGGCTCCGTGGACGGAACCGTGCCAGCTTCGCAAGCACGTCCACGATACGACATGGACGGGGTTCCGCGCAACGCGCTCCGGCTTGTCACTTCGCCCAGGACGCGCCCTCAGGACGCCAGGCGCTTGCCGAGCTCGGTCTTCGGGCTGATGAACCACACGTCGTCGAGCGTGAGCGGTCCGGCAGGATCGAGCAGTTTCTGAAGGCGCGTGTAGAGCTTCAGTTCTCCGAGGGTGCGAACCTGCGGCGTCACGATCGCCAGCTGCATGTACGTGAACCGCTTCACCCACTGCACCGCGAGAATCGTGAGACGATTGTGGCGCAGCAGATCGACGAGCTTGCGGCCCGCCTCGATGTCGGCTTCTACCAGAACTTCCTTAACCATGTCAGGACTCCATGCTGTCTGCTTGTGATCGCGAAGTAAAGCCCCTTCGCGTCCGTGTAGGTCCGCCCCTCCTCGTACCGGCTCTGCTCGTCCCAATTCACGAGAAGTTTCCATTGCACGGCGAATCGGGCATCGCGCCTGCTCTGCCGTTCGAGTTCCGAGCCCAGATTCGCCGTACGCACGAGCTCGCGCACGTCATGCGTGTAGCTGCGGAGCACGACTTCCTTCTCCGGAAAATCGAATTCCCTCGTCCCCTTCGCGATGCACGCCTTGAGGGCGCATTCCACCGCGTAGCCGGCGACGTAGTACGCGGCGTCGTACCGCTTCGCTCGAAGCAGCGCGCGTGCGTCCCTGAGTCGCGCCCTCGTCAGCGCCTGCAGGTCGTCTCGATTCACGGGCATGACTACGCAATCGCCGTGCCAGAAGTGCCTCCGCAAGTTCTTGCGACGCAGCGCGAAGCGAAGGGCATTTTCGAGGTCTGCGAAAACGTTTCCCCCGGTAACACGCGCGTTTCTGAGTTACCCAAAAACTGTGGCTGCGCAGTCAGACACAGCGTGGATGTGACGCCCGCTGTGTCCCCGCGCGGCACGGGGGTGCGATAGCATGCACGTGCCTTCGCCGCGTTGAGGGGGCCGTGTCATGAGGGATCTGACGATTGCCGATCGGGTGAAGCGAGCGGGCCGCGCGCTGAGGTCGCCGTATCTGACGCTGGCGCACGACTGGGATCCGGAGACGGAGCAGAGGACGGCGCTGGTGGATCTGCTGGCTGATTTACGCCACTGGGCGGATGCGCGGGGGGTTGATTGGCACGAGGCGCTGTGCGGGGCGTATGGGCACTACTGGGCGGAGAAGTCCGACGCCCCACAGAATCCGCAGACGAAGCAGCAGTGAGCTAGGTGTTTGCGGAGAGTTGCTCGGAGGGTGATCGCTTTACTCGGCGTACGCTTTCGCCCCGCACGACTGAAGGTACTCTGCAACCCGGTCGTACATTTCGGGTGTGCGCGTAGGATCCTGCCCACTGGAATCGCCCCGGGGTAGAAAGAGAATCATTCCCTTGCGCGCGCGAGTAAGCAGTACCCGATAGCCGTTTTTCGCGATGTCGAGAGCCGAGTCTTGCTGCCACTTGGCACCCTTGATCGTAAAGCTCTCCCATCTCTCGCGTGTACGACGCAGGTCTCCGTCCCAGCACACGATCGCGTAGTCAATCTCGAGCCCTTGAATCTGATACTGATTCTGAACTGTCTCAAGCATGTTGGATGATCTGATATCGCCGGAGGGCGCCAAGATCCAGTTGGCGATGTCTGGCTTCAGCTCTACGAACAAGCCCTCCGCCGTCAATCGTCGCGCCTGAGCTGATGCGATGATGCCTGCCGTGTTGTTGCCGATTCTATGCGCACGAACCCACTTCTTCGCGGTCGCCAAATCCCGCGTCAACCAGATAGTGTCGTCGCTCTCAAACTTCTCGGCGATGGCCGCTGCATCTTTGGGCTTGTCCATCAGGACACGATCCGCCCATTTCTCAAGCTCACCGTTTCGGTAGAAGCGCAAAGATTGAGTCAAATGGCCGACTTCCAAGTGGTCACGCGCCGTGGATTGAGCCCAAGCGGTGGCGTCCGTTAGCTCTGAGAGTTTGAGGGTCTCATCGCTGATCGCATACCGCCAACCGCGTGATTCCGCCGCCTTGAACCAGGCACTCACACCCATTTCACTGCGACTGATCGCCTGATTGTGACCAAGCAGCGCAACGACAACGGATCCAGGCCCATAGGACCGATCCAAGGAATCTAGAATCAACGCAGCCTCATCGTCAGCCAGCTTCTTCCGCAACACTTCCTTTCCCTTCCTGTAGGTTCGCTGCGCCTCATCGAAGATCACGACGCTCCCGTCGGCTGAACCTGTCTTGATTCCGCGCTCCCCGAGGAACGCGTGGGCTTTCACGATCTTGAAAGTGGACATCTTGATCACTTGGAGCGCGTCCTTGTGTGCATAGCCGCAAATCATTTGCACCGAGCTTGCGTTTTTCGCGGCTCTCATTGATCGGTAGGACTTTTTCAATGACGCAGTCAAAACGTCCACGAGCGGCGCATTACCCGTCACGAAGACCGCGTCCTCGCGGAATCGCGGATCAAACGCCAGCTTGAGTCCGACCAGAGTCTTTCCAGCGCCGGGCGCTCCCGAAACGAAGATGATGCGGCTCTTCTTCTTGCTCTTGGAATCAAGGATGCACTTTGCAACTTCTTCCGTGCACCTGTTGATCAGCTCGATAGGTGCCACGTGTGCGTTGATTGCGGAGACATCGTGCTGGCCGTAGAGCGAGATCGCGGCATCGATGATGGTGGAAGATGGCGCGAAGCGCGCTTTCAGCCAACGGACAGGATCTATCCGTACATTGCTGCGACGAGCTGACAACGCCGACCGAAGCGCATGATGGAGGGTCCTCTTGTCGCAGAGCAGAGGGTCACGAACTACGGCTGTCCAAGGCGGGTTTTGAAAACTGTGCGACTGAGTGACCGCCTTGACGACAACTCCTTCCGTCAGCGCCAGAACCGGCACCAAGATGCACTGCTCGGTGTGGCAGATGCGCTGGGTTTCTTCGTGAAACTCGATCAGGTTTATGCAGTAGTTGACGACTTGATCGCGGTCCGCGGCCGCGATTTCGTATCGCTTGAATTCGACTACCGCAATGACCCCTTTGCCAAGAAGTACACAATCAAGCCGAAGTCCGCGGCGGCGCAAATCGTACTCCAAGACTACGTGTTCATAGGCGGCAAGATCAGGAGACCTTAGCGTCTTCTGAAGCAGTTCGACCACCTTGGACTTTTCATCCAGATGCGCCTGAAGCAGTCCAACGCTCGATCGCCACTCTTGTTCTTGCTGGGGCTCGATGTGCAAGGCTTGCTGGTTTGCCGCGATCGACAACTGTCCGACGACTGCCCCTAGATCATCCCTAAGAAATTTGACGCGCTCCTTCTGGTACCACGCCAGACCAGCAGTCATGTGTGTCCGCTCCTACCGAGATTGGGCGTTACTCGGAAACAGTGCAGAGCGACGGTGCATGCAGATTGAACCCAGGATACGTAGTGCACTTGCTCGACACCAGGAACCAAGAAACTCGGCGATCCATTGTGCGCGCGGGTGGCAATTGCCAGGATGACAGCGCCTCCGCCTCTCACAACCGCGAGAGGTGGCCCATGTCCGACCTGATCTGGAATAGCCCCGCCCTGCCCGCGAAGATCGTCGACGACGACATACTCCACTGGAACGTCCTGTCGAAGGTCAACGAGCTCGCCTCCTCAGACGAGCCCTCCTCCGGCGACATGCGCAGGATCTTCGAGCGCTACAACGAATCAACGCCCGCCGAGCGCGACGCCATCGACGCCGCCTTCGTCTGGCTCACCGGCTACACCTTCGCCACCATCGTCGCCATGACCGTCGTCAATCAGGGCGAGTCGTACGAGACAATCCTCAAGCGCTGGCGCAAGCCGGCTCGCTCGTGACTATTCGAAAACCGTCGCGAGCTTCCCCGGGCGATCCAGGATCGGGATCGTCACAAGCGGTCCGCGCGCTCGATACAGCTTGCCGAACTCGGCGACAACACGGCGCTCCCCCGACGGTCCGCGAACGAGCAGCGTGAGCGACGTCCGCACCTCGGTGTCGGTCTCCCGATGGACCTCCAGGGCGGTGCGCGGCGCGATCGGCCCGAAGCGCTTGCCGACCGCCTCGCGGTTGCCCATGTCGCCCCACTCGTAGTCCACGCTCTCGACGATCAACGATTCGATCGCCTCATCCGAGTCGTTGACGACATGAAACGCCCAGCACAGGTCGCCCTCGGGCGGATCGATCGGAGTCGCGGCGATGAGCACGGCAGTTGATCCCCAGTCTATCCCATCGCATGCGCTGGGCGCGCAAGCCCTATCCCAATCCCGATCCCAATCCCGATCCCGAGCCCGATCAAGGCGCGAAGCCCAGCGCCGCCAGGCCCTGCTTCGCCTCGTCGCTCTCCAGGATGCGCTTGAACGCGACAACCGCCGGGCGCTTCGCGCGCGATTCCGGCACGACGAAGTCGTAGCGCTCCTCACGGAGCGCACGGAACTTCAGCCCGTACAGGTCGGCGACCGGCTTGATCGCGACGCCCCAGTCGGCACGAGACTGAGCCACCGCCGCCGCGACCGCGTTGTGGCTCTTCGCCTCGAAGTGATGCCCCGGAGGCTTCGCCCCTTTCAGCAACTCGTCGATCACTCCTCGCGTCCCGCTTCCCCGATTGCGGTTCACCATCTGCGACTTCACCAGGTCCGGCTCGCGATCGCGGAAGACGACACCCTGCATCCGTGCATACCCGCGCACCAGCGACATCCCCGGCTTCAGGAACGGCGTGTTGTAGACGCCCTTCTCATCACACAGATGGACGCCCGCGATGTCGCACTCGCCCCGCTCCGCCGCGAGGAATCCCCCCTGGCTGCCGACGATGAGCGCCTTCGACGTGAAGCCTTCGCGACGCAGCATCGAAAGCAAAAAGTCCAGGCCGACGCAGTGACTCCCGATCGCGATGAGATCCGCGGGACGCACGTCGCGTCCCAGCAGCCTGACCTCGACCTCCTCACCCGCATCGACGAACTCCTGCTGCCGCGCCAGCGTCACGAACCCGTCCGCCCGCGCGAACGCCGTCACGCTCCCCGACCCCTTCCCCATCGGCCACGCCACATCCCCGCTCAGGCTGACCAGCAGGAACTCGGCGCGACCCTTCTCCGTGTTCACCCGCACCGGCATCCGCGCGCGCACCGTCGTCTCCACCGCCGGCGGCAGTCCGCACATCGCCCGCAGGACCGGCGCGACGAACTCGTGAAACGTGAAGACCGCGCTCGTCGGAAATCCCGGCAACACGACGACCGGCTTTCTTTCACACGCGGCAAGACACAGCGGCTTTCCCGGCTTGAGCGCAACACCGTGCGCCACCACAGTCGCCACTTCGCGCACCGCCCGCACGCTGAGATCGACCTCTCCCTTCGACGTCCCGCCCGACAGGATCACCGCGTCGTGCTGCACCGCGACCGCGAGCGCGCGACGCAGCGCTTCGAGATCGTCCTTCACAATCCCAAATTCCACCGGCTCGCACCCCATCTCGCGCAGCGTGTCGCCGATGATCCGCAGATTCGAGTCATACACCTGGCCCACGCCGATCGGCCCGCCGGGGGGCACCAGCTCGTTCCCCGTCGAGAAGACGGCGACCTCCGGCTTGCGCCAGACGCGCACCTCCTTGACCCCGATCGCCGCAAGCGTCCCTGTCTCGCGCGCGGTGAGGAGCGTGCCGGCCCGCAGGACGATCTCCCCCTTCGCGATGTCGCTCCCGGCAAAACTCACGTTTTGTCCTGGCGTGAGCGCTCGAGTCGTTGTGATACCCCTTGCCTCGTTTGGTTGGCTCAGCCCTTTCGACTCGCTGCGCTCGCTCAGGGCAAGCTGGACGTCTTCGATCATTGCGACGGTGTCATACCCGCGAGGAATCACTCCGCCCGTGACGATGCGCGTGCCGGTCAACTTCTTCGGCGTCGCTTCTGTCGCCCCGAATGTGTCCTCGGCACGCACCGCAAAGCCGTCGACGTTCGAGCGATCAAAGCCGGGGACATCGACAGGAGCTTTCACGTCAACCGCAAGCACGCGACCCAGCGAGTCGATGACCGTCTCCTCGCCGACGGGCGCGAGATTGAGCGCCGCGCGGAAGCGTCGATGCGCCTCGGCGGCGTCGATGACGGTCAGAAATTCGTCCATTGATTAGTTCATGCTGGGAGATTCACCACAAAGACACGAAAACACGAAGGAGGAATGCGGGGATACCTGAGGAGTCCCCCAAAAGTACCTTCGTGTCTTTGTGCCTTGGTGGTTCAACACGCGAGTTTGCCTAGCCGTATAGATATACCGTGACGGTCGCCCCCGCTTCGATCCCCTCGAGATCGCGATCGACGATGACGAATCCATCCGCCTTCACCGTCGACGAGAGAATCCCGGCTCCGCTCACCATGAGCGGCTCGACCTTGCCGTCGACGACCTTCACGCGCGCATAATCGACCCGCCCGGCCTGCGACGCCAGCTTCCGTGCGAGCGGAAGGGCGACGGTGCGATACGGCATCTCGCGCGGGCGGCCGGCGAGCGTGCGGATCGTCGGCCCGGCGAAGAAGTCGTATGCGCAGAGGCATGACACGGGATTGCCCGGCAGGAGGAAGACGGGGCGGCGCTGGTCGAGGAAGCCGACCCCCGCGGGGCTGGACGGCCGCATCGCGATGCCGTGAAACGAAAGCTCGCCGAGGGTCTCGACGATCTCGGGGGCGAAGTCCTCCTCGCCGACGGACGAGCCGCCGGAGATGAGGACGACGTGTCCCTTCGCCGCCGAGATGGCGCGCGTCAGTTCCTCGCGGTCGTCGGGCACGATCTCGTTCGAGAAGACGTGCCCGCCGTCGCGGAAGATGAGGGCGTCGAGCATCGGGCCGTTGCTGTCGACGATGTGGTGCCCTTCGGGGACGGAGCCCGCGGGGAGGATCTCGCTTCCGGTGATGATGATGTCGACATTTGGCGCGCTGAAGACGAACACCGCCGGCACGCCCGCGGCGGAGAGGATGCCGATGTCCTGCGGACGGAGCGCGCGGCCGGCCTCGAGGAGCACGTCGCCGCGTCGAACATCCTCGCCGATCGCCGAGACGTGTTTTTGCGGCGGGACTGCGGCGCTGACGCGCACCGTATCGCCTTCGGCCGTCGCCTCCTCGGCCATGAGGACGGCGTCGGCCCCCTTCGGCATGGGCGCGCCGGTCATGATGCGGACGCACTGTCCCGGTGCGACTGAGCCTGCGAACGCGCGGCCGGGGAGGGAGGCACCGATCACCTTGAGCGTGAGGGGGGCGAGTTCCGTCGCCCCGAAGGTGTCTTCGCCGCGCACGGCGTAGCCGTCCATCGCGGCGCGGTCGAAGCCGGGGATGTCGCACGGAGCGGTGACGGGAGCGGCAAGGATCTGGCCGTACGCCAACATCGTCTCGCACTCGGTGGGCGGCAGAGGCTTCACGCGTTCGACGAGGAGCGCCTGGACGTCAGAGACCTCGGCGCGGTTCTTGAAGCCTTTCATCCGGGGGTCGTCTGTCATGGCGCGTTGCAATTCCACCACAAAGGCACGAAGACACCAAGCGGAAGCGGGGAACGCGGAAGAGGGGGAGATGGGGAAGGCTGGAGGTTTGAAGTTGGAAGTTGGATGTCCGAAGAAGGACCGCCGAAGGGTGATATGCTGTCCTGCGATGGAGAACGACGAGCTCCTCGAGTGGTACAAGCTGTCCCCCGCGAAGCGGTTCGCGGAGTCGCAGAAGCTGTGGGCCACATTCCTGCTGCTGGGAGGCACCTGTGAGCCGGAGCCCGATCCTCAGAGTCCTTTCTACGTTCCGGCGCAGGAGGGTCCGCGCGCTTCTCATGGGCGGGCAGGCCGCCATCGTCTACGGCGGCGTGGAGTTCAGTCGCGACATCGACTTCGCGGTCGCCGTCTCGCCGGGCAATCTTGATCGCATCCGAGCGGCGCTGCGCGATTTGAAGGCCGAGCAGGTCTACTTCCCGCCGCTATCGCAGGAGGTCCTGCTGCGAGGCCACTCCTGTCACCACCGCTGTCTCGCGCGCGGGTTGCACGGCCTGCGAATCGACGTCATGTCGGTGATGCGCGGTGCGGATCCGTTCGCAGATCTCTGGGCTCGACGAACGGTCGTCCGCCTTGCGGGGGTGGGATCGGTGCCGCTGATGTCTCTGCCGGATCTCGTGCGCGTGAAGAAGACGCAGCGCGACAAGGACTGGCCGATGATCCGTCGCATGGTCGACGCCGACATGGTGCGCACAGAAGCCCGGGCTTCCGTGGCCCGTGTGCGGTTCTGGCTGCGCGAGTCGAGGACACCGGAGAGCCTGATGCTGCTGGTGGAGCGGTATCCCGCCGAAGCGCGGCGCACCGCGCGTGTGCGGCAGGCGGTCGCGCGCGCACTCAAGGGGAACTTGCGCGGGATTGCCGGGGAGCTGCGCAAGGAAGAGGATCGCGAGCGGGCAGCCGATCGACGGTATTGGGCGCCGTTGCGCGCCGAGCTTGAGCGCTGGCGATTGGGACGTTAGCCCTGCTTCTTGGGAAAGTTCTTCAAGATCGACAAGAGCGGACCTAGCGCAACTTGACCCAGGCCGCAGATGCTGGTCTGGACCATGGTGGTGTTCAGCTCATTGAGCAGAGGCTCGTCCACTCCGTGCTCCTCGACGAGCTTGACCGCCTTCTCGCTGCCGACCCGGCACGGGACGCACTTGCCACAGGACTCGTTGCGGAAGAAGCGCGTGACGTTGAGGCCTGTCTGTAGCAAGTCGCGACCCTCGCCGACGAAAACGGCCGCGCCCGAGCCCAGCATGGACCCCGCGTCGGCCAGTGTCTTGAAGTCGAGCGGGACATCGAGCTTGTCGGGGGGAAGAAAGTTGCTCGAGGCGCCGCCGGGGGCGATCGCGATCAGCTTGCGACCCTTCGCCATGCCGCCGCACAGCGCGAGGAGATCGCGCAGCGTCGTCCCCATCGCGACGAGATAAACGGCGGGCTTCGTGACGTCGCCCGACACGCTGATGAACTTGTGCCCCGCGAAGCCGGGCTTGCCGAGCGACTTCCACCACTCGA
Organism: uncultured Planctomycetales bacterium; assembly: GCA_964468745.1. Classification (GTDB taxonomy): domain Bacteria; phylum Planctomycetota; class MHYJ01; order MHYJ01; family JACPRB01; genus JACPRB01. The sequence continues at coordinate 8,636 of CAYXVY010000303.1, read as the reverse complement.
GGCCGCGCTTCAGGATGCCGGTCGCGTGCGCGAAGGTCTCGACGTTGTTGATCAGCGTGGGCTTTTCCCAGAGTCCCTTGGTGCCGGGGAACGGGGGCTTGTTTCGCGGTTCGCCGCGCTTGTCCTCCATGCACTCGAGGAGCGCCGTCTCTTCGCCGAGGATGTAGCCGCCGGGGGAGACGAAGACCTCGAGCTCGAAGCTGAAGCCGCTCTTGAAGATGTTCTTGCCGAGCGCCCCCGCCTTGTACGCCGCCTTGATCGCCTTCTCGAGTGCGTGGCGCTCCTCTTCGTACTCGTGGCGGATGAAGACCCAGCCGCGCTCGGCGCCGACGGCGAACGCGCCGAGGATCATCCCTTCGATGACGAGGTGCGGCAGATCGGCGAGGATCTCGCGATCCTTGAACGTGCCGGGCTCGCTCTCGTCCGCGTTGCAGATGACGTACTTCGGGGTCGCGGGCTCCTTCTTCACGAGCTCCCACTTTGTTCCCGTCGGGAAACCGGCGCCTCCCATGCCGCGCAGACCGCTCGCCTTCAGTGCGACGACGATTGCGTCACGGTCGCCCTTCTTCAGCGCCTCGCGGATCGCGCCGTAGTCGTCGCCTACGTCGGCCGCCCATTTGGCGCGCTTTCGCTTCGTCGGCTTCGAGGTCGCCAGATTCACCGGCTCGTGATCGACGAATCCCGCTGGGGCGCTGTCGCACCGTCCGATGCACGAGACCTCGCGGACCTCGACGTCCTTTCGCCCCTTGAACTTCTTGCGTAGATCGGCGCAGACCTTTTCGCCGCCGGCCATCCAGCACGAGAGGTCGCGACAGACGTCGATCTGTTTCTTGGGAGGGGGCGTGCGGCGGAAGTGCGTGTAGAAAGTCGAGACGCTCTCGATGCGATGAAGCGGCACGCGCAACTTCTCCGAGAGCGCGCGAAGGTCCTCTTCCGGCAGCCAGCCGCGACGCTCCTGGAGGACGGTGAGTTCGTGAATGATTGATGTCATCGCAGCTGCCTAGACTACTTCGACGTGTGCGAAGCGTCTACAACTCGGCATTGAGTGACGCTGGCCCGATAGCTAAGATTGGCGACAGAGAACCCCGGGGAGGAAACCAACCGTGACATCACCGAAGCTTCTGCGCCACGACACGCGCAAGATCGTGCGCGGCACACCGCACGAGGAGATGGTCGACGAGCTCGCCGTCGAGGAGCCGCTCGAAATCCGCGTCAACAACGAGACGTGGGTGCAGACGCTGCGCACACCGGGGGACGACCTCGAGCTCGCGGTCGGCATGCTCGTGACGCAGGGCGTGATCAAGACGGCCGACCAGCTCGGCTCGGTCCGGCACGTGACCGACGCGCATCACCCGGACAATCGCAACGTCGTCAACGTGACGCTCGCCAACGGCGCGAAGCTGACGGCCAGCCGGCAGAATTTCTCGACAGCCACCCTCGGCGTGTGCGGGAAGGCGGCGATCGAAAACGCGAAGAACGGCCACCACAAGGCGCACCACCCGAAGATGCGCCTCAAGCTCGACATGCTCTACACGCTCCCCCAGACGTTGCGCAAGGCGCAGACGGTGTTCGAGAAGACGGGGGCGCTCGCGGCCGCGGCGCTCTTCGACACGCTCGGCACGCTGCTCGGGCTGCGCGAGGACGTGGACCGCCAGCACGCGGTGGACAAGCTGGTCGGCAATTTCTTCATGAACGACAAGATGCCGCTCGACAAGTACCTGCTGCTGGTCAGCGGGCGGGCGGGCTTCGACATCCTGCATCGCGCGCACAGCACGCAGATCCCCGTGGTGTGCGCAGGCGGGGCGCCGTCGAGCCTGGCGGTGCACTTCGCGCAGGCGGCCGGGATGACGTTGGTCGGGTACATGAGAGCGGACGCGTACAACGTGTACGCGGGAGCCGAGCGGATCGAGGTGTAGGAGTGGGACGTGGGAAGTTGGACGTAGGAAGTTGCACCTCATGAGTCTCAGCCTGATCCTGACGACGCTGTCGCTCCTGTCGCAAGACACCGAGGCGCTCAAGGCGTCGCTCGGCAGGATGGGCGACCACTCGTACCGATTCATCGTGGACGGCCGCGAGATCGGCACGCTGACGATGAAGACGTCGGTCCGGAAAACAGGCGACCGCGACGCGGCCATCTTCGACGACGCGATGTTTCTCGACATGAACGGAAAGCGCGCCGACATCGTGATGAAGCAGACGTCCTCGCTGGACGCGCTCTTCATTCCGCAGAGCGTGGAATCGAAGAGCACGGAGCAGGCGCTCAACTTTTCGGCGACGCTGAAGGACGGCAGCCTGCGCATCACGCAGGCGGGTGTGGAGCGCGAGGAGAAGGTGGGGGAACGCGCGACGACGATGACGTCGGTCTGGCGCGCGATCTGCGTGGCCAAGCAGGAGCGCGGGACGAAGCTTGAGTTCGACTGGCTCAAGGGGCAGAAGCTGCGCGTCGTGAAGGGGAACGCCGCGACGTGCAACGGCCCCGACCGGATCGTCATCGACAATCAGGAGTACGAGGCGACGAAGTGGACGCACTCCTGCGAGGGGGCGCCGGATACGTCGCTGTGGGTGTCGAAAGACGGCTATCTGCTGCGGTCGGAGGCGAAGCCCGAGGTCATGCAGCTGGCGGACAAGCGCTAACCCGACCGCAATCCCGATCCTGATCCTGATCCCGATCCCGATCCCAATCCCGATCGCAGGGAAACGTCTACGGTGACATGCGCAGCCGCACCAGGAAGTCGTCGAGGTCGCGCGCGCGGGCCGGCTCTTCCGGGAGCTTGGAGGCGTTGAATCCTTCCTCCAGTCGAATCCGCAGCGAGTCGATGATCGCCCCGTGCGCGGCCACCTCGACTTCTTCGAGGGCCGACTTCTCGCGCGCCTTCGCCGCGATGAGGTCGCCGACTCGCGAGTCCAGGGGGTGGCGCTCCAACAGTCGAGGAAGATTCGATTCGATCTCGCCCTCCGCGAGCGCGTGGATTCCGGTCAGCGCGACGCGATAGACGTAGAGCAGCGTCTTCACGCGCTTCGGCGACTCCTTGGACATCAGCTGCAGCTGGTTCTCAAAGAATCCGCGGTAATGGTGATAGAGGTGTCGCGTGAAACACCCGCGCGCGATCTCGCGCAGCTCGTCAAGCACCGGGCCGCCGACAACCACCAGCGGCGAGAACACCTGCTCCATGACGTAGCCGTTGCGCTTCAGCATCAGCCCGAAGAATTTCGTCGCGTCGTGACTGACGAAATCGATCTCGCGACCCTCCCGCACGCCGGAGAACTCGAGGGTCTCTCGCGCGGGCAGGAGCGACACCACACGGCGCAACGGCATGATGTGCGCGCCGCGGATGTCGAAATCGCTGTCGGGCGATGCGAAACCGTAGAGATGCGCGCCGCTGATCGTCACGAAGACCGGCGACGAGCCGTCGGCCTTCAGCTGTTCGAGCGCGATGGTTCGCAGAAAATCGAGCGGGACTTCCATGTTAGGTTCTCGAAAGGCGTGCCGATGCCACCAGTTCGTCGAATGCCGCGCGGTCGGGCGACTCGGGAAGCGTGTTGCCCTCGGCGAGGGCGCGCAGTTCCGTGAGCAGAGGTTGGGCCATGATCTCGACGTCGCGTGCACCGATCTCGTCGCGGCGGATGCGCATCAACGTGGTCGCGAGCTCCAGCGGCACGCGAACCATCACATCGCCCGTCGCGCCCAAGCGCAGCCCCGCATGCAGCAGGCGGATGATGTGCGCGCCGTACTTCGCGTTGTACGTCCCGCCTTTCGAGTGCAGCCCCTTGTTCTTCGCCATCTTTCGGAGCTGCGCGTCGGCGTAGTCGATGTAGACCGCGAGGCTCCCGCGATGGAGGCAGCGCGACCGAATGGCACGCAGTCGCTCGCCCCAGGGGGTCGCGACGAGCACGTCGGGGTTCCAGAGCGTTTCGAGAATCGCGGGATTCCCTTTCAACGCGAGCGCGCAGAACTTCCCGATCTCGTGCAGCGTGTAGTCGGGATCGTTGCCCGCGTGCGTGTCGCTCGCGAGCCCGCGGATCGAGACGATCTCGCGCAGCCGCGGGACGAAGACGCCGAGATAGTCGTCATCGCTCGTGGCGACGTCGAGGCCATACGACTTGCTGCCGGCGCGGACGAGGAGGGCGAGCTCGAAATCGCGCTCGCGTGCGAGACTGGCGAACACGTCGGGGATCACGTGCGCTCCAACCGTCACGAGGCCGGCGCGTTCAGGCGCTTCCACCACGGCAGCTCACGGACGACGGCGCCGTTGGCGAGTCGTGTGCCAGGGGCCTTGAGATCCTTCTTCACGTAGGCGAGGGCGAGACGGCCGGCTACGCTCGTGACGCGACCGCCATCGATCTCGCCGATGGCCAGAGCGTCCCCCTCGAGCTGCACGAGCATGCGCGGCGCCTCGGAGTACGTCTTCACGCGCTGGATGACTTCCTGACCGACGTAGCAGCCCTTCGTGTAGCTGATGGCGATGGGTTCGAGACCGGCCTCCATCGGCAGCACCGTCGCGTCCATGTCGACGCCCCACTTGGGCCACCCCGCCTCGATGCGCGCGGTCTCGTATGCGCTCTCAGCAATCGTCCGTGACTGCTCCATGTATTCGCCGATGATGTCAGTCCCGAACGGCGTCGGCGACGCGATCATCCGGTTGTTGGCCTCGGTGACGAACCAGAAGGAAGACACGTTGAAGCCCATGTCGCCGAACACTTGGTAGACCGGTGCCTCGCGCGGCTCCAGCGTCACCTCATCCATGATGATCAAGCGCTGCAGGTACTCGAGGAGGCCCGACCAACCCGTGTCGAGCAGGATGTGGTCCTCGAGAAGGCGCACCTTGCATTCGGCGAGCATCTTCCCCTGTCGGTTGCAGATCGCGGCGAAGCACCCGCGGCCCTGCGGGGTCTTGTCCATCCGTGCGCGGTCGTTTTTGGCGAAGCTGTCGCCGCGCTTGCCGGTCGCCAGCTGCAGGATGTCGTTCGTGGAGACGTTGTGGAGCCAACGGACGCGATCGGGGCCGTAGACCTCGATCAAATGGCGGTTCGGGACGCGATAAAGGCCCTTCATCCGGAGGCATCGTAGCAAAGCCCCGGAGCCGTCAGTACACTACATGTGGCTTAACGCAGAGGCGGCCTGGCAGAGATCACAGAGTGAAGATGAAGATAACACCGAGACAACCGAGGGAACCGAGAGGAGTTTATGGGGGGGATTCCTTGTCTCGCCCTGGATCGTTCAGTGCTTGTCTGCAGACTGTCGGTCGGCCAGGGATTCCGGATTACCCCGAGGTATCTGAGAGAACCGAGGTGACGCGAACTTCCCCCCAGAAATCGTTCTCGGTTGTCTCGGATATCTCGGTGTTTCAAGAAGGTCGGGGATCTTCAGAGCCTCATTGGATGTCATGACCATCTACCTCGACAATCACGCGACGACTCCCTGCGACCCGAGGGTCGTGGAGGCGATGCTCCCCTACTTCACCGAGAAGTACGGGAATTCGGCGAGCAAGACACATTCGTTCGGCACTGAAGCCGCGGACGCGGTCGAGAAGGCGCGTGCGCAAGTCGCGGCGTTGATCGGCGCGGACCCGGCGGAGATCGTTTTCACGAGCGGCGCGACCGAGAGCGACAATCTCGCGATCCAGGGGATCGCCGGCGAGGTCGTCACCGTCGCAACGGAGCACAAGGCCGTGCTCGACACGTGCAAGGCGACGCATGCGAACACGACGGTGCTGGGGGTCGATGCCGACGGGCTCGTCCGGCTCGACGAGTTGCAGAAGGCGATCACGGATCGCACGACGCTCGTTTCCGTCATGGCGGCGAACAACGAGATCGGAGTCATTCAGCCCATCGCAGAAATCGGGAAGATCTGCGTGCAGCGCGGTGTGGTCTTCCATACCGACGCGGCGCAGGCGGCGGGAAAGATTCCGCTCGACGTCAGAACGATGGACATCCATCTCCTGTCGTTGACGGCGCACAAGATGTACGGGCCGAAGGGGGTCGGCGCACTCTACGTCCGGCGTCGCGGCCCGCGGGTGAAGCTCACGCCGATGATGCACGGCGGGGGGCACGAACACGGGCTGCGCAGCGGAACGCTTGCGGTGCCGCTTATCGTGGGATTCGGACGCGCCGCTGAGATCGCGGCCGACGAGATGGCCGGACAGGCGAGCGGCCTGCTGGCGTTGCGCGAAAGGCTGCGAATCGGGCTTTTTGAGCGACTCGACCACGTCCGGCTTAATGGGCACGCTGAGAAGCGGCTGCCCGGGAACCTGCACGTTTCGATTGCGTACGTCGAGATCGAGGGCGTGCTGCAGGCGATGCCGGACATCGCCGTCTCGTCGAGCGCCGCGTGCACCACGGCGACTCTGCAGCCGTCGCACGTGCTGCGCGCCCTGGGGTTGTCCGAGGATCTCGCGCACAATTCGATCCGCTTCGGCATCGGGCGCTTTAATACAATGGGAGAAATCGATATAACGCTGGAGCGGGTTGAGAAGGCGGTCAAGCGCCTAAGGCAACTTTCGCCGGCCTACCCGGGACCCAGGACGTAGGAGGAGCCATGGACGAACACACTCACGGAAACGGTGGATGCGGGAACGGTCACGGCCAGGAGCACGGCCACGACCACGGGCATTCGCACTCGCACACGGCCACGCCGGCCGCTCCCTCAGGGCAGGCGCCCACGACGACCTCGGCCGCGCCACGCCAGGCGTTCGGCATCAGCGACGTGGCAGCCGCGAAACTCAAGTCGATTATGGAGCAGGAGAAGAAGGACCCGGCGACGGTCGGCCTCCGCATCGGCGTTCAAGGGGGCGGATGCTCCGGGCTCCAGTACTTGATGGACTTCGACGCGCAGCGTCCCGACGACCGCGTCTTCGAGAACGGCGGCGCGAGGGTCTTCATCGATCCGCGCAGCGTTCTGCACGTGTCGGGCTCCGTTCTCGAGTACCAGGACGGTCTCATGGGCACCGGCTTCGCGATCAAGAATCCGAACGTCAAAGGCAGCTGCGGCTGCGGAAAGTCGTTCACCACGTAATTGCCATGACGGACGAGACAAAGCCCGCCGAGGAGCCGAAACAGGAAGGTCCTGCCCCCGGCAACGCCGGGGAGCCTGCCACGAGCGGCGGCGAGGGGGCTGAGCTCTTTAAGAAAGTCGACGAGGTCCTCGACCGCATCCGCCCGTACGTCCAGATGGACGGCGGCCACGTCGAGCTCGTGAACGTGAACGAAGAAGAGGGCGTCGTCTTCATCCGCTTCCAGGGCGCGTGCAGCGGCTGACCGTCCAGCGCGATGACTCTCCAATTGGGGATCGAGAACGAGATCCGCATGGCGCTTCCCGAGATTCACCAGGTGATTGCCGTTTAGACCCGTCCTTGGTCCTTAGTCCGGACCAAGGCCCAAGGACAAAGGACTGACATGAACGTCACCCAGATGCACGCGGCTCGCGAGGGGCACGTCACGCCCGCGATGACGCGTGTGGCCGAGCGCGAAGGGCTCGAACCGGATGTCGTGCGCCGCGACGTGGCCGAAGGGCGTGCGATCATCCCCGCGAACATCAACCACCTCGCGAAGGCGCTCGACCCGATGGGGATCGGGCAGGCGTTCTCGGTCAAGATCAACTCAAACATCGGCAACTCCGCGATCACGAGCGACATCGAGACGGAGCTCAAGAAGCTCCACACGTCGGTGCACTACGGCGCCGACACCGTGATGGATCTCTCGACCGGGGGGAGCCTCGACGAGACGCGTGAGGCCGTCATCGCCGCGTCCACGGTCCCGATCGGCACGGTCCCCATCTACCAGATGGTGAAGGACGCGGCGAACGTCGCCGACGTCACGTGGCAGGAGATGATCGAGGTCATCGAGACGCAGGCGAAGCAGGGCGTGGACTACATGACGATCCACGCTGGAGTGCTCCTCGAGTACCTGCCGCTCGTCGGGCGCCGCATCACGAAGATCGTCTCGCGCGGCGGGAGCCTCATCGCGCAATGGATGAAGGCGCGGAACGAACAGAACCCGCTCTACACGCACTTCGACGAGATCTGCGAGATCTTCAAGCGGTACGACGTGTCGTTTTCGCTGGGCGACGGGCTGCGTCCCGGCTGCCAGCACGACGCGAGCGACGCCGCGCAGTTCGCGGAGCTCAAGACGCTCGGCGATCTCACACTCCGGTCATGGCGGCACGACGTACAGGTGATGATCGAGGGGCCGGGGCACGTGCCGCTCAACCAGGTGCCGTTCCAGATCCTGAAAGAGATCCAGCAGTGCCACGGCGCGCCATTCTACACGCTCGGGCCGCTCGTCACCGACATCGCCCCCGGCTACGACCACATCACGAGCGCAATCGGCGCCGCGGTGATCGGGTGGTTCGGGACGTCGATGCTTTGCTACGTCACGCCGAAGGAGCATCTCGGGCTGCCGAACGACGACGACGTGAAGCAGGGCGTGATTGCGTACAAGATTGCGGCGCACGCGGCGGACATCGCGCGCGGACGCAAGGGGGCTCGCGATCGGGACGATGCACTGTCGCGGGCGCGGTTCGAGTTCCGCTGGAACGACCAGTTCGCGCTGTCACTCGACCCCGAGACCGCGCGCAAGATGCACGACGAGACGCTTCCCGCAGAGTACTTCAAGAGCGCCGAGTTCTGCTCGATGTGCGG
>CAYXVY010000302.1:0-15433 GCA_964468745.1 uncultured Planctomycetales bacterium | reverse complement strand
CCCGCGTCTGCTCGAAGCCGTCCTTCGCGGCGGGCTCTTCGCCAAGAGCGACTTCAGCGGCATCGACCTCAGCGGCCGCGATCTCACGGCGTGCGAATTCCCGGCCTGCACACTCCGCGACGCCCGATTCTCGAAGGCGCGGCTCGCCGAGGCGGACTTTACGGGAGCCGACCTCACGGGCGCCGACTTCAAGGACGTCGTCATCGAAGGGACGACTTTCAAGGGAGCCAACCTCACGCGCGCCGACTTCTCGGGAGGCTCGCTGCTCAACGCCGACTTCACGCGCGCGACCCTCCTGGAGACGAACTGCTCGCGCACGCGCTTCGACAAGACGGCCTTCGAGGGTCTCGACCTGACGAAGCTGCGGTTCGACCAGACGGTCTTCAAGGCATGCTCCATGACGGGGGTCAAGCTGGCGGGGCGGCCACTCCCGCAGTGCGATTTCTCGGACGCCGACATGAAGGGCGCGGATCTTGCGGGGGCCGACCTCACCGGCGCGACGGCGCAGGGCACCGATTTCGCGGGGGCGAATCTCTCCGGGGCCCGCATGAAGGACGTGCGGGCGACGTTCGCCGATTTCACCGCTGCCAATCTCGAAGGGGCGCAGATGCCGGACGCGACCCTCGCGAAGTCATGCCTCAAGGGGGCGAGAGCGGCCCGCGCGAATTTCTCCCGGTGCGACCTGCGCGAGAGCGTCCTCCCGAAGATCGACGCGACGGGTGCCATCTTCACGCAAGCGAAGCTCCAGTACTGCGACTTCAGCTACGCCGTCCTCGAGGCGGCGGACTTCACCGGCGCGAACCTGCTCGGCGCCAACCTCCACGCGGTGCGCGACAGCGCCGCGCGGTGGGAGGGCTCGAATCTCAAGCAGGTCCGCAAGACCGACCTGGACCGTCTCGAAGCGGAGACGTGGAAACCCCCGGCCAAGTAAAGGAGGCGCCATGCTCGTCGAACAGTCCACCTACCTCGGACCCGCCCGCGTGCTCGAAGCCGCGGGACGGCGCGTCCGGCTCGCGCTCCACGAGTCGGAACCGTGGGCCACGCTCGCGCTCGCGTACCCGTATCAGCCGGTCCCGGGCGACATCGTGCTCACCATCGGCGAGTACGACGCGTACTGGGTGATCGGCATCGTGCAGGGGGCTGGCGCCACGACGTTTGTCGCGCCCGGGTCGATCGCGTTCTCCGCGCCTTGCGGTACGATCGACCTTTCGGCCGGTCAGGGCGTGCGCATCACCGCACCGGAAGTGGAAGTAAAGGCGGGACGCCTGCGACTCACCGCGCGCCGTGCCGTGGAGAGGTTCGGCGAAGCGTGCCGCTGGGTGCGCGAGACGTTCCAGCTTCGCGCGGGGCGCACGCGGACGGTCGTGCGCGAGGAGTGCACGCTGCACGCGGGAACCCTCGCGGAGCGCGCGCGCGGAACGGTTTCGATCGACGGCGAAAAAATAAACCTGGGGTAGCAGGCACGAACTGGGGTCGCTACCGCGCGTGCCTGCGTACCGCGCCGTAGCCTGCAAGGCGAAGGAGGGTAATTGCCATGATGCCAGCATCCACGAACGGCGGCGGTCAGTGCATGACCCCCGGCCCCACGGACGTATGCAAGACTCCGTCCCCCGCGGGTCCCGTGCCGCTGCCCTATCCCAACATCGCCATGCTCAGCCAGGCGGACGGCGGGACGTGCTCCGACAAGGTGAAGATCGACGGCAAGAAAACCGCCGTGAAAGGGACGAAGATCAGCATGTCGAGCGGCGACGAGCCGGGCGTGGCCGGCGGCGTCATGTCGAGCAAGTTCAAGGGCGAGTGCGAGCTCAAGCTAGGCTCGTCCTCCGTCAAGGCCGAAGGCAAGCAGATCGCGTACGTAGGCGTGATGGCGTCGCACAACGGCGCGCAGGCGAACATGCCCGCGGGGGTGCAGATCGCCCCGAGCCAGACGAAAGTCCTGATCATGCCGTAGTGCTACGGAACCGCGACCTCGCCACGGAGGCACGGAGCCGGGCTGGATGGGGATTAGCGACTTTCCAAGCCCACCCGGTCACACGCAGCCGTGGACGCGACCTGTGATTACGCCGGCGGCGGCGAGGCGGACGGCACCCCCGGCGCATCAGGGATCAGCCGCCCGGTCAGGATCGTGATGTCGTCGTGCTGCGGCGCGTCGCCCTGGAATGCCTGCACATCCTCGACGAGCAGCGACAGGAATTCGCTCGATCCGCGCGCGGCGAGCTGCTTCGCCTTGAGGAAGAAGCGGTTCTGACCCAGCAGCTCGTTCTCGGAATTCATCGTCTCGACGACGCCGTCCGTGTAGAGCACGAAGCGGTCGCCCCTGAAGAGCTGGACCTTTTGCTCCTTGACGGTTTTTTCGAAGAGCGGGCCCTTGTCGATGCCGAGGGCGAGGCCGTTCGGGTTCACGAGGTGGCACGTGTTCGCCGCCGAGCGCCACAGGACCATCGGGTTGTGCCCCGCGCTCGTGACCACGACGATGCCGGTCTCGATCGAAAGCACCATGTAGTACATGGTGACGAACATGCCGCGCTTGATATCGTTGTAGAGGACGCGGTTGACGCGGTTGAGCGTCTCGGCGGGCGAGCGCGTGCGGCAGCCCTCGCTCTTCATGAGCGCGCGCGTCTCCGTCATCACGATCGATCCGGGGATCCCCTTCCCCGAGACGTCAGCGACGACGATGCCGATATGGCCGTCGTCGATCTCGATGAAGTCGTAGTAGTCGCCGCCCACTTCGCGCGACGGGCGGTAGTACGCGTTGATGTCGTACCCGGGAAGCTGCGGCATCTTGCGCGGGAGGAGATTCGCCTGCAGCTCTTCCGCGATGGCCAGCTCATGGTCGAGCATCTTGCGCTCGACATCGTCGAGCGACTCGTTCTCGGCCTTGTTCTTAAGGAGCCCCATGCGCGCGCGCAGGCCGACCTGCTTTCGGTTTTTGAGGCGCAGCATCTGCGTCGAATGCGTCTGCGCGGGCTGGGGTGCCGGCATCGGGCGCGGCGTGTTCGATGGCCCCGGAATCCCGAGCGGGCGCTTCAACGAGCGGTCGTTACGGTTGATACCCATGGCCTCTTTCGCTCGCCCCCTTGTCGCGAAACTTGATTCTATTTTGGCCGGATCGCCGCTGTCAACACATGAAGCGGCGCGGGCAGAATCCGGTTCTCCTGTCGCCCGTCGCCTACCTAGTGTACTCTGCCGCGATGCCCGACGACATTCAGTGGATCGAGGATGCGGCGAGCGGGCTCCGCGCGGTGCTCGTCATCGACACGCTGCTCAAGGGGCGCGCATTCGGCGGAATCCGCGTCGGACGTTATGGCAACGACCTCGAGGCGCTCGCGGACGCGAAGGCGCTCGCGCGCGCGATGACGCTGAAATGCGCGTTCGCGGGGATCGACGGCGGGGGCGCGAAGACGGTCGTCTTCGGCTGGCAGGACCGGGCGGCTGCGATGTGCGCGCTTGGATCGTACATCGACAAGCTTGGCGGAACATATCTCTGCGGCTCGGACCTCGGGTTCGCGGCGGAGGACGTCGAAGCCGTGAAGAGCCGGACCCGACACATCGCGTGCGCGGACGTCGCGGACACGAGCGGCCGCACGGTGGTCGAGTGCCTGCTCGCCGTCGACACGCCGAAGAGCGCCGCGGTCCAGGGCCTCGGCGCCATCGGCATGTCGGTCGTGAAGCGGCTGCGCGCGCGCGGCATCGCCATCATCGCCGCCGATCCGCGGCCGCAGCCGGGCGAGCAGGCGCGCGCCTTGGGCTGCGAGCTCGTCTTCCCCGACTCCATCTACGAGCAACCCGTCGACGCGTTCATTCCGTGCGCCATGGGGAACGTGCTGCGGGACCGGTCGGTGGCGCAGCTGCGCGCGCGGACCGTATGCGGCGGCGCGAACAATCCGCTCGCGGAGGACGGCGTGGCGCAGCTGATGGCCGAGCGAGGCATCACGTACGTGCCCGACTTCGTCGCCAATGCAGGCGCCCTCATCGAGGGGTCGTGCCGGATGCTCGGCGCCGATCCCGAGCCGATCCTTTCCGCGCTCCCCGGCCGCGCGAAAGCCCTCGTCGAGCGCGCCCGCGCCGAGAAGCGGTCGCCCCTCGACGTGGCCGTCGCGATCGCCGAGGAACGAATCGCTTCGCTTCGCGCCGCCAGCTGATAAAATCCTGCTCGTCCTCCTTCGCCGACCTTCAATCGTCTGAGGGTGCTTGGAGGGCTACGGAGGGCAAGTGCGCTGGCTCCCCCTTCTGGTGATGGGCGGGTGCGTATCCGCGGCGCCCGTGTCCGATGCGGAGCGCGTGCGCCGCATCATGGGCGTGAACGACGACCACAAGGTCAAGATCCAGTATCGAACACACGCGCCCGATGAGGAGATCAACCGGCGCCTGGCGGACGTCGAGCGCGGAATCCGGACCCTCCTCGAGCTGCGCCCGTTCGGGGACGACCGCGACGCCATCCTGCACACGATGACGGCACGGACGCTTCCGACGATCACGGAGATACGCGCGGCGCGCTGGACGAGCGAGAACGTCGACTCGAATTGGAAGAAGTTGGAGGCGGTATGCGCTGGATGTCACAAGGCGCTAGAGCAGCGCTAGCCGCCGGCCTTCTGGCGCTCGTCTCCGCCTCGGCATGCCGCGGCGGGGCGGCCGGCGGCACGGGGACCCCCGTCGACCTCAAGCCGCTCACCTCCCTCCCCTCGTGGGAGGCCTGCGGCAAGTGCCACCAGGCCGTCTATGACGAGTGGAAGCAGACCCTGCATGCCGGCGCGTGGCTCGATCGCGTTTACCGCATGTCGGCCGGCGATCCGCCCAAGATGGAGTGCCGCGCGTGCCACAGCATGGAACCTATCCTCGCGCGCGAGATCTCCGTCGATTATTCCTACCGGCCGATCTTTCGCGACTACAACCACGACGACGGCGTGGGGTGCGTCGCATGCCATGTGCGCGCCGACGGCACCGTCGCGGCGCGGCGCACCGTTCCCGACGCGCCGTGCAGGCCCGTGCGGGACGACCGCATCACGACACCCGAGTACTGCGGCGCGTGTCACAACCCCTCGCACGACGCCTACTACGAATGGAAGTCGAGCGCGTACGCGGCGAACGGCGTGACGTGCAACGATTGCCACGCGCGCCCCGTGCTGCGCGACGGCAAGCGCGTCGGGTTCAGTCACGACTTTCCCGGCGGCAATTCGCCGGAGCAGGTGCGCAAGGCCGTGCGCGTGCAGACCCGGCTCGAGGGACGTGACGTCGTCATCACGCTCGACAATCTGACGGGACACAAGTTCCCCGGCGAGGTGCCGACGCGAATCTTCATCATCGAGATCCTGCCGATCGACGCGGAGGGAAAAGAGATGGAGTCGATCGACATCGGCCTCAAGCGTCCCTTCAAGTCGCAGGTGGGCGTACCGGACACGCGGCTGCTGCCCGACGAGAAGCGCGTCATCCGCCAGACCCTGCCGGCGGGAGCCGTCGCGGTGCGGGTGACGAGCTGGTGGAAGCCGTCACCGCTGATGCGCCCCGAAGGGTGGACCGAACTATCGAAATTCGAGGGCGCCGTACGATGATCACGCACGAGTTCCTTCGCGAAGTGCATATATTCAAGGGTCTGACGGACGAGCAGGCCGGCAGGATCCTGAATCTTGCGAAGCTGGAGACCTTCAAGAAGGGCGAGACGATCTTCCGCGAACGCGACCCCGGGAAGAAGGTCTACGCGGTCGTCTCCGGCGTCGTCGAAGTCGGGCGATCGGGGCGGACCGACGGCAAGTTCCTCCGGCTGGCCCGTCTCGAGCGGGGCGAATTGCTGGGCGAGCTCGTGCTTTTCGAGGAGGCCCCGCGCTCCGCCACAGCGGTGGCCGTGCTCGTCCCCGAGACGCGACTGGCGGCGTGGGAAATCGCGGCGCTCCGCGCCATGCTGGAGCAGGATCCCGTCCTGGCCAACCGCGTGCTGCGGTCGTTGACGGTGAAACTGGCGCAGCGTCTGCGCGCGACGTCCGATGCGATGCTGGCCCTCCTTCGCATGATGGATTACGGCACGTAGGGAATACGCAGGCGCCGCCGACCGTTGATCCTGAAGAGGGGCCGCGTGGTAGCACGAAAGGACTTCGAAGCTCTGGTCATGCCACTCATGGACTCTCTTTACAGGACCGCCCTCCGCATGACGGGACAGGATTCCAGCGCGCAGGACCTGGTGCAGGAAAGCGTGCTGCGCGCCTACCGGGGATACGGGTCGTACGTGCCGGGCTCGAATTTCCGCGCCTGGCTGTTCCGCATCATGACCAACACCTACATCAACGATTATCGTCGGCGCATCCACGCGCCGCAGTCCCTCGACGTGGCGGAAATCGACCCGAGCGATCCGTCCGACGTCGAGTTCGTGCGCACGTCCGACCTGGAGGCGCTGACGGAGACGCTCGGCGATGACGCGCGACGCGCCATCGAGAAGCTGCCCCCCGACTTCCGGCTCGTCTTCCTGCTGTCGACCTTCGAAGGGTGCAGCTACAAGGAGATCGCGGAGATCGCGGGCATCCCGATCGGCACCGTCATGAGCCGGCTCTTCCGCGCGCGCGCGATCGTCCGGCAGGAGCTCCTGGCGAAAACGAGGAAAACGTCCGCATGAAATGCACCGAGCTCAAACGCTATCTCGAGCCCTTCCTCGACGGCGAGCTCGACGCCGAGGCGAATCTCAAGGTCCTGGAGCATCTCAACCTCTGCGGCGAGTGCAACCGCACGTTCGACTGCGAGAAAACCCTGCGCGCGAAGCTGCGCGAGCAGTATTGCGGCGCGACCTGCGCCCCGCCGGAACTCCGCGATCGATGCCTGAAGGCGCTCGATACCGCCGACGGCCCCCGTCGGTGGCGGCGCCTGGCGTGGGTACCGCTGGCGGCCGCCGTGATCTTCGCGGTCGTGCTCCTGCGCCCGGCAGGCAGCCCGACCGAGTCGTCGTTCGCCGCGATGGCGGCCACATTCCACGACCAGAATCGTCAGAGTTGCGCGGGGCCGTCCACCTGAATCGTTCCCCAACACCCCGGAGATTCCGTGGACAAGGCGGAGGTGTTCTTCAAGGAGCACACGGGGGGAAGCCCCTGCATGCACGACCTCAAGCACGCCGGCTACGACTGGCGCAGCGCCATCATCTGGAATCTGAAGGGGCGCGCGATGTGCTGGACGGTGCAGCGCGACCCGGCGCAGGATTCCCTCATCTCGCATGTCACGTATCGCGCGGGAGACGTTCAAGAACGGCCTGCCACGGGCGGCTGGCGGCGCTACACGGCGAACGGTCGCGTCGTCCTCATGCACAACATGGGTCCGATCACCTGAGCCTTCATCGTGGACGACGCCCGTGAGGCGGAACGCTTCCTGAAGGCCATCGAGAAGAAGTAGTCGCCGTCCGCGGATCCGGATCCAGATCGGGATCGGGATTTAAAAAAGGAAAGACCCCGGGGACATCCCCGGGGCCTTTCATGGGGCAGAGCACAAAAGAACGAATCGGGTCTGGTTTAGCGGCGCGTGATCCCTCCGAGCAGGACGCCGACGCTTTCCGCCGCCTTCGTGATCGAGGCGTCGTTCAGCGACTTGAGCGCCCAGAACGAGTACGAATCACCGCCGGACTTCAGGACGAGTACGCCGAACAGATTCTCGAGAGCCCGCTCGCCCGAGAGGGCGTCGCCGGACTTCGTCTGGGTTTCGATCCACTGGTGTCCCCGGATGCTCACTTCGAAGCGGGCCGCCTCGGCCGCCGCCGTCAGCGACGCGTAATCGAAGAGCTCGATGTCGGCATGCAGCTCGCCGCCCGTGGCGAGGGCCTGTCCGCCCTTCACGCCCGGAAGCTCCGAGAGCTTCGCGTTCAGCGTTCCGAGTTGGGCCCCCTGGAGGGCCTTCAGCGAGAGCGCCAGGTGCACGTGATTGATGACCAGGGCGCGCGTGCCCGCACCGGCCGCGGCCGCTTCCAGCTTCGGCAGATCCTTGCACCCGCCCGTCCACGAAACACGGATACGGCGCGTGGTGTTCAGGACCTCGACCTCCTCGGTGCCCGGCACTTTCTTTATCGCAGCCTTCAGCTTCGGGAGCTCGGACTCGGCATTCGCATAGTATCGCATGTAAATCGTCGTGCGTTCGACCGACGATCCACCGGCTTGCGGCCCGCTCGCCGTGCCAGGGGTCTTTCCGGTGCCGCCTTCAGTCGTCCCGCCTCCTGAAGTCCACCATCCGGCTCCCGGCAACCCCGGCGATCCGCCGCCCGGCTGCTTGCCGCCGCCCGAGGGCTGGCCGCCGCTTCCCCCCGTGGGCTGACCGCCGCCACCCGTCGGCGCGCCTCCGCCACCCCCGGTTGGAGCACCGCCTCCGCCACCCCCTCCGGCAGAGGCACCGCCTCCGCCGCCACCGCCGCCGCATCACTGTCCGTGTGCGTCGACCTGCGCCCAGATGACGACGAGCGCCACCAAGGCCGCCGTTGCAGTTGTCCCGATCCGCATTGTTCACCTCCAAGATGCGCAGGGCCCGCCAGGCCACGCGACATCAGGCCGTAAACCTTCTGCGTCGGGATTCGGGCGGAAATCCGAGAGAATTCCGGGGGCTATTCCTTCTTCCGGTCTTCGAGCTGCTTCCTGGCGCGATCCAGCGTTTCCTGCCAGTGCGCACGCTCCGGCGCCTTCGCCGGGCACAGCTCAAGGACGCGAGTCAAATCGGTGATGCAGGGCTCCAGTCTTCCGACATGCAGGTGCAGGAATCCGCGCGCCGCCCACGCGAAGTAGTAGCGGCCGTCGATACCTATCGCCTGGTCGAAATCCTCACGCGCCCCGTCGTAGTCCGCTTTCATGAAGCGCAGTCGGCCCCGATTGGTGTAGATGATTGCGGACTTCGGCTTGAGCGACAACGCCGCATCGAAATCCGCCAGCGCGCCGTCCGAGTCGCCCATCCGCAGCCGCACTTGCGCGCGGAGATCGTACGCCTCGACGAAGCGCCGATGGTCGCGGATCGAGGCATCGAGATCGGCCATCGCCCCTTTCATGTCGCCGCGCGACTGCCGGAGGATCGCGCGGTTGTAGTGCGCGAAGTAGTGCGCGTCGTCGAGCCCGAGGATGTGGTCCAGATCCTCCATCGCGCCGTCGGCATCGCCCGACCGTTGACGCGTTACGGACCTTTCCCAGCGGTACGACAGAGTCCTGGAATCGAGCCGTACGGCGGTGTCGTGATCGGCGAGCGCTTTCTCCAAGTCACGCATGTCGCGCCTCAGAGCGGCGCGCATGTCGAACGTACGGGCGTTGAGCGGATTGAGATCCACGGCTTTGTCGTAGTCCGCGAGCGCGCCGGGGAGGTCGCCCAGCTGGTGCTTGGCCTGCGCTCGATTCGAGTAGCCCGGCTCGTAGTAGGGCGCCCTGCTGATGAGCTCCGTGTAGTCCGCGATGCCGCCACGAATGTCCCCGCGACGCCGCCGGCAATCGCCTCTCCCGAGATACGCCAGCACGTAGTCGGGAGTCATCTGGATTGCGCGGTCGAGATCCTGCATCGCCTCGTCGACGCGCCCCAGCGCGCACACCACGAATCCGCGATCGGCGTACGCCTCACCCGCTCGCGGATTCATGGCGATCACCTGGTTGAGATCCTCAAGTGATCCCGGGTAGTCCTTCTGCACGAAGCGCGCCGTTCCGCGCCTCCAGAGGGGCCACCAGTAGTGGGGCCGACGGTCGATCGCCTTGGAATAGGCTTCGATCTTGTCGGCACCGCGCCGCAAGAGCGCCAGGATGCACCAGTATTCCTCGCCGCCAAGCTTGTCGCCGAAGCGCTTCAGCCCCTCCTCGCAAAGCGCGTCGACCTTGCCGCCATCCTGCTCGGCGAGCGCCTTGTACGTCAACGCGAGATGCCGCTCGATCTCCTCGACACCGCGTCCCGACGCGGCGAACGGCGCATGCTCAAGGGCTTTTCCGGCCCACTTCGTGGCGACGTCCCGGGCGCCTTCCGCGCTCAGAGTAATCTGCGCCCTCATGGACCGGTCCAGATAGATGCGCGTGAGATACGCGTGCGCCTGCGGATCCTCCGGGGCGATGCCCACGGCGTGCAGGAGCGCCTCCTCTGCCCGTTCGATGTCTCCCACCACGTAGCGGCCGATGCCGAGCGTGGTCCACGCCTCGGCGACGCGATCGTACTCCGCGGCCTGCACGATCTGCTGAAGCTCATTGAGCGACAACTCGACGGCGCGGAGCTTCGCGAGGAAGTCGGCATCCTTGATATAGGACAAGAGGCGCAGATCGTGAATCGCCTGCGTGAACGGCTTGATGCGTTCCTGCAGCCGCCGATCGGAGTTGGCCGCGTCGATGCGATGGTGGCACTCCGCGAGCATCCCCCGAAGTTCCGCGTCGTCGCGAAGCTGCAGGGCGGCGGAGGCGTGCCGGATCGCCTGGTCCCACTGCGCCGCCCCGTGCGCCTCGCGCGCCGACCGCCGTTCCTGGTCGAAGGCGCGATTGCGATTGACCGTCGTCCATCCCCAGATTGCCGCCACGGTGAGCGCGGCGGTGACTCCCATGGTCATGGCCAGCCGCCGTCGACGGGAGATCCAGCGCCACGCGTAATGCAGCGGCCCCCGCGCCTTTGCCAGGACCGGTTCTCCGCGCAGCCAACGGACGAGATCGTCAGCGAAATCGGCGGCGGTCGCGTATCGTCCGCGCGGCTCGCGGTCGATCGCCTTGCACGCGATGGTCGCCAGCTCCGTCGGCCCGTCGGGGCTCCCGGGATCCGAGTGGCGGATCTTCTCGAACACCTCCGCGAGCGTCTCCCCCATGAACGGCGTGCGGCCGCACATCATTTCGAAGAGCATCACGCCCATCGCGTACACGTCGGTGCGGGAATCGATGCGCTCCGGCGAGCCCGAAACCTGCTCCGGCGCCATGTAGAGCGGCGTGCCGAGGTGATCTCGGGTGCGCGTCAGACGGACGTCCGCGCCGACGAGATGAGCGAGCCCGAAGTCTCCCACCTTCGGCTCGCCCCCCTCCGTGATCAGGATGTTCTCCGGCTTCAGGTCGCGATGCACGATCCCCTTGCCGTGCGCGTAATCGACGGCGCGCGCGACCTTTTCGAGCAGCGCCACGCGCCCTTCCAGCGGGAGCTTCGATTCGACCAGCAGGCCGCGAAGGGAGCGGCCGCGCACGAGTTCCATGACGACGAATCGCCGTCCCAGCTCCTCGCCCGCGTCGTAGACGACGGTCACGTTCGGGTGAGACAGCGCCGCGATGACTTGCGCCTCGCGCTGGAACCGCTCGTTCCAGGATCGCGTCGCGTCGTGCCCCGTGCGCAGGACTTTGAGCGCCACCTCCCGCCCGAGCTTGCGGTCCCACGCGCGATACACGATCGCCGCGCCTCCCTCGCCGAGCTGGTCGAGGATTTCGTAGCGTTCGAATTGCGGGCGCCCCTCGGCAAGCTGCGCCGCCTCGCGACGCAGGCGGGTCAGGTCCTCTTCCGTGATCCATCCGCGTTTCAGCAGGATGGCGCCCAGGTCCTGCTGCGTGTCACCGGAGCCGCGCCGCTCGGAAAGCGCCGACTCGAGCTGCTGGGCCGTGATCACCCCGCGGCTCACGGCCACCCAGCCGACGCGGTCCCCGCTCAGCGGGCGCGCTTCGGCGGCCGTCTCCGCCAGCATGTCCTCGAGCTTGCGTACGACGTTCGGAGACAGGTCCTCGTTCACAGCATCGCCTCACCGAACAACGCCTTCAACTCATCCCGCAGTTCGCGCGCATTCGTCACGGTTTCCGCGACAAGACCGGCCACGGTCTCCCGGAAGCGCCCTCGCGCCTGGGCCAGGATTCGCGCCACGTCGGAGGTGGTCAGACCGAAGCGCGCAGCCCCCTCCTTATAGTCCATCTTCGAGCCGTCCGTAAGGTAGTAGTCGCGGAAGAGCTCGTAGTGGTGGCCGTGCCCCTCGGCTTCGTACGCATCCTTGAGGCGTCGGGCCGCCCGGCCCAGCAGCTCCGCCTTCCACGCCTGGTCGAGCACGTCCTCAGGCTTCGTGCCCGCGGGATCCGCCAGATCGCGGGACGCTTCCTCGTCCAGACCCTCCAGGGCGAAGACGTGGCGATCGCCTCCACGTTTCTGCCGGCGCTTCGCGCGCTCGTCGTTGTGCATGAAGTTCGCGAGCGATGCCTTCACGAACGCGCGGAATCGTCCGCGACGCGGATCCGCGCGCGAAAGAAAGTCACGCTCCAGGATCCATAGGAAAAATTCCTGCGTGAGGTCCTTCGCCTCATCGTTCGTCTTGGCCCAGCGGCAGCGGATGTACCGGTAGATCGGCTTCCAGTACGTGTGCGCGAGGGTGGACACGGATTCCCGCCGCGACTCTTCGTCCTGCCCGCCGCCGTCCAGGATCCGCGACCAGATCGTCGTCGGGAAGTCGCCTCCCCGCCCGCCAAGGCTTGTATCCGATCGGGGCATGCGATTGTTAGACACCGCGACCGCCTCGCCCGCCAATCCACCGCACCACGACTAAGAATATCCGACGACGCGGGTCGCGACGTCGCAAAACGAAAAAGGCCCCGGATCGCTCCGGGGCCCTTCTTGGAATGCGGTGATTGTTACTCGTCGTCCGGCGTACGCGACGGACGGTAGCCCTGCTTGTCGTTGATGCGGCGGTGATTCGACAGGTCCAGCCGCTGCTCGTTCGAGAGCTTCGCGTTGCCGAGCGACTCGCCGCACAGGAGCTCGATGTCGATGTCGCTGTCGAGCAGGTACTTCTTCATGATCTCGTAGTTCTCCTTCGTCGGCTCGACGAAGGTCACCTTGTAGATCTGCGAAAGCGCCTTCACGCAGGCCATGCGGACGCCCTTCTGGCGCGCGACCTTCTCCGCGTCGCCTTCCGCCTTGTCGTTGAGAACCTTGGCCAGCACGTCGAGGGAACGCTGATCGCCGAAGTGGCCGAGCGCCTGCGCGGCGGGAATCCGGATGAAGTCCTCGCGCAGGATTTCGGGGCTCACCGTGCGCACGAGCGCCTCCACGGCGTCGCGGTACGGGAATTTCGTGTTGGTCGGATCGATCGACGCGAACGTCTCGGCCGCGCTCTTGGCGATGCGGTCGGCGCGGTCCTTCGCGTCCTTCTTCGCCTCCGGCGTGTCGAACAACCTGTCGAAGAGGGCCTGGAGGTCGAGCTTGTGGACGTCGCTCTTGATGAAGCCCTGCGCGCTCGGGTCGTACTGGCCCTTCGCCGCGGCGAGCTCGGCGTCGTCGGCGCACAGCAGGATGCGCGGGATGTTCCGCGTGCGGACGTCGTCGCGCAGCGTGTCGAAGACCGTCTCGACGACGGGTCTGCGGACGTCGTTCTCCTTGAAGTAGATCTGGCCCGCGATCTTTTTCTGGATCACGATCGCGTCCTCGGTCGGGAACTGCTTCGCCTTGATGATGAGGTCCTGACCGCTCGTAGCGATCACGGGGAAGACGTTGATCGAGATGAGCAGCTTCTTCATCGCGTTGACGTAGTTGCGATCGCTGTCATCCTGCACGTCGTACCCGATCAGGACCACGCGCACGCCCTGCTCGCCCACCGCGTCGATCAGATTCGGGATGACGAGGTCGTTGCCGAGCTTGGGCTCCTGCGCGTTGATGCGCACCATGGCCTCGGATGCGGCGTAGCGGACGCGCTTGTCCTCGTTCGTGAGGGCCTCGACGAGCGGATACCCGATGATGTTGCCGCCGGCGGCGCCCGCGGCGGGCAGGTCTTCGGGACGGCCCATTTCCTTGAGCGTGCCGATGAGGCCGGTAGCGACCAGGAAACTGCCGTCCTTCAGGCTGCGTGCCAGGCCCTCATAGATGTACTGCTTGCCCGGCACCTTGCTGCTGACGTTGTGGCGGTTGTAGTCCTTGACGAGCGCCTTGAGCGCCTCGATGTCCTCCGCCTTTACGCCCGGCTCGGCGTTCTTGACGGCCTGCTCGGCCGAGATGAGTGCAGCCTCGGCCTCGATCGCCTGCGCCTCGTGGACGCACGCGAGGAGGCTCCATGCCGTCGAGCGCGTGGGCCCGTTTACATAATTCGGATCGAGCGCGAGGCAATCGTAGAGGGCCTCCTCGGCAAGCTGCTCGTTATACGCGAAGCGCGGAACCTCGCGCTCCGTGATCGTTTTCCTTTCCTTGTCCCAGCGCCAGAGAACCCACGCGCGGTTCCACGCCAGGATCACGGCCGGATGCTGGTAGTACGACTTCTCGGCGAGCTCGAAGTAATAGTCCGTGGCCTTCTTCCACTCGTTCTCAGGCTTGCGCGTGATCTTCATCAGCGCTTCGCGGGCGAACTTCTTCACCTCGGGCGGCTCGTTCGCGTCCTCGACCGCGCGTTTCAGGACCGGCAGGCTGCGCTCGTCCTTGATGTTGCCCAGGATGATCGCGCAGTTCTGCCGCATCAGCACGTTGTCGGAATCCATCCCCTCGACAACGCCGAGCGAACCCTCGGTCCCCATCTCCGTGAGCGTCAGAATGATGCGCGTCCGGAGCTGGTCCTGATTCTGATCGGCGAGCGTCGGCACGAGGAATCGCACGGCCCACGCCCCGAAGTTCTTGAGATGCCAGTGCGCATTGCGATAGACGGCGTGGTCGCTCGACTTCAGATCCTCGAGGTAGCGCAGGATCTCCTTTTTGCCGCGGCGGTACGCCTCGCCGGGCTTGGCGAGCTCGAACAGGCGATAGCCGACGCCCTTCAGCTTCTCGTCCGGCGCGCTCATCATGCCGGCGACAACGTCGTCGCCGACGCGCTTGATGAAAGCGTACACGAGGTCGCTCGACGGCTTCTTCTGGAAGGCCGTTTCGAACTTGTCGTAGGCCTCCGGATACTTGCCCTGCTTGTAGAGCTTCACGCCCTCGTCCAGGAGCTTGCGGATCTCGTCGTTGAACTCGTCCTGGGCCTGGGCGGCGGAGCCGAAGAGCAGAGCGAGCGCCGCGAGTACAAGAAGCGAGCGGGCGACCATCAGTGTCTCCTTTCGCACAAGGCACGGAGGGTTGCGATGACCCCAGACCCCTCCGCACTGCAGTTACGTCCCGGACGGCCCCAGAAGGCTATTTCTTGCACCAAATGCTGTCAAACTATTTGGTCGTCAAGGACCCGAGACTCACAGCGGGAACGACTCGACCCTCTCGGTCCGGACGAGGTCTTCGAACGTCTCCCGCCGGGCGATTACGCGCGCGTCCTTGCCGGCGACGAGCACCTCGCACGGCCGCGGCTGCGTGTTGTAGTTAGACGCCATGCACGAGCCGTAGGCGCCGGCGCTGAATATCGCGATCAGATCGCCGCGCTTGACGATGGGAAGCTTTCTCTCCTTCGCAAAGAAATCACCGCTCTCGCAGATCGGACCCACCACGTCCGTTGTCACGAGCGGTCCGGACCACTGCTCCTCATCCGGCACCTCGCCGTTGAGCGCCGCGTCAGTCTGCGCGGGCCAGATGCGATGGTACGCGCCATACAGGGACGGCCGGATCAGGTCGTTCA
>CAYXVY010000301.1:0-1514 GCA_964468745.1 uncultured Planctomycetales bacterium | reverse complement strand
GGCGCGATCGACAAGCAGTCGCACGCCCTCGCGCAGACGGAAATCCACGACCAGAAGAAGCTGCTGGACACCCTCGTCGCGGAACACAAGCGCTACAAACCCGCCCGGGCCGCTTTCGAGGACGGCGTGAATGGACGCACGGAGCAACCGTCGAGCCGCAAGAGCCCGCGCGGCGTCTTCACCTCGATGTATGAACTCGTTGCCGTCGCCAAGACGAAGCCCGGCAGCGATCAGCGCATCCTCGCGATGGTCGACATGCTCGATCACCGCGTGGACGCGATGAGGGCGCCATCGTGCGACCTCGACCGCGCGAACGACGAGGCGGCCGCCTACGACGCGCTGCTCAACAAGGGCGTGGCCGAAGCCATCAAGTCGATGCACGGCGCGAAGGGCGACGTCGCGGGCGTGAAGGCGCGCTCGCTGCGCACCATCGATGCGAACATCAAGACGCTGACCGATCTTGCGAAGCGCTCGCCGGCCATCCAAGCCGCAGTCTCGCGCGCGATTACCGCCGCCCGGACGGGAAGCGGCGTCGTCGCGGCGATCGCGGACCCGAACGCGCCGTCGACGCAGACTCCGCCTCCGCCTCCGCCCCCGTCCACCCAGGATCCGGATCCTCCCTCGTCCAAGAAGGATCCGACTCCTCCCAAGAAGCCTCAATAGCGGCGGCGTTCGTCACTCTCAAGTCTCTCCCGAAAACGCCGAGACCGCAGATCGGCGTTGCCAAGCGATCCGCGATTCCTACCGATCAACACTGAGACAGCCGAAGGAACCGAGAACGCTTGGATGGACGCAAGGTCTACCCCACCGTCTACTCGGCTTCCTCGGATCGCTCGGTGTTAATCCCCTTCTCGTTTCGGGGATCATTGTGGACATCGCACGTCGTGGGTAGACTTTCGCGATGCCCTATCGCGATCTCGGCGAATTCCTCGCCGTCCTCGAATCGAAAGGGCAGCTGAAGCGCATCCGGACGCCCGTCTCGCAGGATCTCGAGATCACCGAGATCACCGACCGGATGGTAAAGTCGGGCGGACCCGCGCTCCTCTTCGAAAACGTAAAGGGACACTCGATCCCTGTCGCCATCAACCTGTTCGGCAGCATGCAGCGCACGGCGCTGGCGCTGGAAGTGGACTCGCTCGAGGCGCTGCCCGACCGGCTCACCGCCCTGCTTTCACTCGCGATGAGCCCGCCCACCGGCGGCTTCATCGAAAAGCTGAAGACGCTCCCGAAACTGTGGGAAGCCGCGAGCTTCCTTCCGAAGACCGTGAACGGCGGCCCCTGCAAGGAAGTCGTCAAGAAGGGTGACGAAGTCGATCTCACTCGCCTCCCGATTCTCAAGTGCTGGCCGCAGGACGGCGGACGCTTCATCACGTTTCCAATGGTGTTCACGTACGATCCGGAAACCGGCCGGCGGAATGTCGGCTGCTACCGGCTGCAGGTCTACGACGCGCGCACCACCGGTGCGCACTTCCACTGGCACAAGGACGCGGCGCGCCACCTGCGCAACTCGAAGG
>CAYXVY010000300.1:0-9785 GCA_964468745.1 uncultured Planctomycetales bacterium | reverse complement strand
GGCATCGCGCGCCTGCTCGATTCGAACGAGACCATGCCCGTCAATATCGGCAACCCCATCGAGATTTCGGTGCTGCAGCTCGCCCAGGAGATCATCGAGCTGACGGGGACGAAGTCAAAGATCGTACACGTTGCGCGCATGCAGGACGATCCGACGCAGCGCCGTCCGGACATCACGCGGGCGCAGTCGATCCTCGGCTGGGAACCCAAGGTGGACCGCCGCGAGGGGCTCAAGAAGACGATCGAGTACTTCCGGTCGCTGCGCTAGAGCGCTCAGATCGTGCGCAGTCGCAGTGGTAGGGAGCGTTGAAGACAACGTGGGTAGCGCCAGACTCCTCGTGCGATTCCCGGACGGCGTCATCTGTTGCGGCCCGTTTGGAACCGTCGCCTCTTGCTGCCGATTGGACCTAGCCCCTCGCTGGTCTGACCTGAATTCAATCCGTCCTCACCGACGTTCTTGCGAAGAGACGCGCAAGAAGGGCCATAAGGAAGTAGCCGTCGAAATCTGGTGTGAATACGGACGCGGCTTTCACTGGCAGGGTCTCGCCTGCGGTGATTGCTGGCACTTGCTACGCGGGTTGGCGCCCTTCGGAGACGAACGAATGCCGGACGGGCATACGCTCGTTTCAGTTACACGCGATGACGGCGCACCCGATTGGGCAACCGCGTACTTGGCACCGGAGAATACATCCCCCCCATAGCCCCTCTCTGCGTCCCGCCACACTCTGTGCGCTCCGCGGCTCCGTGGCGGACCTTCTCTGTGCTCTCTACTATTCCGCGAGCGCGTCCATCTCTTTGAGCAGCTTGTCCTTCTTCGGATCGACGTCGAAGTCCTGCTTCACGCGCTGGATGATGCTGAGCTTCAGCTTCGAGCGCGGAATCACGGCGATGCAGAACTGAGGCGACGTAGAGAAATCGCAGCACTCCTTCTCCTCCACGCCCAGCCCAAAGACCACCTCGTCCTTGGTGCGGCGCACCGCGTATACGGACACTTCGTCGAACGTTACCGGACCGAGGAAGCACGCCACGACCATGTTCCTCGTGAAGTCGACGCGCGGCGCCTGATCCTTCTTCGCCGTATGGCGCTGCCAGAGGGCGGTCCACGCCGGCTCATCCGCGATGCGATGGAATTCCGCGGTCGTGATGGCTGTCGCGCCCCCCTTCCACTCCTTCTCGACGGTCAACGTCTCCGGTGACTCGTCATCCTGGGCCGCAACAACCCCACAGATTACCAGCAGTCCGAACACCGTCCGCATCACGGCCTCCCCAATGAGTCCATTCATTATATACATCGGCCGCGCGGGGACTGGTCCATCGAGGATTCAGCCTGAGATCCCTCTACTTCTCCGTCACCTTGATCCGCGACTCGCTGCTCCAGCCGGCAATCTCCGGCACGTACATGTTGAACGCGCGCGCCGGCAGCACGTGGAATTCCCCCGGCGTCTCCGCGCGCAGCGTGTACGTCACCGTCTGCGTCCCGTTGAACGACGTGGACGCGACGCACACGCGGTCGTCCCGCGCCTCGACGCGCGAGTACCAGTAATTCCAGCGACGACGACCGCCACCCTGACCGTAGAAGCGGTCCTCCTTCACGACCTCGAAGCCGCTCGGCAGCGGATCCTCGATCATCATGTACTCGTGCGGTCCGTCGGCAGTCACCGTCAGCGTCACCTCGATGAGGTCGCCCGATTTCACCGTTGCGCCGTTTTCCAGATCCTCCACGTCGCGATCCTTCCCCCTGTACGTCACCTTCGCGTAGCTGCGCTGCAGCGTCATCGAGCCCGTCGATTCCTTGAGATCCTCCTCCGCGAGGAAGTACTTGAGATGCGCGGCGTAGTACAGCGCCCCGCGCCCCTCCTTCTCGATCGTCACTTCGTGATCCCCCGCGGCGGCGGGCAGCACGCGGCTGCCGTCGAACGACAGCACGTTCGCCTTCGTGATGCGCTCCCGCATCAGCTCCTTGCCGTCGAGCTTCACGACGAGCGTGAAGTCGGGATCGAGCTCGCCGCTCACCGACATGTAGTCGCTGAGTGCGAACACCACCGCGGCCGTGTCCTTCGTGGAATTCCAGCGGTTCCCCTGCCGGTTCGCCGCCAGCCAGCGCACGATCTTGTGGATCTTCGCGTCCTTCGGATCGGCGGCCACCAGCGCCTTGAGCGCGTACGCCGTCGTCTCAATCGTGTTGCTCATCCAGTGCCAGCGCTGCTGATGGCCGTCCCAGTAGCAGTGCGCCTCGCCCTGCTTCGCCGTCTCGTCGAGATTCGCCAGCACGGTCTTGCCGTCCTCGCCGCGCTGCGCCTTTTGGAGCGCCAGCGCGAGAAGCGCCTTCGAGTAGTTCGACAGCTCCGCACGCTCCTTGAACAGGCCGTCGAGCTCATCTTTCAAAACGCGCCCGTTCTCCGCGAGCACGAACACCATGTACATGCGGGCGTCCGCCGGCGATTCCTTGAACCCGCGGCGATTGTCGCCGGTCCGCCCGGCCTTGACCATCGCGTCGAGCGCGGACAACCCGCGTTCGACCACGCCCGGATCGACGAAGAAGTCCGCCTCTCTCGCGCGCGCGATCCCGTACATCACATACGCCGTCATGAACGGGTGCGACGCGTCCGCCTCCCACCAGCCCCAGCCGCCGTCTCCGTGCTGGAAGTTGTAGAGGCGCTGGAGACCCGCCGCGACCATGTCCGGCAGTTCCTTGGAGAGTTCCTTCCGCTCGATCCCGAGCTTACGCAGCGACGTCGCCGTCACGACCGTCGGCAGGAAGCGCGACATCGTCTGCTCGACGCACCCGTACGGATATCCCGCAAGATAGTCGAGAGCCTCGAGCACCTGCGACGCCACCGACGGCGCGATCGAGAGCCGGAGTTCCGTCGCCTCGGCGATCGCGTTCGCCGGCACCGTCACCTTGGCGCTCGCCCGGCCTTCCACGACACCCGCCCGCGCGACGTACTTCACCATGCCGTGCGGCAGGATCGGAAGGACCAGTTGCATCGCGTCGCTCTCGACAGGCGTGAGCGCGCGCGCCGTCAGCTTGGCCTTGCCGGCGTTCTTAACGCTGACCTTCCAGTCGACGCGGCGATCCTCGCCGGTCGGAACCTTGACGACCACCTCGCGATCGCCCGTCACGTCCACGCCCTCGCTCTCGAGCTTCACGGTCACTTCGTCGACGTCGCTGCGGTAGTTGTGAACGACCGCCGAGATCGTGCACGTGTCGTTCTGCGTCAGGAAGCGCGGCGTGGTCAGCCGCACGATGATTTCCTTGCGCGCGATCACTTCGTGCGAAACGTTTCCGACGCGACTGTCCACTGTCATACCGCGCACCGTCGTGCGCCACGTCGTCAGCGAATCCGGCACGGGGGTCTCATACGTGAACTTTCCGTCGGCGCCTGTCACCACGTGCGCCTGCCAGTACATCGTGTCGGGGAAATACGATCGCACTTCCGTCGCGGCGGCGTCGCCGCCGGCCTGGCGACGCCCGCGGGTGCTCTCCTTAGACTTGTCCTGCCCTTCCTGATCGGCGGCCGGGGCGGCTCCCGCCTTGGCGACCGGCGCCCCCGTGTCGTGCTTCAGTTCCGCGCGTCCGTAGTCCGCAAAATGGATCGACGAATTCGTCGCCACGCGGTTCCACCGCTTGCTGAAGAAGAACTTGCGCATGTCGCGCACCAGCTCCTCCTGGATCGCGTAAATCGACTCGTCCACCATGCCGATGGACAGCTCCGCGACCGCCGGCTTGCCCGCCGCGTCCGTCACCTCGACGGTCACGCGCGCGCTCTCGCGCGGCCGGTACTGCTTCTTGTCCATCACGACCTTCACGTTGAGCAGGCTCTCCGCGGGCGGCACGGACACCGACTTCGACTTCGAGACGTACTCGTTTTTCACGAGCGCCGTCACGGAGAACCAGACGTTCGGCGCGTGCCGCTTGCCGTCGATGGGCACCTCGACCAGCGCGCTGTGCCCCTTGATGCGCACGACTTCGTGCCGATAGAGCCCGTCGCACTCGACCGCGAAGAGCGCGTCGACGTTCTTGTGCTGGCTCGTGATGAGCACCTGCGCCGTCTCGCCGGCCGCGTAGCTCGGCTTGTCCGTCACGATGTCGAGCCCTTCGAAATTCTGGAACGACGCCGACCAGCCGCGGCCGGAGACCCACGTCCACCCCTGCTCCTTCACTTCGCGCCCGCCTTTGTCCTCGCCGCGCGCGAGCAGCCGCAGGTAACCTTCCTTCTCGGGGGTGAACTCGAACGACGCAACGCCGTTCTCGTCGGTCCGCGATTCGCCCTTCCACACGTCGCCGTAGTCGACGCCGTGCTTCCCCTCGCGGTGCCAGTAGTTCGAGACTTCCGCGCTCAACGTGACGCCGAAGTCCTTCACGGGCTTCCCATCGGTGTCCAGAGCGCGCACTTTCGCGAGCACGCGATCGCCGGGCTTGTAGAGCGAACGGCTCGTCGCCACCGAGAGCTCGACCGATGCGCGCGTCACCTTGACGGCACTCTCGCCCACGACCTCGCGGCGGCTGCGATCAACCACGCGAGCGACCACGGTGTAAACAGCGTCATACTCGACCGCGGCCGGCTTGAACGCGACGCGGAACATCCCTTCCTTGTCGGTGCGGCCGGTTCCCTGCCCCACCTGCTCGCCGTACCCGTACCAGCGGCGCCCGCCGCGCCCCTTGCCGGCGAATTCCTCCTCGTCGTCGTCGAATCCCCAGCCGTAATCCCAGCAGCGCCAGTACGCCTTGTAGTACGGCCGGCGCCAGATCGTGTACGTCAGATCCGAATCGACCACCGGGCTCCCGAAGTAGTACTTCACGTCGATGCGCGCCTTCAGGTCGTCGCCGACGGCGTACGGCGTCCCCTCGAACGCGGCGATGACCTCGTACTCGGGCTTGCGGTATTCCTCGACGCGGAACTGCCCGTACCCGCCGAGCGAGGTGTGCACGTAGTACATGCCGATCGGCGGCTCGTCGCCCAGCATCAGCTCGCCGCTCACCGAACCGAATTCGTTCGTGACCACGTCCTTCTGCTGCAGCGTGTTGTAGCGTGCGTCGCGAATCGTGACCTGGCACTTCTGCGCGGGCATGTTCGTCATCGCGCCCTGATCGAACTTGCGGGCGATGATCTTCCAGTGCACCTTCTGGCTCGGGCGATACACCGGGCGGTCGGTGAAGACGTAAGCTCGCGTCTCCTCACCGACGCCGTTGAAGTTCACGTTCGACATCGCGAGTTCGCCGTCCTTGATGCCAACGACGGCGCCCCGGAAGCCGCGGTCGGTGACGAAGAGGCCCTGGGAGTCGGTCTCGCCCTCAACGACCTTCCCGTCCTGGAAGAGGCGCAGCTTCATGCCGGCCTGGGCGCGCCCCGTGCGCCGATCGACCGCGAACACCACCGTCCGGTCCGCGGCGGTCTTGACGATGATTCCGTATCGCGCGATGACCACGCTGACGTGCACGCGGATGTCGTCGTGCTCGGCTTCAACTATATAGACGCCCGCGTCCTTGACCGGCGGGCGCAGATCGATCGACTTGTGCTCGCGTCGGGAGACGTTGACCTCATCGACCCACTCCTTGACCAGCGTGCGCGCCGTAGCCGGCATGCGCGCGATGAGATCCTGGATGCTCTCGAGCTTGTCCGCGGTTTCCGCGCGCTTAACCACGTCCGCCGTGTCGACGCGAAAGACGCGGTACGTGACCGAGTCGATATTGCTGAGATATCCGCGAACGACCGGCTCCTCACCTTCGGTGTACGACTGATGCACGCTGAACTGGAACTGCTTTTCAACGAGGTTCCAGTACTGCCACAGGCCGCGTTGGGTGGCAGCCGTGTCGGGATAGTCGCGGAACAGCGCCTTGTACGCGGTGATCGCTTCACTCTTCTTCTGCAGCCGCTGCTGGCACTGAGCGACTCCCAGCTGTGCATCGGGCGCATTCTCGTGTTTTGGATTCGCCTTCACGAACGCCTCGAAGCGCTCGAGGCCGCTCTTCACGTTCTGGCGCGCGAGGTCGCATGTCGCCAGCCGGAAGGACGCTTCCACTTTGTACTTCTCGGAACTTGCGAGCTTCTCGAAGAGCCGCGCCGCATCCGCGTACTTGCGGTTGTCGAACGCCTGCACCGCCGCCTTCCACGTGGTCTCATCGTCCTGGGGGACATCCTGACGTGGCAAGAACGTCGACGGCGTGGCGGTCGCGATGGCGGTCAACGCCAGCACAAAGGCAAGCCCTACAAGCGAAGCTCTCGGCATGGAGTCCCCTTTAGTAGTTGGTTGGTTCCGGCTTGGACGTCGAATCCGTGACCAGGTTCCGGAAATTCGCTGGCCAGCCGGCCGCGGGAGGCGTCACAATACTACCGATATGCTGACCCTCGCCGCTGTCGCCATTATGGCGCCGCTGCTTCAGGACGGTCCGGCCGAATTGCCCCGCCGCGTGCGCGCCATCGTGGAGCGGATCTCGAACGAGGATCTTCAGGGGGCGGAAGATGCGCTCGACGAACTGGTGAAGCTCGGACCGCCGGCGCTCGACGCGATCAAGGCCGAACTTGCGGCCGCAGGGGGCGATTTGAAGCTGCGCCTGGAGTCCGCATCGAAGCGCATCGAGCGCGAAGTCCGCCGCGCCACCGTCATGGGCGCCCCCATCATCGTGAGCCTGATGGCGGAGAAGCGCACCGTCACGGACGTGCTGGACGAATTCCAGAAGTCGAGCGGCCAGTCGATCGAGTACGCGAATCTTCCACCCGAGCCGGTCACGCTCTCGCTGGACAAGGCCGCATTCTGGGACGCGCTCGACGCGATCTGCCGTGCGCATCGCGGCGTGATGTGGTCGATCCGCGAGGAGAAGATCCTCGTCGAAAAGAAACCCTATCGCGAGCTGCCGCGCGTGGTCCTCGGCAACGTGATGGCCTGCTTCCTGTCCACGCAGACGTCGCACACCGTGCCGCCGACGAGCAGCAGTTTCTCCCTCAGCGGTGTGATGGCGTGGACGAAGGGCGCGCGCCCCTCGCAGGCGTCGCTCGCGTTCGAGGAAATCGAGGACGACAAGGGGACGAAGCTCAGCGACCCGTCCTATCCGCTCGCGTGGGCCGCGGAATTCTACGCCGACCCGCGGCCGGAAACGCAGATGTGGCTGTCGTGCCCCGTGCACGCATTGCGCGGACTCGGCCCTATGCCCGAGGCGGAGAAATTCGGGAAGTTCAAGGGGGCGTTCCGCGCGCGCTACGTGCTCGGCACGAAGACGCTCCTCTCGGTCCGCGACATCCTGGGCGCCCGGGGCGCCGCGCAGCCGGCGGGAGATTTCACGATCACGGTCGTCGAACTGACGACGAACAGCGAGACGTCCATTCTGCAGATCGACGTGTCCCACGCCGGCGATCCGCAGGACACAGGGTTCAAACCCCAGAACTTCGTTGGGATCGACGCGAAGGGACAGCAGCGCAGCCCGCGCTCGTGCGATTGCGTCAGCCAGTCCATCACCGTCGGCCCGGGGGGGCGCTCGTCGAACTCGCGGTTCATGCTGACGTGGGACCTGGCCACGGGCGGAGAACCCAAGGCGTTCGACTTGCTCGTGCCCTCGGATGTCGAGGAAATCGTACTCCCGTTCGAGTTCAAGGGGCTGCCCATCAAATGACACGATTCGCGGCGATTGCGGTTCTGCTGCTGGCGCAGGATGGCGCCCCGCGCGATCCCGTCGACTGCATCACGCCGAAGAACTCCCGATCGTCCTTCGATGCGATATCGAAAATAGTGGATCTCCCGCGCTCGGAGGCGGAGGCGGCGGCCGCGAAGCTCCCGGCCGTGTGCGACTTCTACCGCCGGATGATCCTCGACGATGTCGCGATGCGGGCGCAGATGGGAGAGCGCTTCGGGCGCGAAGTCCGCGTCACGCTGGACTACAAGGACGCGCACGCCACGACGGTCCTCGCTTCCATCGCGAAGCAATCCGGAATCCGGATCAACGACACCGCCGATCTGTTCGAAGACTTCGACGAGGAGCCGAAGATCTCGCTGCAGGTCAGGGACATGCTCTTCTTCGAGGCGGTGGATGCCGTGTGCCGCCTGGCGAAGGTGCAATCGTGGCGCGTGCTCCTGTCGAACGAAGTGGATTTCGACGAGCTCGGCGACGCCACGGCGTCCTGCTACTACCGCGACTTCATGTTCACGGCGGGAACGATGGAGCGCCGGTGGGCCGTCGAGTTCGGGGCCGGCAGCCGCCAGTGGATGAGCGTACGCGTAGCGGCGATCTGGGATCCGCGGTCTGGCATCCTCGGGGCCGGTGCATGGGAGCTGATCGAGGGGTGCGACGATCGTGCGACGAAATTCGCCACGCAGAAGCTGCCCGAGGAGACGCCGGCCGCGACGACCGACGCGACCGAGGAGGAGGTCCGGAACCTGTGCTCTCCCCTCCAACTCGACAGACTATCGACGCTCACGCTCACGAGCCCCCATCCCGAGGCGACGAAGATCGAACGCCTGCGCGGAAGCTTCACCGCACGCATGCCGCTCGACTCGTCGGACTTCACGTTCACACCGACGAAAGACATCGACGAGAAATCCGACGACCACTTCGACGTGCGCGTGGAGTGGAAGGCGAAGGAGTCCGAGTGGGTCGAGGTCTCGATCAAGCCGAAGGGGGCGAAGGCGGAGTTCCTCAAGATGCCGGTGCAGCTGGTCATGCGCATCAAGACGGTCGACTTCGACTTCATCGAAGGGGATGCCGAGCTGCGCGACGGCGTCGCCGTCTACACGCCACAGGCGTACAGCAGCATCGAGGACATCCCGACTCCCGACGAGCCGCAGGTCGAATCCCTGGTCGTGCGCATCCACCGGAAGACACTCGACCGGCGGGTGCGGTTCGAGTTCACCGATATCCCGCTGAAGTAGCTTTCGGCCCAGCGGTGCCGCGCGCGGTCCCGCGCGTGCGTTCGCTCCCGCTGCCGGACCGTGACGCCGGCCCTGCTTCATCCCATCGCTGATCGCCCGCCCTTCCACGTCCTTTATATAGAAGCCCAAGCGAGGCTTGAGCGGGGATGACGGCGGAGGACACTTCCGGGGTGCCATTCCAGTCGCGGGGGGGCTGCCGCAACGGCGGGCGGAGATGCAACGACGCCCATAGTGCCGGTTGTTGCAATTACGCCCCCCGGCACAGTTTAGAATCCAGACGACCGGACCTCGCAGACGGCCCCCATCGTTCGCTGGACCACTCGTAATGAGGCAGGTACAGGGTCAGCCTTCTTTCTAAATAAACAGGCCCACGGACTGCCCTGAAACCCTGACATGGGACGAACCGACGGTCGGAAGACGATCCTTGTCGCCGATGCGTTCATCGGAGGCGCTCGGGAGTTCCCGAACGGCTTCGATGAGCGCAAAAGTACCGCTCGGGAGTTCCCGAGCGTGTTCGATGACCGTGAAAGTCATGTTCGGGAGTTCCCGAATGCCTTCGATGACTGCAGAAGTCCCCTTCGGGAGTTCCCGAGCGTCTCCGATGACGGCCACGACGGCCTTCGGGAGTTCCCGAAGGGTTCCGATGACCGCAGAAATGGCGTTCGGGAGTTCCCGAGCGCTGTCGTGGACGGCGAAGGTGCTCCCAGCGGCCCCGAAGCGGGCGTCGTGCGCCCCCGCGGTGCCCCGCGCGCATTCACCCTTCATCTCGTTCGTTTCGTTTTTCATGGCTGTCTATTCCCATTCGTACGGCTGGAGGGAGTAAGCCACTTGAACGGGCGTGGGATGGCAGGTCGGCGGGCGACGCCGTCGGAGTTGCATTCCACGGGTGCCCCAAACGTCACCCGCGAAGGGCTCCAAAGGGGG
>CAYXVY010000299.1:0-2308 GCA_964468745.1 uncultured Planctomycetales bacterium | reverse complement strand
GCCGCCTTCCAGGAGAAGCCTGCTGTCGCCGACATCCGCGTCATTGGCGACGCGTGGCCCAGTCGCCCCCGCGCAATCGCGCGCCGCATCGATCTCGATCTGCGCCCCACCGTAGCGACAACCGCGATTGACGCGCTGCGCGCCAAGGAGGAGGGCGCCGTCGCGGGCAAGCTGATCGGCAAACAGAACCGCTGGCGCATCGTCGGCGTGCGTATCGCGAACACGTCGGCCGCGCTGATCCACGGTACGATCGGTTCGAAGCAGATCGCCGGGCAGCGCAAGGAAGTCAAGCTGGAGCCGGGGGACTTCGCGCGTTATTTCTTCCTTATCGAGGACAAGAAGGGAATCGACAAGCTCCGCTTCGACCTCCGCGACCGCGGCTCGAACATCATCCAGTCGGCGGACGCGGCGTTGCCGTCCGACGCGCGCATGGGGTACGGCGCAGAGGCGGCCTTGATCGTCGACGAGCTCGAGAAGGAACAGGAGACGCGCGCCCGCTTCCCGCACGTCGCCGCTGCGGTCGAGGTCCTCGATCATGAGGACAAGCCGCTGAAGGACGCGGCGCTCACGTTCATCAACCAGCGACTCGGAATGATCCGTGAAGGAAAGACCGACGCGGCGGGGAAGTGGATCGGTACACTCCTGGTCGGAGACTGGCAGGTCTTCGCCCGTGCCCTCGTTTATCCGGAGATTCCGGCCGGCGAGACGCGCACGCTCGAGAATCCGCGCGCCTATTTCCTGTCCGGCATCGTAACGGCAGGCAAATGCAAACTCGTGGCTGACGTCGCCTCCGTTCTCGAGCCGGACTTCGGGGTCGATCGCTATCACTTCGTGCCGAGCGGCCTTGGCGAGCCGTTGCGCTATGAGACTGTGTACGCGCGCATCGGGAAACTCTTCTCGCTTTCCGTCGATACGTCGCAGGCGCGCGCGCAGCCCCTCAAGCTCTACACGTCGCGATCCTTTCCACTCGACATCTGCGCCTTCGGCACTGGGAGAAAGCACACGTTCTGGCGCGACGACGAAGTCCTGCCGAAGGGCGCGATGAAGATTCGCCACGACCGCGAGAAGGTGTCGGTCCTTGCGTTCGAGCCGGGATTCGCTGAGAGCCTCGAGGTTGATCTTATCTTCACGAATGCCGCCCGCGAGACGTGGTCAATGAAGGTCGCGGAACGCACGGAGATCGACATCCCCGCGGGCCCGGTCCGCGTTTC
The DNA here is from genome assembly GCA_964468745.1 of uncultured Planctomycetales bacterium. Classification (GTDB taxonomy): domain Bacteria; phylum Planctomycetota; class MHYJ01; order MHYJ01; family JACPRB01; genus JACPRB01. The sequence goes on along the minus strand of CAYXVY010000299.1, from coordinate 1,097 downwards.
GATGCGCGCGACGCTCAAAGACGGCACCGTCCTGCAGTACGCGCCGTACGTCGTTCCGGTCGAGCCGGGCAAGCTCGTGGAGCTGGGCCTGCGCGATCTGACGGTCGCACCGCACGTGCAGGGCTCCCGCGGTCTCGTGGTGTGGCTCGCGATCGAAGACGCGCTCGGCCGCATCATTGCGAAAACCGAGAAGCTCAAAGGCGAGATGTCCGGCACCGCGTCGGGTCGGGAACTCTTCCGCGTGCCGGTCGAGCGCACGGTCTTTCACTGGCCCGTCGTGTGGCCGAAGATCGAGCTCGGCGACATCCTCTATGACATCTCGATCGATCTGGGGTCGCTCAAGCTGCGGAACAAGGCGAAAGCGCGCGGCCGAAAGCCGGTCATCGAACTGCCGGCGACGATCGACACGTTCGAGAACCTCGAAGTTCGCGCTCGCGCGCTCATCCCGACGATTCGCAAGGTGCTGCCGGCCACGCTTACGATGCTCGCGCAGCCGCAATTCGATCTCACCGTCGTGTTCGACGCGAAGCTGCCGCCCGGCGTCAACGGCTCGGCGAACAAGCCGTCGATCACCCTGCCCCTCGAACAGCTCTTCGACTACGCGCATGAAACCGACGCGCTGCCGCCGACGTTTGCGCACGAATTGGGGCACTGCCTGGGCTTCGGGCACGGCCCGTGGCAGTCGATCATGGCGTCGGTCGTCGATGAAGCGCTCTTCGGCACGCTCGCGCACGCGCTGATCGTGGGGGCGGCGTCCAAGCGCGCGCTCGACTATCTCGATACAGGGGACGAGGGGCCCGAGTGGACACCTTCTCCGGACGCGTGGGGTTTCATACGCCAGTGGTTCGGACCGGACGTGCACACGAGGATGCTCGCGGCGCGCGATCTCGACAGGGGGCGGCTGCGACGTGCCGGGTACTCGGTCGCCGAGCAGATCGTCGCGTACTACTCGAACGTGACGCAGCAAAACCTCGCGTGGGTGGGTCGCGCATTCGGCTGGCCCGTGTTCGACGAACGGATCGCCCGCGCGATGGAGACGATCGTCGCAAAGAGCGAGGCCACCGTCGAGAGGCGCCCCGCGAAGATCGACGGCTCGA
>CAYXVY010000298.1:0-6619 GCA_964468745.1 uncultured Planctomycetales bacterium | reverse complement strand
GTTCGACGCCCGCGGCGGTCGTCGAGTGGGGCACGCTCCCGCGTCAGCGCGTCATTGCCGGAACAATCGCGACGCTGGCCGAGAAGGCTAAACGGGCACGCATCCGACCGCCCGCGGTCGCCATCGTGGGGCATGTCGTCGGAATGCGGCACGCGCTGCGCTGGTTTGAGCGTCGCCCGCTGGGCGGGCTCAAACTCGTCGTCACGCGCTCGCGTGAGCAGGCCAGCGAGTTGTGCTCGCGACTTCTCGAACTCGGAGCGGACGTCATCGAGTACCCCACCATCGAAATCCGGCCGCTGACGAAATGGAAGCACGTGGATGCCGTGCTTCGCGACGTGGCTCAGTATGACGCAATCGTGTTCACAAGCCAGAACACCGTTCCACTCGTCTTCCGCCGTCTGCAGCAGCTCGAGCTCGATGCACGCGTGCTTTCCGGCGTTCGAGTGGCCGCCGTCGGCAGCGCGACCGCGACGGCGCTGGCGAATCACGGCATACGCGCCGACTGGATCGCGCAGGACTTCACAACAGCAGCCCTCGCCAAGCGCATCGCCTCTGAACTGCCCCCCGGTGCCCGCGTGCTGCACCCGGGCGCCGACAAGCGCAGCCCGTTCCTGGAAGCAGGACTGGTACGTGCCGGCTTCCATGTGAGGAATCTCGACGTGTACCAGATCCGCCGTCCCACGAAGCGCGCCCGCATCAAGAGCGCGGGCCTCGTCGCCTTCGCCAGCGCCGAGACGGTCAGGAATTTTGCCGCACTGACCAAGATCCGCCCGCCGGCTGCGTGCATCGGCCCCGTGACCGCGAAGGCTGCGAGAGCGCTGGGGTTCAAGGTCGTCGCCGAGGCACGGCCCCATACGATCGCGGGGCTCGTGGAGGCCATCCTCCGATGGCGTCGCGCGTGAGCAAGATCAACATTCGGCTTCGGCGTCTGCGCGAGAGCGCACGGTTGCGCGGCATGGTGCGTGAGACGAAACTGGACGTCGATGACCTGGTGATGCCTCTCTTCGTGCGGCCGGGCAAGGGTCAGCGCCGACCCATCGCGTCGATGCCCGGCCAGTTCCAATTCTCCGTTGATGAACTCGCGCGTGAAGCAAGAGCGCTGCGGTCGTCAGGGATTCCCGCGATCATTCTCTTCGGCATTCCGTCGAAGAAGGACCCTCGGGGGTCCGGCGCATACGCACGCACAGGAATCGTGCAGCAGGCGGTGCGCGCCGCAAAGGATGCGGCCCCGGAGCTGCTCGTCATAACCGACGTCTGCCTTTGCGAATACACCAGTCACGGACATTGCGGGCTGCTCGACGGCAGGAAGGTGGATAACGATCGCACGCTGCCACTCCTCGCTCGGACGGCCGTCTCACACGCCGATGCAGGGGCGGACATCGTCGCCCCGAGTGGAATGATGGACGGCGCCGTGGGCGTGATCCGCGCCGCGCTCGACGCGAACCGGCATCGCGACATTCCGATCCTTGCCTACGCCGCCAAATTTGCCTCGGGATTCTACGGGCCCTTCCGCGACGCCGCGGAATCTCCGCCGCAATTCGGCGACCGCTCCACCTACCAGATGGATCCCGCGAACGGCGACGAGGCCATGCGCGAGATAGAGATCGACCTGAGAGAAGGCGCCGACATCGTCATGGTGAAGCCCGCGCTCGCCTATCTCGACGTCATCCGGCGCGCGAAGGAGCGATTCGGGGTGCCGACAGCGGCGTACAACGTGAGCGGCGAGTACGCCATGGTCAAGGCTGCCGCGGCCAGGGGGTGGATAGACGAGCGCCGCATCGTGCTCGAGGTGCTCACCTCGATCAAGCGCGCCGGAGCGGATTTCATACTGACCTATCATGCGAAAGAGGCTTCCCAGTGGCTGTAGTTTATGATATATAAACTACGGAGAGTTGGACGGTCCTAGGGCGCCACAGGAGAGAGGGACATGGAAACGAAACAGGCGGTCGAAGCTATTCTCTTTGCGTGCGACGAGCCGATCACGGCGTCGAAGCTCCACGACTTGATTCCGGACTCGAGGCCTTCCGACATCAAAGAGGCCATCGCTTCGCTGAAGAGCGAATACGAGTCGTCGACGCGCGCCTTCCAGTTGCAGGAGATCGCCGATGGGTACCAGATGTTGACCCGCCCGGAGTACACCGATATAATCGCCGGCCTCAAGCGTTCCCGGGCGGAGAAAAAGCTGTCTGCGGCGGCTCTCGAGACGCTGGCTATCGTCGCGTACAAGCAGCCGATCAAGCGGGCGGACATCGAGGCGATCCGCGGCGTGCAGTGCGGCGAAGTTCTCAGAGCCCTCTTGGAGCGCACCCTCGTTAGAATCGCCGGCCGTGAAAACGTGCCCGGCGCCCCTGTGCAGTACGGCACAACGAGGGAGTTCCTGGACGTGTTCGGATTGCGGGCTCTGGAGGATCTTCCGAGGCCGGAGGAAGTGAAATAAATGTCGCACACGTTCGCGAAGAAGGTCCAGAAGTGGCAGCGATGGATCCTCGGGTCCATCGTGGGCATCATGGCGGTCACCCTCGTCATCAGCTTCGCGCCGGCCTGGGGCGGCGGTGACGACAGGGAAGACAAGCTTGCCGGCAGGTTCTTCAGCATCGACGTCAAAGAGCAGGAATTCAAACAACAGCAGCGACGGGCCCTTCCATGGGTGCGCCATGAATGGATCAACCATTCCGACATCGGCGCGGAACGGATCCTGCAATTCGCCATGCGTGAGGGCTGGAGCAAGATTCCCGAACGAGACTACATGGGGAATCCGATCCGGCCCGCCGAGTCGGAGGACGTGATCCGGAAGAAGACGTGGGAGATGCTGATCCTCCTGCACCATGCGAAACAGTATGGCCTGCGCGTGTCCGACGATGAAATCCGGACCGAGGCGAAGTCCCTGCTCGGGTACACGCAGCAGGAGGAAGGCGAGAACAAGGAGGGGTACAAGCAGCTAGCGGAGGCCATCTTCGCGTGCGACCTCGTCACGTTCCTCGACATGCTGCGGGATTCGCTCCTCATCGAAAAGCTCGTTGAGTACGAGCTCGGAGGCGGCGTCGTGCGATACAGCGACGTCTATCGCAAGATCCTCGAAGGCTCGAAGCGCGCGCGCGTCCTGGTCGCGGCCATCGACCCGGAGCGCTTCACGCGACCGGAGAACCGCCGTCCGATCAGCGCGGAGGCCGTATCGAAGCGGTTCGAACAGAAGAAGGACGAGTTCCAGCAGCCCGATCGCGCGCAGGTCGAGTACCTGCTCGCGGACGTCGACGCGCTGAAGGTAAGTCAGCCTGCGCCGTCCGAGGACGACATCAAGAAGTATTACGAAGAGAACAAGAAGGGAATGTTCGCGAAGCCGCACGAGCATCGCGAGGGCGAATCTCCCGAGGCACACGAGCAGCAGGACATCAAGCCGCTCGACGAGGTCCGCGGAGAGATCATCGACAAAATCAAGGCGCGCGACGCCAAGAAGGCCGCCTATGCGGCCATCGAAAAGGCGGACATCGAAATCGGCAAACTGATCGACGCCAAGCGCAAGGAGCTCAAAGCGGCGGTCACGGCGGAGATGCCCGGTAAGCCGCCGGCTGAAATTGAGCGCGTCGTATCGGAGCGCTATCGCGCCGCAACCAAGGAGTGGTTTGATCAGATCAAGCAGACTCTGAAACGTCAGGGCGTCGAGCTCGCGCACGACATCAGCCCGCTCGTCGATCGCAATCGCATCGAGGATGCGTACAAGACGTTCGGGAAGCCTGTGCGGCCGGAGGGCCAGCGAGACCTGCCTACGTTCTTCTTCGGCAGGAAGCAGGGCGATATCGACAATGGTCGCGTGGAGACCGAAAAGGGATTCGCGCTCTTCCGGCTGCACCGCAAGGAGGACGCGTACAACCCCGGCCTGACGGAGCCCATCCGGCAGCGCCTCGAAAAGGAACTTGCGCTTGATGACGCGCAGAAGCGGACGCAGCTGCTGGCTAGCACGATCACGCAGGAGATCCTCGGCAAGAACCTTCCGCTCAGCGACGAGAAGCTGTTCAACCCTTTGACGGCCGTGCGCCGCGCAGCCGACAAGCACAACATCAGCTTCACCCAGAGCGCCTATTTCGATTCGCGACTCGGCGGAGGCTTCGGACTCGGCGACGCCAATCTGGAGGGACATGTGCGCCGTCAAGTCTTCGGTGGGGGCGCCCAAGGACTACCTGCGACAATTGCCGGTATCGGCAAGACTTTCGCCATCGACGGTTCGCAACTGGGTGCGGACAAGAAGCTGTGGTCCTACGTATGCGTCGTCGAAGACGTGATCACGGTTGCGCCGGATAACCCCGACAGCGAGTTCGACCGTGAGCGGCGCGCCATGGAGCGCGACCAGGCACGCACGGAGCGCGCAAAGCGCATCAGAGATCTTGTCGACGCCGCAAGCTTCAAGGAGGCGAAGGACATCGGCAAGGACACGCCGGAGGAACCGCCGACGGCTCCGTAATCGGGAAGGGCGTGGCGCGCGGTAGGAGAACCGTGCGGTCGCCGCAGTGGATGAGAGGGAAACAGATGAGGAATTGGGTCATTGACTCACTGAGTCACTGTCCGCTTGTCGCCTGTCGGGGTTCTCCGGGCCCGGCCGTGACGCAGCGAGTCAATTGCACAATCGATATTTCTAGAGAGAGGGGAACGACCATGGTTCAGAAGATGTTGCTGGCGGCGGTTCTCGTGGCGCTGTGCGCGCCCGCCGTCGCCCAGGATTCCAAGGATCAGCCGAAGTCGTCCGAGAAGCCCGCCGTCCAGGAAGGCGTCAAGGCCGGCGAGGCGCAATCGTCGTTCGTCAAAGAGGAGTTTCCCTTTGACGGGGAAATCACCGCGGACCGCTTGAACGTGCGTCTATTCCCGAAGGCGGACGCCGCGCAGAGCATCATCGCGGCCGTGCTCGGCCAGGGTTCCAAGGTGACGGCGCTCGCCGCCAAGGACGATTGGTATCAGATCGTCCCGCCCCAGGGCGTGCACGTCTGGATCTGGGCCCGCAACGTGAAGAAGGACAACGGCTCGATCGGGACCGTGATCGGTAGCGACGTGCCGGTCCGCCTCGACAGCCGCGCGAACGCGGACAAGGTGGCGGCGCTCAACGAGGGCACGCCGGTCACGATCATTTCGGAGAACATGGGCTGGTACAAGATCGTGCCTCCCGACTCCGTGAAGTACTTTGTCGCGAAGAAGCACGTGAAGTACGTCGGCAAGGCCGAAGTGAAGGCCAGCGATAAGCCGACGACACCGCAGGTCGCGCCCGGCACCGACTGGGCTTCACTGTTGAAGGAGGCCGAGATGATCAAGGAAGAGCAGAATGCGCTGCTGAACGAACGCAAGCTGGACGAACTGGACTTCGCCAAAGTGGCGATCGCCTTTGAGGCGGCGGCCGCGGCCGTGAAGGACCCTGTCGTGAAGCGGCAGGCCGAGTCGGATGCGCGTCACTTCCGGCAGATGCAGAACCACTGGGACATCGTCAAGTTGCAGAAGGACATCGCCGAGAAGCAGCTGACTGATCTCAGGGCGCAGATTGACGAGAAGGGCAAGCCCATCACTCCGAAATGGGCGTTCACGGGCTATGTCGACACGGTCGGCCGCATCTGGAACCGCCCGGGCACGCACAAGCTCCTGATGGGCGGCAAGATCATCTGCTACATGAAGGTGAAGGACGGCAACGAGGACATGCTGCGTCGCATCAACGACAACTTCGAGCGGTACGTCGGTCTCACAGGGACCGTGGAGAAGTGCACCGAGGGGTTCGACGGCTACAGCGTCATCACCGTCGAGTCGATCGAGAAGCTCGAGAAGTAACCGGACGGATTACACGGGAGCCGGCGGGGGAAGGCCCGCCGGCTCCTTTTCGTTTTCGACTCGCAGGGTCCCCGGAAGCGGGGTCTCATTCGGACAGCGCGTCATGTTCGCGAAGGTGGGGTGCTCGATGAGCGCGCGCTCGGCTGCCATCTCGCCCGCGGCGATCACCTCGCGCGTCCGTTCAAACTGGAAAACTCCGTGATTGCGAACGGGCGGCTCGATCAGCGTCACGGGAATGCCCTCGAACTGCCTCATGTTGAGCCGGAACAGCGTGCGCGAGATCAGGCTGTGCGCGTGATCGATGATCATCGCCATCCCCTTCTTTTCGACACCCCGCGCATACGACTGGTCGGCTGGGTCGAGATTGACGGCCACGATGATCTCCGCGCGATTGTAGATCGCGATTTTGATGGGGAGGACGTCGAGCACGCCGCCGTCGATGAAGAAACGCCGCCCGATCTCCTTCGGCGGATACACCCCTGGGATCGCGGACGACGCGACGATCGCGTCATGGATGGGCACGTCGGTAAAGCCAGGCATGCCGAAAACAACTTCCTCTCCTGTATGCAGGTCGACGGCATTGATGTAGAGCGGCTTCAGCAGTTGGTCCCAGCGATCGACAGGGAGGATGCGCCGCACCGTATCGTGCAACGCCTTTCCCTTATAGATGCTGCGTGCGCGCCCCCGTCGCAGCAGGAGGCCGAGCCAGTTGTAATCGAGGATGTCCTGCTTGCGCAGAGAGAGTCCGATCGCCTCGATCTCCTCCGGCATGAGGCCGCCGGCGGCCAGGGCGGCTACCAGCGCCCCGCCGGAGCATCCG
>CAYXVY010000297.1:0-17255 GCA_964468745.1 uncultured Planctomycetales bacterium | reverse complement strand
ACGTCTTGTCCAGAAGGGTGAGTGCGCGGCCGGCGAGGAGGTCCTCCTCCGCAAGCACATTGCCGCAGAGGTTGCAGTAGACGATCTGTTGGCCCATGGAAGCTCTATATCATCTACGCGGACCGCGGCTATTTCAAGCGCGCGCCGACCCATTCGGCTTCGCGCGCGAATCCCGCCTTCGTGTACCAGGCCTGCAGGGTCCGGTAGCGAGTGCCGATGTCGACCCCTGTGTTCCACGCGAGCTTCCGCAGGTCCTCGGGGCAGAGGTGCAGCGGGTGGCGATCGCTTTCGCTGAGCGAGTTGGATCCGCACATGACGCACAGCCACAGGGTGCAGTGTTGGATGCTGAGCATGTGGCCGAGCTCGTGCGTAAGCGTCTGCGCCCCGCGCCACAGGAATTTCTCGGGCTCATGCTCGTAGCGGTGGAGCGAGTAGACGCCGCAGCCGCTGCGCAGGCTCCCTTCGCCGAAGACGAAGTTGAGACCTTTCGAGAAGAGGTCCCTGTGCGTGATGCCGGCCAGCGCGAGCGCATCGTCCGGCATGCAATTTTCCTGCAGGTGGCCGATAAGCATCGTGGCGTTGTACTGGTCGCGCGGCTTGATGAGGCAATGATCAGGCAGAGGGATGGTGCCGCGCACCTTGCAGGGGACGCCGAAGAACGCCTCGCAGTATTCGCGCAGGGCGTCGATCGCCTTCACGTAGCGATCGTCGAATCGTCCCATGGGCTGCAGGTATATCGTCGTGCGCGTCGCGGAGCGGCGGTTCGAGCATTCCTCGACGTACTGCGCGAACGTCTGTCCATCCTCCTTGAAGCTGTGAAGCCAGTCGCCGGGTTGGGGCGGAGGCATCGGTTCGAATCCGGCGTCAGGGACGGGCGGCGGGTTCGGCTGCGGAGACGTCTTCGGGGAGCAGGAGGCGAGCATCGCGATGAGAAGGACAGCCTGCTTCACGAAGGTTTAGACGGAGCTGCGGCCGCAGGGTTCGGCGTTCCCGCACTGATGGGCGGAATGCTGCCGGGAATGGGGGTGCGGATGCCCGGTCGCGAGGCTCCGGCCTCGGCGCCGGCGCGCTTGATGTGGATCTCGTTGTCGCCGAGGCTGAGCTTGAATGAGTCACCCGTGGAGATCATTTTGACGCCTCGGATCGCCCCCGTGCCCTTGTCTTGGAACCAGAACATAGGGCCGTCGGTGATGGAGATCAGGTCGCCGTAGTGGAACGGTACGATGCCTGCGTTGTGGTTCACGGTGGTGCCCCCCAGCCTTGGTCCGCGGACGATGACGAGACTTTACACCGGGAATCGACGGAGTGGGATGGCGCTTCTGTGGATTGCGGCATATCATGGCGCGACCATGACGGGTCCGCTGGACGTCCTTCGAATATCGCGCGGATAGTCTGTCCGTTCCCCGGGCCCGTAGCTCAACGGTCAGAGCAGGGGACTCATAATCCCTTGGTTCTCGGTTCGAGTCCGAGCGGGCCCACCACTTCGACTCGCGCGGCCAAAGGCCGCGAGGAGGCGAAGTGCCCCGAGGGAGCGAAGCGAGTCGAGGGGCAGGCCTTGCGTTGCTCAGTGCAGGCACCGCGCCACGTGCCGTCGAATCAAGGACAGCAAACGCCGCAAGGCGCGAGCGGATTCGAAACCGAACCGTTCCCCGATGCGCCTACCGCCTGCGCCGACGCCCACTGCGTCCGAAGCGCCCGCCCGCCGCGAACGGATGCGGGCGCGGTGCGCTCGGTCCGTGTGCGCGAGCCGGCTGATGATGCGGACGAGGCGCCTTCACCGGCGCCGATCCAGGCGGCAGCTCCACCGCTCGGATGAATCCCGACGGCATCTCGCGCTCGGGGATCGCCATCCGGATCAGCCGCTCCACGCCCCGCAGCTCCTCGCGCTCCTCCGGACTGCACAGCGTGATCGCCTCGCCTTGCGCGCCCGCGCGCGCCGTCCGGCCGATGCGATGCACGTAATCCGCCGGCACCGACGGCAGATCGAAATTCACGACGTGCGTGATCTCCTCGACGTCGATCCCGCGCGACGCAATGTCCGTGGCCACCAGGATCCTGCACGCCCCTCGCTTGAAATCGCCCAGCGCCTTCTCTCGTGCCCCCTGGCCCTTGTTGCCGTGGATCGCCCCCGCGTGGAACCGCTCGCCATTCAGCTTCTTCGCCAGCTTGTCCGCCCCGTGCTTCGTGCGCGTGAAAACGAGCACGCGACGCATCTCCTGATCCTTCAGGAGCCGCGCCAGCAGCGCATACTTCTCGCGCTTCTCGACGCAGTACAGCGACTGTGCCACCTTGTCCACCGTCGTCGCCGCGGGCGCCACTTCGACCTTCACCGGATCCGTGAGGATGTCGTGCGCGAGCGACAGGATCTCGTTCGCCAGCGTCGCGGAGAAGAACAGCGTCTGCCGCTTCTTCGGCACCGCGCCGATCACGCGGCGCACGTCGTGGATGAATCCCATGTCGAGCATGCGGTCCGCCTCGTCGAGCACGAGGATCTCGACGCGATCCAGCCGCGCGATGCGCTGCTCATAGAGATCAAGCAGGCGGCCCGGGGTCGCCACGAGCACATCGACGCCGCGCCGCAGCGCCACTTCCTGCGGCTGCTGTCCGACGCCGCCGTAGACGACCGTGTTGCGCACCCCCGTGTGCCGTCCGTATCGCGTGAAGCTCTCCCCGATCTGCGACGCGAGCTCCCGCGTCGGCGACAGCACCAGCACTCGCACCGGCCGGGGGTCGTTGAGCGGCTCCGCGTGCAACCGTTGCAGGATCGGCAGCGCGAACGCGGCCGTCTTGCCCGTCCCAGTCTGCGCGCACCCGAACACATCGCGCCGCGCCAGAACGTGCCCGATCGTCTTCTGCTGAATGGGCGTGGGCTGCTCGTACCCCTCCTCGCGCACCGCGCGCAAAATGGGCTCGATCAGCGCCAGATCCTCGAATCGACTCATGAAACAACCACCGAATGGAGAATAGAGATGAACTCGGGCAGGTTTCGTTCAGAACGCGCGGACGTGACAGGTCAGCGGCAACCGAAGTAGACTTCCCGAACGATCGGCATCCTATCCGAACAGGCACGCATTCACAATGGCCGGCTCCACCGTTGACGTCGCCGTCGTTGGTGCAGGCGCCGCAGGGCTCGCTACCGCGATCTTTGCCGCGCGCCGCGGCCTCTCCGTCGCTGCGCTCGACGGCGCTGTGAAGCTCGGTGCCAAGATCCTCGTCAGCGGCGGTGGGCGCTGCAATGTCACGAACACTGTCGTCACGGCCGCCGACTTCCGCGGCGGCAGCTCGAACGTCGTCCGCCAGATCCTGAAAGCATTTCCCGTCAACGACACCCTCGCGTTCTTTCGCGAAATCGGGGTCGCGCTCCACGAAGAGCCCGACGGAAAAATGTTCCCAGACACGAACAGCGCGCGCACCGTGCTCGATGCGCTCGTGGGCGAGGCAAACCGGCTCGGTGTCCGCCTTCTCGCGGGGCATCGCGTCGAGTCGGTCGAGCCCGGGTTCACCCTGCGCACGTCCCAGGGGTCCGTCGAAGCGCGACGTGTTGTGCTCGCGACGGGGGGACTCTCGATCCCGAAATCCGGGAGCGACGGGCACGGCTACAAACTCGCCGCAGCTCTCGGCCACACGCTCGTGCCGACTACGCCGGCCCTCGCCCCTCTCGTGCTCGATGGGGACTTCCATGCGCCGCTTTCCGGCATCGCGCAGCCCGTCGAGATTACGGTGCGCGCGCCGGGAGAGAAGCCGGTTCGCATTCCGGGAGCGATGCTGTGGACGCACTTCGGCGTGAGCGGCCCGGCCGCGCTGGATGCCTCCCGTTATTGGGAGCGCGATCCCTCTTCCGGGGTCAGCGTCAATCTGCTTCCCGGGCGGGATTTCGAATCGGCGGAAGCGGAGGTCCTGTCGATCGCGCGACGGCAGCCGAAGGCGCATGTGCATAACGCGCTGGGGACGTTGCTTCCAGCCCAGGTCGCGTTGGCGGTGGTGGGGAAGCTCGGCCTCGCGGGCGACACGCCCATGTCGCACTTTTCCCGCGAAGATCGCCGCACGCTCGTGCGAGCGCTGCTCGAGTGGCCGCTGCCGGTGCGGGCTAGCCGTGGCTACAACTACGCGGAGGTGACGGCGGGGGGCGTTCCGCTGTCGGAGGTCGAGGCGCGCACGCTCGAGTCGCGCCGCTGCAAAGGCCTTTACCTGGTCGGCGAGATCCTCGACATCGACGGTCGCATCGGAGGATTCAACTTCCAATGGGCCTGGTCGTCGGCGTGGGTCGCCGCGTCGGCCCTGGCGTCGAGTCCGTGACGCTTACCGCCAGGTCGGCGGGGGCGGCGGCGGCAGCGGCGGGAGGAGGAACTCCTCCTTGCACTGCTTGTTGCGGCACTTGAAGTGCCGTGTCTTATCGACCTTCGTCTTCTGAAGGTCCGCCGGCTTTGCGCACTTGATACAAGGGACGAAACTCATGGGCGCACACTATCTAATATTGCCCGTGCTTCTGCAAGATCTTCGAGTCGGTCGTGGTACGCTTTCCCGCCATGCCCGCCCCGGCCGTCACGTTGCGCAAGGATCTCGCCCGAACGATCCGCGCGGGACATCCGTGGATCTTCCGCGACGCGATCCAGCGGACGCCGCAATTCGCGAACGGCACGGTCGTGGAGGTGGATGCGAGCGACGGTCGGCGGCTCGCGACGGGATTCTGGGACGCGACGTCCGCCATCGCCGTGCGCGTGCTCGAGGTCGGGTCGCTTGAGGATGTCGACGCGACGATTCGCGGTCGCTTCGAGGCGGCGCTCAAGCGGCGGCTCGACCGGCTCGATCGCGCCCGCACGAACGCATTCCGCTGGGTGCACGGGGAAGCCGACCGCCTGCCGGGGATTCACGTGGACCTCTACGATGAAGTCGCGGTCGTGCGCTTCGACGGAGAGGGCGCGCGCACATTCTATCGGGGTCGCGTCGAGGCGCGGGACGTGATCGATCGGGAGTCGGGATCCGCGCCTTCGTTCGTCGTACGCGAGAACGGCTTCGCGTTCGAGGTCGCGCCGGGCGCCGGGGGCAAGGGGGGGCTCTACCTGGACCAGCGCGAGAACAGGGAACTGGTCGAGCGACGCTCACGCGGCCGCTCGGTGCTCAACCTGTTCGGGTACACGGGCGGCTTCGCGATGTACGCGGCGCGCGGCGGGGCGAGCTTGACGGATACGGTCGACGTCTCGAAGCCGGCGATCGTCGCCGCGAAGCGCAACTTCAAGCGCAACGCGTTACCCCCGGGACGCTTTCACATCGCCGACGCCTTCGAATTCCTTGAAGCGGCCGTCGCGCGCGGCACGACGTGGGATGTGGTCATCTCGGATCCTCCCAGCTTCGCGCCGCGCAAGAGCGCGCTGGAGAAGGCGATGCGCGCCTACACCCGGTTGCACCGTCTGGCGGCGTCGGTCACGTCGCGGGGCGGGCTGCTGTGCGCGGCGTCGTGCTCCAGCCACGTGGGCCGCGCCGATTTCATCGCCGGCCTGAAGGCGGGTGCTCGAGGCGCGGGCCGTCGCTTCGAGCTGGGGGAAGTGCGTGGCGCGGGCTTCGACCATCCGGTTGCACCGTGGTTTCCGGAGGGGGACTATCTGAAGTTCGCGATCGGAAAAGTGGTCTGAGCGGCGATCCGAAAGTACCCTATCGTCGTTCATTCCCCTATCGTTGAAGCGAGGTGACGCATGAGTCTCATGATGACCTTCCTCCTCCTCTCGGCCCAGGACGTGCAGTGGAAAACGAACTGGAAGGAGACCCTGGCGGAAGCGAAGAAGAACAACAAGCTCGCGGTGCTCGTGTTCTTCAACATCGGCGTGAAGGACTGCAAGCGATTCGACGCCGACACGCTGCCCAACGACGACGTGAAGGCCGCGCTCAACCGCCACATCTGCGCGAAAATCGATCCGGAGGGGACGGACGACGACAACAAGCTGTGGCAGGAGCACAAGATGCCGACCCCGCCGATGACGTACGTCTACGACCCCGAGGGGCGCATGCTCACGAACATCACAGCGCTCAACCCGAAGCGCTACGCCGAGGCGCTCGATGCGGCCGGCCCCGCCTACTTCAAAAAGATCCAGCCGGCCCTGGCCGCCCTGGCGGGCAACGCGGAGGCGGCCGACCAGCACGCGCTTCTCGGAGAGGCGTACGCGGACCTCGACAACCGCGTCGAGTCGCCGAAGGCTTACGATCGCGCGGTGGAGCTCTTCGAGAAAAAGGGCGACACATCGTCGGCGCTCAGGGTGCTCAGCGGTCAGCTCACGCGCTACTACGAACGCAAGTGGTACGGCGCGGCGCGCAAGTGCTGCCTCGCGATCGGCCGGCTCGATCCGTCGAACGGCCAGAAGCTCGGAGCGATGGCCGCGTGGGTGTTCGGCATGGCGGATTGCGAGGATCGCAAATGGAACGACGCGATCTCCGGCCTGAGCGCCGCGTGCGACAAGTTCAAGGGGTGCGACATTGAGGACAAAATCATGTTCTCCCTCGGCGCCGCGTACATGTACGCGGGCCAGAAGGAACAGGCGATCAAGACCTTCGACTCAATCGTCGCAAAGTTCCCGGACTCCGAGTCCGCGAAGCTCGCCGAGATCCAGGCTACGAAGCTGCGGAAGTAGACGATCGGGACTCGCGCTTAGCGCATGATCGCCCGGAACCCGAGGAATTCGAGCTTCGAGTCGGGTGTCGGCTTGCCGCGATAGCCGGCGCGCGAGTACTTCGACTCGTACTTCCACGAGCCGCCGCGCGCGCACCGGAACTTCCCGTTGGCCGCGCCCGTCGGATCTGTCTGCGCGCCGCCGGTATACTCACCGAACCAGTCCTGGCACCACTCGACCACATTGCCGTGCATGTCGAAGAGGCCCCACGCGTTCGGCTTCTTCAGGCCGACGGCGTGCGTCGTGCCGGCGGCGTTCTCGTTGAACCACCCGTGGGCGGGCAGCTCGCCCGCCGTGTCGCCGAAATTCCACGACGTCCTCGAGCCGGCGCGGCACGCGTACTCCCACTCGGCCTCGGTGGGGAGCGCGGCTTTGCCCGACTTCGATCGCGCGCCTAACTTTGACAGGAACTCCTGCACCTCGTCGAAGCAGACGCGTTCGACGGGCATTTCGAGCCCCTGGAACTTGGAGGGATTCGACTCCATCAGCGCCGACCATTGAGCCTGCGTGACCTCGGTCGTCTGCATGTAGAAGTCGCGCGAAATCGTCACCTCGTGCGACGCCTCGTCCTTCTCGCCCTTCGGGTCGCCCATCATGAAAGTGCCGGCGCGGATCCGGACGAGCTCCATTTTCACGCCATCGGCGAGCTCGATCTGGATGCGTGACGGAATCAAATTTTCCTCGACGGCCTTGAGAGCGGTGACCGCCGCCGCATCGCCCGGAAAGAGGGCGAGCGCCTTCTCGTACTCCGCCTTCGCGCGCTTCCAATCCGCTACCTTCTCCGCCTCGCGCGCCGCGGCCATGACGGCGTCGAACGCGGCCTTCTTGCGGCCCTCGACGACGCGTTCGAGCCCGTTCATCGCGACCTTGTCGCCGGGCTTGAGCCGCAGCGCCGCGTTGTAAGACCGCTCGGCGCCGTCGAAGTCGTTCGTCGCGAGCGCGTTCTCTGCGTCCACGAGCGCTTGCGCGTACTTTCTCGTGCCCTCGGTGGCCGCCACTTTCTGTGCGAGCGCCGCAATCGCGTCCGCAGCCGTCTTGCGATCGGCGTCGGTGTCCGCATTCTCCTGCGCGCGCAGCCAGGTGTCGTTGGCCTTCAGCGGCTCGGTCTCGGCCCGTGCCAGCCGCGCCAGGCGGTCGAATTCCGCCTTGCGCAGCGCCCGCGCCGTCGCGTCGGCCTTCTTCTTCTCGAGGGTTGCGACGAATTCCTGCAGTTCCTTCGACGGACGGATCTGCGACGCGCGCATGGCGAATTTGAGCGCGTCCTCGATCGCACCCTTGCCGTCCGCGTCGCGCGCCAGCCGCCAATCCCGCCGCTGCTCGGCCAGCGACGCGAGATCGCCCGCCTCCGCCTTCTCGGTCGCGGTCTGGGTGTACGGCAGTGCCATTCCGACGGCGCTGATCGTCTCCTCCCAGAACTTCGTGTCATCCGTGGATTCCGCCTTCGACTTCGCGAGCCGCGCCGCCTCCATCCACTTCGCGTAGAATTTCGCCTTCTCTTCGCCGCTGCGCGAGGCGGCCTTCTCCAGGATGCGCTGCTTGGCCTTCTTGAAGTTCTCGTTGAAGGGATCCTCCGCGATCGCCGAATTCACGACGACGAGCGCGGTTTCGAGGTCCCCCTCCTGTTCGAGGCGGTCGATCTTCCCCAACATCTCCGTGATGCGCGCCTTCTCGCGTTCGACCTTCTCCCGCGCTTCGCGTTCCTGTCGCGCCTTGTCTCGCGCGGCAGCGATGGCCGGGTCTTCCGATTTCGGCTCGCCGGCTCCGCGATTCATCGCGACGAACACGGCAGTCAGGATTGCCGCGATGGCCAGCAGAGCCGCCACCAGCGGCAGCGGCGATTTGCGCGGCGGAGTGATCGGCGGCGGCGCCTCTACCTTGACGTCGCCCTCGAGCGCGACAAGCAGGTCGCTGGCGTTCGCGAAGCGGTCTTTCGGTGCCTTCGCCAGGCACTTCATCACGATCGCGCGCGTGCGCTCGGAAATGTCGCTGGCGAGCGGTGGCGCCGGATCGGCCACGGCCGTGTTCCGCAGCGTGACGACCACGCTTGTCCCCGTGAACGGCGCGCGTCCCATCAGGAGCGAGTAAAGCGTTGCGCCCATCCCGAACACGTCGGCCGGCGGGCCGGCGGTGCGCGCATCTTCCGCCTGTTCCGGGGCCATGAACCCCGGCGTCCCCATGGCAATATTGGTCATCGTCCCCATCGTGCTCGACGCCCCCTCGGGCTTCGCCAGCCCAAGGTCGGCGAGCTTCGAGCGCTCGAGATTGGCGCTCGGGATGAGGATGTTGTCGGGCTTCACGTCGCGGTGAATGATTCCGCGCTCGTGAGCCGCCGCCAGGCCGCGCGTCGCGGCGCGGATGAGTTTCAGCGCCTCGGCCTCGACGAGACCCCGCCGCCCCTGTTCGACGAGTCGTCGCACGAGCGCCCCCGCGCTCTCCCCGCGAACGAATTGCATGACCAGGTAATAGGTGTCCCAGTCTTTGTTGACGTCGAGGACGCGCACGACGTGATCGCTCTCGAGCTGCGCTGCGACGCGGCCTTCCGTCATGAACCGATTCACGATCGACGGGTCGTGCTCGACCAGGTGGAACGGGAGAATCTTCACGGCGACTTCCATATGCAGCCGAGGATGAATGCCGTAGTAGACCGCCCCCATCGCGCCTTTGCCGATCTTGCGCAGGAGCGGGATCCCGCCGAGCACCGGCCGCCCCTCCGCATTCACGGGGATCTTGGAGAGGAGCTGGTCGCCCGAGAGGTCCTCCGCGGGAAGCGGCGGCAATTGCGACGGCACGATGCGGCTGCCGCCTGCGCCCTGCGTCGGGATGGCTCCCGAGGGGATTTCCGACATGGAGCAATATCTTACGTCTGCTTCATCCGATTCGTACACTGCTTCGCCGCGGGAGCTACGCGGGCCGTTCCCGCACGGATCGCAGATCCGCCGCGGGCCGACGCGCGTACGCATTGTGAACCGGGGAGGGTATTCATGAATCTCTCAACACGCAGGCTTGTTCCTTTGTTCCTGCTTGTCTCGGCCATGTCGGCCGCGGCGCAGGTCAAGGTCGAGGGCGACAAGGAGCAGGCCGACACGCTCAAGATCACGATCACGGGCGGGCTCTCGATCGATTACGTGTTCCGCGATGAGCCGCTCAGCCTCGCGCGCGGGACGTTTGGCACGAGCGCGTCGAGCGAAGGCGTCATCCACGGTCACGGATGGGTCCGCCTCGAGGCCGAGCTCACCGACAAGATCCGCATCGTCATGCGCCTCGACAACAAGCGACTCGAGGGCTCGTCGACGCCCGGCAACGTCGATGTCCTCGGCAGCAATCCTGAAGGGCTCGACCTGTTCATCCGCGAGGCGCACATCACGGTCGCCGAGTTCCTGGACCCCGCGGTCAGCGTCCGTGTGGGCGTCATCGCGTGGTCGTTCATGGCGCGCGAGACGGGCGGCGCCCTCTTCTTCGATCCCGCCCATTCCGCCAATCTGACCGCGAATGCGATCAACTCCGTCGATCCCGCGTCCGTGGTGGGCGAAACGGCCGGCGGCGCGTCGCTCATGGTACGCGACGAGCTGCAGCCGGCCGGTGCGCTCGTCACGTGGTCGGGCGAGTCGTTCCGCATCGATGCGCTGCTCCTTCCCGCGATCATCGAGGGCGGCTCGGCGACGGCGGACGAGGCGGCGTACGGCATCGACGCGTGGTACATCTTCCAGGGACGCTGACCCATCACGGGAATTCCCCTCGGGAAGGGGAGCAAGATCGGCGCGATCCTCATGGCGAACGCCACGAGCTTCGGCAATGGGAGCGACTCGACGCTCTTCACGTTCGGTATCGCCGCCAGCCTCGACGACATCCTCACGGATCGGCTGGAGATCTTCTTCGACGTCTACTTCCAGAACGGCTCGATCGGATCAAATGTCGACTCGACCGGATTCGCCGCCGAGATCGGTGCGAAGTATGTCTTCGAGGGCGCGAGCAAGCCGTGGGTCGAGTTCAAACTCGACGTTCTGTCGGGGGACGGCGACCAGGGGGCCGGCGACAAGGAGAACGAGGCGTTCCTGTCGTACGAGAGCGTGGCCGACCTCATGATCATCGAGGATCCGTTCTTCGGCCTGAACTGGAACACGAACCTGTTCATCATCAAGGTCAGCGGCGGCACGAGCTTCTCCGTGGGCTCGGGCGTGAACAATCTCGCGCTCTCCGCGATCGTCGGCTTCGGCAGGACCAGCGAGGATGTTCAGCTGGCCTCCGGCCCGCAGGACGCGATCGGAACCGAATTCGACGCGCGCGTCAGCTACATGCCGCACAAGCAGGTGTCGTTCGACGCTGGCGTGGCGTTCCTTTCGGGCTCCGACATCCTCGAAGGCCTGCTGGGCGGATCGGGTGCGGCCGGCGCGGACGACACGTGCATCCTCTTCACGGTGGGGGTGAAGGGAAGATACTAGGCTGTCGTCATGCCGCGACGGTACTACGCCCTCCTCGTCGTCTTTCCCATAGTCGCTCTGCCGGTCGGTTGCAGCGCTCACGAACGGGTGTACGCCGATCGGGTGAACGCGGTCGTGGCGAAGGGGAGCAGCCGGAGCGTGCGCGTCTTGGAAAAGCACACGACGACGAGCAGCTTTGGGAAGGGAAGGCTGAGCCACTACTACGTCATCGTCTCCCTCGATGGGCAGCGTCTGACCCGGCGAGTGACGAAGTCGACGTACGATCACGCGCAGGCGGGCGCGGCGACGCCGTGGTACCAGGATGCGTCGATGCCCGACGGATTCTCAGGGCTCGAAGTCGACTTTCTCACGGGGGGAATGGTCGTGCCGTTCCTCGTCGGTCTCGCGATCATCGTCATCACCACGAACTGGTGGCGCGTGGGGCGATTTCCGATGGCTGTCGTGCGACGCGACGGCGACGCGAGCGATGCCGGACCTGGCAATCGATTCGATCCGCCGCCGCGAGCGGAGACAACGAGGCTGTGGGACACGTGGACGCGGGCGCGCGTGCCGTCGGTTGCGCCCCTGGTGGGGTGTACCATCGCCATCGTCGTCGCCCTCATCGCCGGCTTCATCGGCTACGGCGCGCCGGAAGGGGCGCTGGCCGTCTCGCTGCAGGGGCTCCTCGCGCTCGGGACGCTGGGTTGGGCGTCGTGGCTGGCCCGCCGGCGCGATGGGACGCTCTGGCGCGACGGGGTGGAACTTCTGGGAAAGGCGATCAGCATCAATCCGGTCGGGGGCGTCTGCACCTACGTTGCCGAATTTGGCGTCGGCGGGAAGTCGTACCGACTGACGCAGCGCGTCCCGCGCGAGTGCGCGGCGTGCGCGAATGCGAACGGTCCCATCACGCTGCTGGTCGATCCCGCGAATCCGCTGCGTGCAACGGTCGCACCGCGATCAATCTGATTCAGCGCGCCGCGTACGCGAGCGCGATCAGCGCCATGCCGGTGCCATACGTGCGGCCCTGCGCCGGACCGTCCAGGAATCCGCCGTCGTCGCACCGGGTCGCCAGCACGTCGTCCACAATTGCGCGACGGACGTCCGCATACGCCTCGCCCTGCGCGGCCTCCGCTGCGAAGCGGTATCCGTAGAGCAGGTAATACGCCGCGTGTCCTTCCGGCCCCGTGTGACACAGCGTCTTCCCTCGCTCCTTGCGGACGTGCAGGCGGAATTTCATGTAGTGATCGAGCGCCGCGCGCACGTCGTCCCCCGCGCTGGCCCGCTTGAGGGCGAGCGCGTAGAGCGGACCGCGCAGAGAGCTCTCGGCGTTCGGCGTGCCCGCGCCGCCGTGATAGCTGAAGCTCCCCTCCGGCCCCTTCATCGAGGCGACGCATCCCGCCGCCCCTTCGATCACGGCGTTGGGCACGCTCGCGCCCGCTGTTTTCGCGTCGAGCAGCGCGAGGAGCACCGCCGCGGTGACGAAGCCCATCGACGGATCCTTCGCGCCGCCCACCTCTTCGAGGTTGGCGTATCCCCACCCCCCGGCCCGCGCCTGCTCCTCGTGAAGTGCGTCGACGTGGCGCTGCATCGCCCGCACGGTCTTCGCGCGATCGCCGATCTTCGCGATCACGCACTCCGCCATGAAGCGCAGCGCAAAACAGCGGCCCCAGATCGCGTAGTTGAATGCGGTCGCGCTCGATCGCTCCAATTCGGCCCCGATCACGTATTGAAGCGCGCGCTCGACCTCGTCCTTGCGGTTGAATCGGATGAGGCTCGATCCGCAGATCGACGTCTGCGCCACGATGAACGCAGGGCCCGTGAACTCCACGTCGCTCGGGATCATCCAGGCGCCATTCGTGCGCTGCAGCTTGAGAAGGAAGGCGACGCCATCCTCCTCGGCCTTCCTTACGACATCGATGCGCGCGCTGCGGGCGTCGTCCGCGAGCGCGTAGACGGGATCGTCGGCCCACGGGAGTCTCTCCAGCCACAGGCCCTTGTCGAAGAGCTCGATCGCGGCGGCGGCTTTCCACGCCCAGCGGCTGTCCGGATGATCGGTGACGAGGTTGGCCCACACGCGCTTGTCCTGGCGCAGGACCCCCAGGTAGTAGCGGGCCTCGGGTTCGCGCGCGCCGCGCACGCGGTCGAAACTTGTGGCGGCATCCAGCGCCTTTCCCTGGCGCGCCAGCAGCAGCCCGCGTTCGGCGTGGATCTCGGATGCGAGCGAGCCGTCGCCGCGCGTCTCGGCCTCGTCCAGCGACGCGAGCGCCTCCGCTCCCTTCCGAAGCCGGCGCTGCAGCGTGGCGTGCTGCAGGAACTCGCGCGCGGTCCCCGGCTGCTTGAGCAGCTCGGACGCCTCTTCCATCTCGCCGCGGCGCAGATGCGTGGCGATGCGGTCGCGCTCGCCCGCGGGCGTCCCGGTGAATTCCTTGTTCTCTCGCAGCACCCGCCGCGCGAACATGTCGAAGAACACGGGATCGAAGTGCCACGTGTCGCCCACGGCCTTCCCGTCAGGCGTGAAGAAGACGAGTGCGCGCCCGAATGCGCCGCGACCGAACCCGTAGACCGCAGGGTCTTCGATCGCCCCGCGCATTCCGTAGGTCCACCGGAGGCAGACGAGCCGTTCCTGCGCCAGCGCGAGCACGTCGGGATCCATGAGGAGCGAGACGTGCGCGGTGCGGTTGACCTTGAAGCCGGCGTAGAGTTCGAAGATGACGAGCACGAGCTTCTTCTCCTTGCGCGCGCGACCGGCGGCGTCGTCCCAGTCCTTCGCCCACGCAATCTCGCTGCCGCAGCGCGCGGCGGGTCCGGGTGACATCAGCGCGAACGTCTTCACGATCGCGTTGAGCGGTGCGCGCTCCTCCTTCGGGGTCGCCGCAGTCTGGACGACGAAGACACGGTCGCCGTCGAGGAGGAAGATCTGCTCGAGTCGGTACGTCACGCTGCTCAATTCGTAGTCGAGCTCGATCGTCGGAGCGGGCTGGCCCGCGAGCGTGCCCTTGCCGCGTGCCACGTTGCCGCATCCCGGACGGGCCTTGTGTCCGGCTTCGGCGGCCGCGACGAACGCGTCGAGATCGCCGGCGTTTCCCCTTTCGGCGACGTAGACCATGACGCTGAATTCGCGCTTCGCGTCGGCGCGTGCGATGCGCAGCGCGAAGCGGGCGCCGGCAGGCGGAGCAGCCGGCTGCGCCGCCCATCCATCGCCGGGTCGGCCGATGCGGAAGCCGTGTTCGCTGCTCGCGAACTCGTCCTGCTGCTGGACGGCGGTGGGGGTGAGCAGGAGCGCGAAGAGAGTCAGCGTGCGCATGGAGGTCTCCAACGGTGGCCGGCTATCCGCTCCCGACTGTACCATCCGGAGCCGCGGCGGCGCGCTCTCGCGAAACAACCGGGTATCTCGCTCGTCCAACTATGAAACCCTTCTACGGAGGATTTGCGTGAAGCTGACAACGCTGGCACTCTGGCTGATGACCGCGGCCGCTTATTCGCAGGACCTGGGCAAGCCGGTCCGCCTGGAAGCGGACGGAAAGCCGATCGATACGGAGATCGGCCACGCCGCGCCGTACGTCGTCGATTTCGACAAGGACGGCAAGCGCGACCTGCTCGTCGGCCAGTTCGGGAGCGGAAAGCTCAAGATCTTCAAGAATGTCGGGACGAATGAAAAGCCGAGCTTCAAGGACTTCACGTGGTTCCAGGCGGGAGGCGCGGACGCGACGGTTCCCGCAAGCTGATGCGTCGGATTCGGTCCGCAATTGGCGGACCTGTCGGGCGACGGCATCGAGGACATGATCAGCGGCTCCTATTGGCCGGGCGATCTCATCCTCTTCCGTGGCCGCGCAGACGGCACCTTCGAGAAGGGCGAGGTGATGAAAGACTCGGAGGGGAAGAACATCAACGTGGGCGGCACGTGGAAGTCGGACCGCGATCCCGACATGGACAGCCTCGCAACCGCGCCCCACGCGTGGGACGTCGACGGCGATGGCGACCTCGACCTGATCGTCGGAAACTTCGCGGGACATGTCATCCTGATTCCCAACGAGGGGACGAAGGAGAAGCCGTCGTTCGTCGCAAAGAACCGTCGCCCGCTCGAGGCCGGCGGGTCCACGCTGAAGGTTCGGGGCGATTCCGGCCCCTGGGTCGCGGACTGGGATCAGGACGGGGTCTCAGACCTGCTCGTGGGCGACGCCGACGGCGCAGTGACGTTCTTCAGGAATACGGGGACCAAGACGGAGACGAAACTCGCCCGCGGCGTGGAGCTGCTTGCCAAGTCGAAGCTGCCGAACATCCTGCCGGCCGGACAGGTGCCGTCGGGCCCGGGACTGCGCACGAAACTCTGCGTCACGGACTGGAATCTCGACGGGCGGCCCGACCTGCTGGTCGGCGACTTCTGGACAGGCGAGGCGCCGCAGCCCGCACTGACGGCCGACGAGAAGAAGCGCAAAGAGGAGCTCACGCAGAAGCAGAGCGACTTGTACGTGCGGCACGCAAAGCTGGCGGAAAAGCGCGAGGCGAACGCCGCGGAGATGCAGAAGATCCAGGAGGAGATACAGAAGAACCGGGCGGAGCTCGAGAAGCTCTCTCCCCCGCACGAGTATCACGGCTCGGTGTGGCTCTATCTGCGGGAGAAGGCGGACCGGTAGGTCAGCGCTTCTTGGGCGAAGCCTTCGCCGCGTCCGAAACGCGACGCCGGAACCCGCGCTTCATCGCGATCTTCTCGCAGATGTCCGGCGTGGTCCAGATGTGTCGCGGGCCGACGCCGAGCTCGAACCCGGGAGGCGGCTTCGGTTCGTCTTTCGGATTGCGTTTGATTCCCATCGGCGCGACATCTTATCGCCCTGCCCGGTGTATGGATAGGCATGCTTACGCTCATCGCCGCCTTGCTTCTTCAGCAAGCCGAGCTGTCCGAGAAGACGCTCGATCGTTACCGCGCGCTGATCGCGCCCACCGCGGAGGAGACGCGCTACCTGGCCATCCCGTGGCGCAACACGCTGTGGGACGCGGTGAAGGACGCGCAGAAGCAGGACAAGCCGATCGTGCTCTGGGCGATGAACGGTCACCCGCTGACGTGCACGTGAAACAACGGCGTCATCGGCCGGCAGGTCGTCTGGTCGAATCCTGAAAATCAGCAGCTTGCAAAGGCGTTCATCCCGGCCGCCGACGAGGTGCACGGGCTTCAGAACGGGCAGGGGCCGGAGGTCGCATTCTTCCGGAGCTGGTCGGACGTCGGACTCAACGGCGGTGGAGGCGCAACGCGGCAGGGGACGTACTGCGTGACGGCGAGCGGCGTGCTTCTGGGCGCGATCAACTCGCGCAGTCCGAACGACACGACGCAGATGCTCCAGTCGTCGCTCAAGAAGTACAACGAGATGCCGAAGGCGCAGCGCCTGCGCAAGGACATGCCGACGGAAACGCAGGAGCATATGGAGGACCGCTACCCGAAGGACGGTCTCGCGCTCCGCCAGTACTCGCGCGACCTGCCGCGTCCCGACGGCAAGAAGCCGAGCGAGCAGTGGCAGCAGAAGGCATGGAACACCGACACGGTCTGGTACACGGCAGAGGAGATGCGCCAGTGGCTGCCGCCGGGGACCGTCGCGAAGGGGCAGCAGCACGAGGTCCCCGCCGCGCTCGTCCGGCGGCTCGGGCGCTTCGCCTTCGTCGACAACGTCCGCGGCCAGACGAACAGCTTCGAGGACGCGAACATCGAGAAGGGAACGATCGCCATCGAGGTCGCCGGCGTGAAGGACGGCGTCGTCTCGCTCAAGATGTCGGGCGAGGCGCGTGCGGTGCGTCGCGGCCGCTGGGCGGTCGGCGGCCACGAGGACACGCAGCAGCGCGAGCAGGAGCGCGGTTACGATCTCAAGCTCGCGGGGCGCGCGACCTTCGACTCGAAGAAGAACCGGTTCGCGTCGTTCGAGTTGGTCGCCGTCGGCGAGCGCTGGGGCGGCACGCAGTACAATCGCCGCGACCGCGAGCTCGAGAAGGCGCCGATCGGGTACGTGCTGAGTCTCGCCGCCGAGGGGGACACCACGGCGCCGTCCGAGGTGTACAACTACGAGCGGCGTTGATCGCGGCATACGCCGAGATCGCGCAGTAAGCCGCCGCGAGAGCGCCGGGTAGCCCCCATAGAATGGCGTCTGCGGCCTCTTCTGAGCGCGGCGCGGCCACGCCGTTGCCTTGGCGGAGG
>CAYXVY010000296.1:0-8983 GCA_964468745.1 uncultured Planctomycetales bacterium | reverse complement strand
GACAAGGGCTTGGCCGTCATGCGGATAAGAAAATTCCCGCTGCCCACTTCCGCAGGCAACGGGAATTCTTCTTTTAATATGGTAGCGGGGGCAGGATTTGAACCTGCGACCTCCGGGTTATGAGCCCGACGAGCTACCAGGCTGCTCCACCCCGCGTCGTATTTCGAAAGATCTAAGGTGGCGGATTATAGGCACGGCCTGCGCCACCGTCAAGCCGGAGTCTCAAACTCCCGAACCGTCCGCGCGTATAACGGTTCAAGGACACGGGACACGCCAACCGACAGGGGAGGGTTCATGCTCGCACTCATCACCGCTCTATCCATCGCCTGCACGCAGGACGGCGAAGACCTCGAGAAGAAGCTCAAGGAGATGGAGCGCGCCGCCGGCGGAATGCAGCAGCGCGTCATGCAGTTCGGCGGACAGGACGATCCCGAACGCGAACTGAAACGCCTGTCGCGACGGCTCGACCTCACCGAGGAGCAGGAGGGCAAGGTCAAGGAGATCCTCAAGAAGGAAGCGGACGCGAAGAAGGATACGCGCGACCGGATCCGCGAGGTGCTCACCGACGAGCAGAAGCAGAAGTACGACCAGGCGCAGCAGGGCGGCGGAGCCCGCGTCATGCAGTTCGGCGGCGGCGCCGGCGGCGACTGGGGCTCGGCCTTCTCCACAGGGAAGGGCATCCAGAAGGAACTCAACCTCACCGACGACCAGGTCAAGAAGATCGACGAGGTCGCCAAGGAGTTCTACAGCGACACCTCGCGCTGGCAGGGACGCGACTGGAGCAAGTGGCAGGAAGGTGCGGAGGCCGACCACAAGGAACTCGGCGAAAAGATCAAGCCGGTCCTGACCGACGAGCAGAAGCCGAAGTTCGACGAGATCTGGCCGTCGAAGAGCATGGCGCGCCAGTGGGGCGGCGGCACGCGCCGCGGCGACACGGTGCCCGCAGAGACGTCGAAGATCGACCGCGTGAAGGCCGCCATGGAGTCGCTGAAGATCGAAAAGCCCGACGACGCGTCGGCGATCCGTGAGCTGGTGCAGAAGGTCGTCGATTTGCAGAAGGACCTCACGACGCAGAACGACAAGGTCACCAAGCGCGCACGCGAACTGACGAAGGACGAAACCGCGACGGACGAAGCGATCGGCAAGGAGATCGAGACGCTGCGCGAAGAGCGCCGCGCCGTCGAGAAGAACGTCGCCGGCGCGCAGAAAGCGCTGCGCGAAGTCGTGACCTACAAGCAGGAACTCGTTCTCATCGAGCAGGGCCTGCTGCGATAGGCATTCCTCGCCGTAGGAACGCGCATTTCATCGTTCGGCACGGCATTTCCGTCGACGACAGAACCGTGTTCGCGTCGCGGGAGGGCGTTGCGAAACGTCGCAAGCTCGTCATCGGCTGGGCGCACGTCGTTCCCGGCGGTGGAAGCGGTTCGGCAGGCGCTGAATGGGCCACTGTGAATCTTCGCATCGCACGATACGGGCGTGCGCAGGCCGCCGCGAAATGTGGGAGGGGTGCATGCGCCCGCGAACTCACCATTCCCAGATTGCACAATGCCGACTTCACGCTTCGCTGATCCATTTCCGCATACGGTAATAGGCGGACGAAGAGTGAATCATGGCTTGTCGCGTGTCGGAGTGGTCTGGGATGCAGTGAATAGACGATTCTGACGCACGGGAATAGCCCGCGTCGCGGACATGCAGTCGTTGAGAGAGTCGGCCCCGCCATGCTCACGGCTGCGGACGCGATTGGACTTAGCGGCAACGCCCCAATCCCGCGTGCTGAGGGCATTTGTACGATTCGGGACGCCCCTGGAGGCTTTCGCCCGCGCATTTCCGCATGCGGGAATGGCGTTACGATCCATACACCTTGAACTTCAGACGGTGGAATGGCCAGGGTTGCTCCTGCGACGGCTTCGCCACATGCGGAGACCGGTGATCACGCGGTGCGAAGGGCATGGAGTGATCGCAAGTCGACGGTTGCGGGTCGGAGGTGCACCTTGGGACGGATGAAAACGCCGATCTAAACCGTAGCGGCATCCTTGTGCAGTCTGGGAATGCCGCGGTACACTTTCGCGCGCCTGTTTCCGCATACGGAGAAAGCTTGTCGACTCGAGTGCGGAGCTTTGAGACTCTGAGGGAGGCGCAATGTTCGTGCCGCGTAAGGCCACGGCGACGATGACCATCGTGGACAACTACTGCATCTACCTTCTCGCCCGTCTGGAGGCCGATCCGAAGACGCGGCACCTGGAGCGGAAGTTCAACCGCGCCGTGAGCATGCTGGAAAAGCTCCACGTCGCGGAGCGGAAGGCGTACCGCGCCCTGAAGATCGCCGAGGCGAGGCGCGATCATGCTGATGACGAAGCGCTTTTGTGCATTCGCTTCTTTCACGGCGCCCTTCTCGGCCATGCGGGAGGGGATCGCAGCTCGATCAAGTACTGGCGCTTCTTCAAGCACGGCCTGACACCGGTCACGGAGGCATCGCCGGATCGCCGTCTCGATCTCATGGGGAGATTGGAACGCTCGCCGCTCGACGCGAACGCCTCCGCCCACCTGCAGACGGGGCAGGGGGACCTGGCGAGGGCTCGCGCGGAACTCGAGACCCGCGCCGGGCAGCTGCTGACGGCGTTCCTCGATCACAGGGATGCGCGCCGCAGGGAGGTATTCGGCCGCGGCGACTGGCAGGAGGCGTATCGCACGATCTACGCCTCGGTTATGCAGATCTTCCCCTCCGACAACCGCAAGGTGGAGTCCTTCTTCCACAAGGGGCCGAAGCGCAGGAAGACCGCAGAAGAGGCGGAGAGCGCGGAGCGAACGTAAACGCAGAGAGCCACGGAGTTGCCGCCCGCGTCCGCCAAGGCTTCGGCGTGGCAAGCTGAGTGGCGCAGAGTCATTGCGGTGGGGGGATCTTCTGCTCCCGACATCTCACCGCAGTGGTCTCCGTCTTTGTGTGAGCGGGAGGATACGGGAGGCTGGCGTGTCCCCCATCTATTGGACCTCCGCGCCCCAAGCCACTCTGCGGGGACGCAGCGTGCTCTATTTAGTCTCGAATTCCACCAGCTCGGTCACGCGGATCTTTTCCTTGCCGGTGCCGCCCTGCTTCGCCCGCAACTCCTCGCGGACGATGAACCCAGGGACCTGTTCGGAGATCCATCGGGTCGACGTCGCCTCGCTTCCGGAGACCGACGTGTTCGTCATCTCCCAGACGGCATACGTCACCGCCTTGCCGGCGATCGTCGTCTTCTGGTCGAGGCGCGTGAGCTGACCGACCGTCTTCAACTCCTCCAGGTCGTTCTTCTCGGTCAATTCCTGCTTCGCGATGCGGCCGGGGACGTCCTTCGACATCCAGATCTTCGTGGTCAGCTTCTTCTTGCCCGTCTCCACCGACTTCTCGTAGACGCTGCACGAAAACGTCTTGCCGTCGATGTCGACGCTCTCCGTCCCCGTCTTCTTCAGCGACTCATCCTTCTTGAGCGGCGCCGCCTGCTCTTTCGAGCCGCGACCCTGCGTCTCGATCCTCACGGTCACCGCATCCGCGGCAACCTTGACGATCGAGTAGCGCACGACCTCGGACTCCTGCTTGGCCCCATCGGTGACGGTGAGGCGCAGCACGGCACTGCTTCCCTCGCCGAACCCCTCCCACTCCTTACGTCCCTCGTCCTGGCAGGCGATGACGGACAGCAGCGCGAGAATGATCATGATTATCTAACGACGCACTCCGATCAGCTTCTCAAGTTCTTCGACTGATGTGAGGGGGAGCTTGCATGAAAAGTTCTCGCAGACGTGTGCGGCGGCAACGCCGTTCAACGCCTTCTTTCCTGCCGCATTCGGCAGCACCTTGACGGTGCGCGCGTCCGCTCCGTCGGCGGGCACATTGAGAACGATCGAATTGGGGAGATACGCCGTCCGCACCGCTTTGAGCAACTCCTTCGAATCGCCCGCGATCACGATCGACGTGAACGGCCCGCGGAACGCGTCGAATGCGCTCAAGAAGTGCGGAAAGCCGCTCGGGTGCTTCGAAGCATCGCCGCCGAACGACTTGAACGACGCCTCGGCGAGCTTCCGGAATTCGTCGCGCCCCGCCAGCTCGCCGACGCGCACCAGCGCATGCAGCGCCACCGAATTGCCGGAGGGGAGCGCGCCGTCGTAGAGCTCGCGCATTCGGGCGACGAGTTGCTCGTTATCGGTTGCGGTGAACCAGAAGCCCCCCTGCTTCGCGCTGAAAAGCCGGATCATGTCCTCCGTCAACTTGACCGCCTCTTCCGCGTAGCGCACGTTGAACGTCGCCTGGTACAGATCGACCATCGCCTCCGCGAGGAACGCGTAGTCGTCGAGGTAGGCCGGAATCGCCGCCTCGCCGTCGCGGTAACGACGAAGCAGCCGGCCGTCCTGGCGACGGAGCTTCGTCAGCACGAAGTCCGCGGCCTTCTCCGCGGCCGCGACGTACGACGGCTCGTCGAACGCGCTCCCCGCGACCGCGAGCGCGCCGATCATGAGCGCATTCCATTCGGTCAGCACCTTGTCGTCACGATGGGGGCGAATGCGCTTCGATCGCGCCTCGAGGAGCTTCCGCTTCCACTCCGGCTTGATCGGCTTGGTGGTCACCCGCAGCGGGGAATTGCCGTGTGGAATCGACGCCTCGTGCGGATGCCATGTGCCCCCGTCTGTCACGTCGAACGCCTCGCACGCCGCCTTCGCGTCGGCGCCCAGCACCTCCGCGATCTGTTTCGGATTCCAGACGTAGAACTTGCCCTCGATCCCTTCGCTGTCGGCGTCCTCCGCGGAATAGAACGCCCCCTCGGGCGCGAGGAGGTCCCGCTGCACGTACGCGATCGTCTCGCGGGCGATGCGCTCGTAGAACGGGTTCTTCGTGATCTGCCACGCCTGCACATAGGCGCGCGTGAGCAGCGCGTTGTCGTACAGCATCTTCTCGAAGTGCGGGACGAGCCACTCGGGATCGGTCGAGTAGCGCGAGAACCCGCCGCCGAGCTGGTCGTACATTCCGCCCTCGGCCATCTTGACGAGCGTTCGCTCGACGATGGGAAGGAGCTGCTTCTCGCCCCGGGCGTAGCGGCGCAGGAGAAACTCGAGCGCGACGGATCGCGGGAACTTCGGGGCGTCGCCGAAGCCGCCCCACTCGGGGTCGAACGAGTCCTCGAACCAGCGCTGCGCCCTCTTGAGGTGCTCGTCGGTCATCTCGCCGGCGTGACCTTCCGTGGATTCGGCCAGCGCCGCGCTGACTTGCTTGGCGTCCGTGATGATCTTCTCACGGTCGGTTTTCCAGACGTCGCTGATCTTTTCGAGGAGAGAGGTGAATCGGGCGGGCGGGAAGTACGTGCCGACGAAGAACGCGTGCTTCTTGGGAGTCAGGAACGCCGAGAGCGGCCAGCCGCCGCTGCCCGACATCGCCTGGCAGGCCTGCATGTAGACCTGGTCCACGTCGGGACGCTCCTCGCGATCGACCTTGATCGCGACGTAGCGATCGTTGATCACCTTCGCGACCGCCTCGTTCTCGAACGACTCGCGCTCCATGACGTGGCACCAGTGGCACGTCGAGTAGCCGATGGAGAGGAAGATCGGCTTGTCTTCCTTCTTCGCCTTCGCGAACGCCTCGTCGCCCCACGGGTACCAGTCGACGGGATTGTGCGCGTGCTGGAGAAGATAGGGCGACTTCTCCTTGGAGAGGCGGTTGGTGTGTTTGTGCTGTTCCACTTTCTTGTCCTGCTTGTCCTGGCAGGCGGAAACGGCGATTCCCAGCAGAAGTATCCAGCGCATGGACACGGTCCTCTTATATCGGTAAGGTCGGAGGGCTACACGATTTATCTACGGAGCGACCGAATACTCGGATTCCCCGACGTGTTGAATGCACATGGCCGCCGCGCTGCTCGCTCTGGTGTGCTCGCTCATGCAGGATAAGGTGAAAGCTCCGGAGCTGGACGGTGCGGTCGGGTGGCTCAACACGGAGAAGCCGCTCACGCTCGCGGGGTTGCGCGGCAAGGTCGTACTGCTCGACTTCTGGACGTATTGCTGAATTAACTGCCATCACATCTTCCCTGATCTGGAGAAGCTGGAGCGCACGTACGAGAAGGAACTCGTCGTCATCGGGATTCATTCCGCGAAATTCGAGAACGAGAAGGAGACGGGGAACATCCGCAAGGCGGTGCTGAAGCACGGGCTGCGGCATCCCGTGGCCAACGACGCGACGCTCGCAATCATGAAGTCGTATCGGCCGTTCGGCGTGCGCGGGTGGCCGGCCCTCGTGCTCATCGCCCCCGACGGCACCTATGCGGGCACCGTGCCGGGCGAGGGGAATTACGACGCGCTCCACGCGGCGATCGGAAAACTCGTCAAGGCACACGACAAGGATCTCAATCGCGAGGTGATCAAGTTCAAGCTCGAGGTCGAGAAGGACTCGGCCTTGTCGTTCCCGGGAAAGATCTTTGCGACCGACGAGCGACTCTTTATCTCAGACACGAATCATCAGCGTTTGCTGATCACGACGCACACCGGAGACGTCCTCGAAGCGATCGGTTCGGGCAAGAAGGGGCGCGTCGACGGCGGCTACGAGAAGGCGGAATTCAATCAGCCGATGGGGCTCGTCCTGGTCGACGGCAAGCTCTACATTGCCGACACGGAGAACCACGTCATCCGCCGCGTCGACCTGGTCGCCAGGAAGGTGGAGACGATCGCAGGAAACGGCGAGCAGAAATACACGAAGGGGGGCGAGCCCCTGGCGACGCCGCTCAACTCGCCGTGGGACGTGCTGCTGCACGAACGGCAGCTCTACATCGCCAACGCGGGAAGCCACCAGGTCTTCGCGCTCGACTTCGAGAAGAAGTGGCTCGCGCCGTTCGCGGGGGACGGCTACGAGCGGCTGCTGGACGGGCATCGCGCGAAGGCGTCGTTCAATCAGCCGAGCGGCCTCGCGATCATGAATGGGTCGCTCTACATCGCCGACAGCGAGATCAGCGGCGTGCGGCGCGTGTCGCTCGGCAACGGCAAGGTGACGACGATCGTCGGGACGGGCCTCTTCGACTTCGGCGACGTCGACGGCGTGGGAGACGCGGCGCGTCTGCAGCACGTGCTGCACGTCGTGGCGCACGAGGGGAAGCTCTACGTCGCCGACGCGTACAACCACAAGATCAAGGTGATCGATCCGGGGCTGCGCGAAGTGACGACGTTCGTCGGCGACGGCAAGGCGGGTCTCGTCGACGGCAAGAGCGCGCGCTTCAACGAACCGAGCGGGTTGTCCATCGCCGGCGGGAAGCTCTTCGTCGCCGACCAGAACAATCACGCGATCCGCGTGGTCGATCTCAAGACGCGCGAAGTCTCGACGCTCACGATCTCGGGGACGAAGTAACGGCGAATCTCGGGACGCCCGACGAAGATTCGCCGTCACGGTTTCCGCGCGCGCCACGCGTCGAAGTTCTTCTGGATGACGTCGCGTTCCTGTTGCCATCCCGCGTTCGACAGGTCTTCGGGATGACGCTCG
Organism: uncultured Planctomycetales bacterium; assembly: GCA_964468745.1. Classification (GTDB taxonomy): domain Bacteria; phylum Planctomycetota; class MHYJ01; order MHYJ01; family JACPRB01; genus JACPRB01. Next base: position 1,500 of record CAYXVY010000296.1, on the reverse strand, counting down.
ATGATGTGGTCGTAATCCTCGATCGCCGCCTTGTAGTCGGCGGTCGGGTCGTGGCCCGCGCGGTCGCGGTAGAAAGCCAGCCCGTGGTGGGCGCGGGCGCGGTGGCGGTGGAAGTCGGGGTAGTTCGGGTTGATCTTGATCGCGTGCGACTGCACCTCGATCGACGCGCGGTACATCTCCGTCGGATCCGCGCCCGACTCCAGCTGGTAGTCGGCGATCGCGCGCAGGAGCGCCCCGCGCTGCATGACGTGGCCGGCCATGCGGTCCTCGATCGTCGGGTCGATCTGCCGGGCGCGGTCGAGATCGGCGATGCCGAGGCGGTACTCACCGGTCGGGTCCTTCCCGCGGACGCGGAGGTGCTCGCCGGTGCGCTGCCGGAGCATGGCTTGGACCCGGTAGGCGTCGAAGTTCTTCCGGTTAAGCTCGACGGCGCGCTCGAGGTCGCGCAGCGCCGCCGCGTACTCGTTCGCGGGGTCCTCGTTGCGGGCGGTCTTGCCGTCGCCGATCTCCCTGTAGATGTAGGCGCGGCCCAGGTACAGCTGGGGGCGGGCGGGGCGCAGCTTTACGCTGCGCTCGGCCTCGGCCAGGGCGCGTGCGCAGGCCTGCAGGCCCTCGTCGGTTGCCAGGCCTACGAACCGACCCTTCGCTCGCAGCAGCGCGGCGAGCGTGTCGAGGACGTCGGCGTCGATCGGGTTGATGGCGAGCGCGGCCTGGAGGTCGGCCTCGCCCTCGGCGATGTGCTCGCGCATCTGGGGGGGCTCGCACCGTGCCATGCTCTTTCGCGTGTTGGCGCGTGCCAACAGGATCACGGTCGAGCGCGGCTGCAGATCGAGCGCGGCCGTGTAGTCGCGCAGGGCCTCCGCGAGTTCGACGCGCCCATCCCGGCCGCGCCCCTCCAGATACTCGGCGAACGAGTGGCGCACGTCGCCGCGGCGCGCCAGCGCGGGCGCGCAGCGCGCGTCGGACTTCAGGACGTCCGAGATCGCGTCGAGTTCGCGGCGGTAGGCGGCGCTCGTGCGCTCGACGTCCAGCTCCTCGGCCCGTTCGAGGACGCCAACGGCCCAGGCGAGGCCGAGGCGCGCCTCCGCGTGTCCGCCGGCGCGTTGGTAGTCGGCGCCCGCCGCTTCGAGGTCGGCGCGGCCGTTCGTGCCGAATTGCGTCAAGTAGTTCCAACGCGAACGGGCGGCGGCCGCGCGCCGCAGGTGAGCCAGCGTGAACTCCGGGTGCCGCTCCAGCGCGCGCCCGTAGGCGGCGAGCGCGTCGCGGTATGCCTTCGGGTCGCTCAGCTCCAGTCGGCCGCGCGCCGCGTCCTGCTCGGCGCGCGTCAGGAGGCCGTCGCCGAGGGCAAGCTGCGCGTTGGGGCCGTTGAGCCCCTGCAGGAGCGCGACCGCGCGGTCGATCTTCGGCTGCGGATCCGCTCCGCGGCGATCGAGCGCGATCGCCCACTCGATGTGCGCGCGAGCGCTGAGGACGCGGCCGTCCTCCTCGTCGCCCGCCACC
>CAYXVY010000295.1:0-28309 GCA_964468745.1 uncultured Planctomycetales bacterium | reverse complement strand
CAGCGCGCCGAGCACGCGCCCGCGCACCGCCAGCGGTGCGGCGACGCCCAGCGCGTGCAGGACGCCTGCAAGTACGTAGAACAGCACGTCTCCCGAAGCGTCGACGTATCGGTTCGAAAAGTAGGAGTAGCGGCCGTGTTCGGCGAGATTGACCGACTGGCGCAGTGTGATGAATACCTCGTCCGGCATGTGGTGGAACGGGATGAAGGTCAGGAATCCCGCCATCGACAGGGCTAGCGCCGCGCACCAGGCGAGACGCAGGTCGTTCCCGCGCCGCTGCGCGAACATGGCCAGGCCAAGGCCGAGCACGGCAAGCGCAAGCATGCTTCCGCCCCACGCGGTGCGATGGCCGAGGACGAATTCCACGAAGCCGTCCGGCAGGTACAGATTGCTGATGCCTTCTTGAGTCCCGGCGTGCAGCCCATACACGGTCTCACCCCCGGCAACCGGTGCAGCCTGCTGTGCTGCAACAGCCGTCGGATCACTCGCGAACCCGATCCGCTCCATGGCGCCGATGCTACCAGAATTCACGGAGGCACGAGGAGGCGTGCATCAGGGAGCGGGGGCCGATTGCGGCGTCGCCGGCGTCGCGAGCGCACGCCGGCATGCGTACGCGCCGTACGCCCAGAGTGCAAGCGGTGGAACGAGCGAGAGGTGCGCCGGCAGACCGCAACGCAGACCCACGTTTTCGCTGTGCAGGGTTCCGGCAATCAGCCAGGGATAGATGTCGCTCGTAAGCGGCGACGCGTGCGCGTCCGGAACGGCGATGTGGACGGCTGCAATCGCGAAGGCGTTCGCGGCTGACACGAAGGCGAGCGTCCAGGCGGTATGCGGATGCACCACCATCGCACGCGCAACGGCAATCATCAGGACGGGGATCGCGGGAATCAGAAACCGCGGACCGCTCGTGAGGCCGCCCGACCAGAACACCCACGAGCTGTTGACGGCGATGAACGCCGCCGGCACGAGGGTGCACGTTGCGGCGAGGCCGCGTCGGCCTTCGCGCCAGAGTGCGACGACGCCGGGTATGGCCAGCAGCAGGATCGGACTGAAAAAGAAGAGTCCGCGGAACGGACCGACCGTCAACTGGAAGAGCGCGTTGATCGCGGGGGCCTGCACCTGGCCGCGCATGCCGCCCCCCTCGCCGAGGATCAAGCCCGGGTTGTTGTACGAATACGTGGTAGCAAGCGGCGAGCCGAAGCACGCCCACTGGTACACGACGAGTGTCATCAGCGGAAGCACTGCGCCCGCGGCGAAGGCCAGCAGATCGCGACGCTGGCGGCGTCCAGACCAGGCAAGCAGTGCGAGCCCCGGCAGCGCCAGGAGCGCGAGGTATTCGCTAAGCACAGCGAATCCGGCTGCGAAGCCGGCCACGGGGAGGCGCCAGCGGTCGGAAAGAATGTCCGGCGCAAGCACGCAGGCCAGCGAGATCGCGATCATCGATGCGACTGGCGAGTGCGCCCAGTACGACGTCGCGAACGGAAACTGCAGCGTGGCGAGCGCCCACGCGGCCGCGCCCGCGATTGCGACGGCCTCGCCACACCCAAGTGTGGCGAGCGCACGGGACAGCGCCACCGCGGCGAGCGCACATAGAAACACGTTGCAGACCAGGTTGACGATTACCGCGTTGCCCCACCACGCAGGGGATTCCTTGTCGAGGGGGTTCACGCCCGCGAGCCGCTCGCCGTGATACAGGAGCGCGTAGACGGGCACCGCCAGCAGCGACGTGCCGGGAGGCTTGTTCGGATATTTCCGGCCGTCATACTCCGACCAGTCCCACGTGTTCGACACATACGGATCGATCGACAGCCGGCCATCCGCAACGATCGCGACGGTTTGATCCATTCGCGCGTTGACGTTGACCCACTGCGTGCCGAAGAAGTACGCACACGACAGGAAGACGACGACGAACAGGGTCTTCCGTGGCGATGGGGACACGGCCGGCATTCTACACCGCGCAGCCGCCCCCGATGACTGGGCGCCGGCTACCTCGTGTTGAGCAGAGCGTCCTGAATCAGGCGCAGCTTCTCGACTTCGAGCGCGATCTGTTCGCGAATGTCGCGTCGCGCGTCTACGACGACGTACGCCTCGTGTCGTGCGAGCTCCGCGTCGCGCGCCTCGAGCTGCTTGATGCGGGCATTCGAGCTCACGCGCAGAGATTCGAGCGTGTCGCGGCCTGCGTGGTCGATCACGGCCTGCCGCCAGTCCTGGATGTGCAGATACATGTCGCGGTACTTGCCCTTGTTCGCGACGTCCTCCGCCGATGTCACCTGGTATCGCGAGAGGGTCGCCGCAGTCTGCGCTTCGATGGTGGCGTCGGCTTCACGGCGGGTGGGGCTGCCGCAGCCGGGCACGACGAGGGCTAGCAGCAGCAGCGCTTTCTTCATGCGCGCAGCCTAGCCGTGCCGGCGGGACGTTGTCAACCTTCGAACGGCCCGCTACACTTCCGCCATGGCGACGCCTCTGATGGAGCAATACGCGGCCATCAAGCGCCAGCACCCCGGCGAAATCCTCCTCTTCCGCCTCGGCGACTTCTACGAGATGTTCTACGAGGATGCGAAGACGGCGTCGGGCCTCCTGGGCATCGTGCTGACGTCGCGCGCGAAGGGGGAGGACCGCGTTCCGATGTGCGGCATCCCGTACCACTCGAGCCAGACGTACATCGGCCGCCTCCTCAAGGCGGGGAAGCGCGTCGCGGTCTGCGAGCAGACGCAAACGCCCGAGGAGGCCGAGGGGCTCGTCGACCGTGCCGTCGTCCGCGTCATCACGCCGGGCACGCTCATCGAAGAATCCATCCTGGACGAAAAGCGGAACAACTACCTTGCAGCGTTCACGCCTGATGGGGGACTCGCGTGGGTCGACACATCGACGGGACGATTCCTGCTTGAGGATGTGGCGCCCGGGCATTTGCTGGACGAAATCGCCCGACTCGCACCGGCGGAAACGCTCGTCGCGTCCGAGAAGGACGTCGAGCGCGCCAAGGTCGCAAGCGGCGGGATCGTGACGCTCTGGCACGAGTGGGCCTTCGAGCCCGGCGCGTCCCGTCGTGACCTTGCGGCGCACTTCGGCGTCGCGAACCTCGCCGGTTTCGGATGCGACGAACTCGGCGCATCGGTCGGGGCGGCAGGCGCGATCCTCGCATACCTGAAGGAAACGCAGCGTGGCCCCCTCAAGCACATCGTGCGGCTCGAGAAGCACATCGCCGCGGGCCGGCTCTTTCTGGACCGCCAGACTCAGTCGTCGCTTGAGCTGACCGAGACGCAGCGCGCGGGCGAACGCGCGGGATCGCTGCTCTGGGTGCTTGACCGCACGCAGACGGCGATGGGGGCTCGGCTCATGCGCGAATGGGTGACGAGCCCGCTCGCAGACCTCGACGCGATTCGCGCGCGGCAGGACCAGGTCGCGGCGCTCGTCGCAGACCGGTCGCGTCGCGGCGACGTACAGACCGCGCTTAAGCCGATCGGCGATGTCGAAAGGATGCTCGCACGCGTCGGCGCGGGCCGCGCCCATCCGCGCGACCTGGTTGGGCTGCGCACGTCGCTCGCCGCGTTGCCGGGGCTGTCGCGAGCCTCCGGCCAGTCCTTCGAGGAGCACGGAACGCTTCGCGCCCGGCTTGAGAGCGCCATCGTAGACGAGCCTCCCCACCTCATGACGGACGGCGGCATGATTCGCGGGGGCTTCGACGCTGAGCTCGACAAGCTCCGTTCGATCGCTCACGACGGCAAGGCGTGGCTCGCGGCGTTCGAAAAGAGCGAGGTCGAGCGCACGGGAATCGCGTCGCTCAAGGTCGGCTTTCATCGCGTCTTCGGCTATTTCATCGAGGTGACGAACGTCCACCGCGAGAGGATCCCCCCCGATTACGTGCGCAAGCAGACGCTGAAGGACGCCGAGCGCTTCATCACCCCCGAGTTGAAGGACTACGAGACGCAGGTGTTGCACGCCGACGAGCGCTCGCGCAAGCTTGAGCAGGAGATCTTCAAACGCGTACGCGACCTCGTGGCGAACGAGATTGCGCCCTTGCAGCAGACTGCGCGTGCCATCGCCGAACTCGACGGCATCGTGTCGCTCGCACAGGTTGCCGAGGAGCACGACTATGTGCGGCCTGTCGTCGATGATTCGAAGCTGATCGAGGTGCGAGACGGGCGCCATCCGGTGCTGGAGAAGCTGATCCGCGAGAAATTCGTGCCGAACGACTTGGTTGTGGGCAATGGCCAGCGCGTGCTCCTGATCACCGGGCCGAACATGGCGGGCAAGTCGACGTACATCCGGCAGGCGGCGCTCCTCGCGCTGATGGCCCAGATGGGGAGTTTCGTGCCCGCGAAGAGCGCGCGAGTGGGGTGCGTCGACCGCATCTTCACGCGCGTGGGCGCGTCGGACGAGCTGACGCGCAACGCGTCGACCTTCATGATCGAGATGAATGAGACGGCCAACATCCTGAACCACGCGACCGATCGCAGCCTCGTGATCCTCGACGAGATCGGTCGCGGCACGAGCACGTACGACGGGATGTCGATCGCCTGGGCGGTGACGGAGCACCTGCACGACAGGGTTGGGGCGCGGACGCTATTTGCGACGCACTATCACGAGCTGACGGAGCTGGGGCGTGTGCTGCCGGGGGTGAAGAATCTGCACGTCGACGTGAAGGAGTGGGGCGAGTCGGTCATCTTCCTTCATCGGATCGTCGACGGGCCGACCGACAAGAGCTACGGAATCCACGTTGCGCGGCTCGCGGGAATTCCGCGCGAGGTGGTGGAACGGGCGAAGACGATCCTCGCGGGGCTCGAGGCGCTCACGCTCGACGACAAGGACCGACCGCGCATGGCGAAGAAGCCGCGGCCCGGGGACATGGAGCAGCTATCCCTGTTCGCCGACATGCTCAAGGCGCGCTCGGAGCCGAAGGTGAATGCGCTCGTCGCGGAGCTGGCAAAGCTGGATCCGAACCGGATGACGCCGCTCGAGGCACTGGCAAAGCTGCTCGAGTTGGTGGGCAAAGCGAAGGCGGAGGGACGATGAAGAGACTGCTGATCCTAGCGCTGTTTTGTGCGGGGTGCGGTACGACGTACGAGCAGCCGCTGAACGTCTACGAGCGGCAGTCGTTCGACGGGCTGATGGGGCCCCAACCGGACGACGAGTTCGAAAGGCGCGTGAACGACGCCGTCAACTCGGCGAGCCTGTCGTCGGTTACGGTGCTCGCGCACGCGATGACAGAGCTCAAAGAGCCGCGCCGCACTCGAGTGCACCAGGCGCTCGACAAGCTGGTGACGGTCGCCGAATTCGACACTATCTGCGCGAATTTCATGAGTGGTGCGGACAACGGTCAACGCGTGCGCGACTGGGTGAAGCGCGAGAGACACCGTCTCTCCTGGGACGCGATCTCGAAGCAGTTCGTGATACCGGAGCAGAAGTAGCTTCTCGGGACTGCAACGAGCGGCTCCGGCTATTTTTCCTTCACGCCGAGCCGTTCCTTCACTTCGACGGGCAGCTCAAGCTTCGTCGCGCCGAAGTCCGACAGCTTGAACGTCATCTCCAGCTTGTAGGTTTTCTCGTCCGGCCGCTGCTCGGGGTCGGGACGATACTGGATCTTCAGAGAGTACTGCTCCGTGATCCGCGCGATGCGGCCGTCCTCTTTGCGGACATAGACGCGCGCGCTGCCGGACATGGATGGCCACAGCACGGTATCCGGCTTCTTCATCTTGCCGCGCTTGACGTCTTCGTCGAGCTGATCCTTGAGCTCCTTCTTGATCCGCTCCTCGTTGAAGACGATCCAGAGGATGCGGCACGTGCCCGACGTCGGCAGATCTGTCTCGCCGCTTTGAGACACTTTTATGGCGGCGGCCGCGAGTTCGCCCGCCATGCGGTGCGGCGGCTGCGCCTCCTCGAGCACTTTCATGATGTCTTCGACGTCCGCCTTCTGATTCTCCGTCGCTTCGCCGATGCGCTCGCCCGGGGTCTTCCAGAGGCCTTCGGGGCCCTTCACGAGAATCGTGTTGCGGAAGCGGGCGGACTGGAACTCCGCGATCCTCGCCGAGAGGACTTCGTTCGGCAGCCACTCGCCCGTCCGCTTGAAGCGGCCCGCGACTTCGTAGGTGTACGCCGCCTCGCCCGTCTTCTGGACCGCCGCCTTCACGTCGTCCGCCGGGGACTGCGCCAGCAGGGCGGTCAGGAGAAGCAGCATCTGCATATCTAACGTCATTCCTTCGGGGGTTGTGCGATGCTCAGCATCACTTCGCGGTACGCCGGGGGGAGCTGACGCAGCTCGAGGGCGCGTCGCGCATCGTCGGCGGCGCGATCCTGACGGCCCAGTCGCTGGTTTGCGATGGCGCGCCAGTAATGGAAGTAGGCAAGTGGGCCGCGACCGCCCGCTTGCAGCACGCCGATGGCTCGCGTGTATTCCGTGATCGCCTCGTCGAACTGGTTCCGGGCCATGAACAGCTGGCCGCGCGCAAGGTAGGCGTCGGTCAGGCCCGGGTCGAGCTCGATCGACTTCCCGAAATCCGCGAGCGCGCCCGGCTCGTCGCGTTGCAGGACGCGGATGCGCCCGCGTTCGGTGAATGCGGCCGCCAAGGTGTCGTCCATCGCGATCGCATCGTTCGCGTCGCGGATCGCGACGTCGAGGCGGGCTTTCTCCCGGAAAACGCCCGCTCGAATCACGAGGGCGATCGCCTCGCGCGGCTCCAGGGCGAGCACGCGCTCAGTGTCCGCGATGGCGCCGTCGAACGCGCCCGTCCGGAAGCGTGCGAACGCGCGCAGGACGAGGGCCGGGCCGAACTGCGGGCTGAACGCGACGGCTTCGTCGAGATCCACGAGGGCGCCGGGGAAGTCGCCCAGCTGCAGCTTGATATCGGCGAGGTAGTGCCGGGCGACGGGGAAGTGCGGCCGTAGCGCGATCGCTTCTTCGAACAGCCGCCGCCGCTCCGCGTGCGGCTGGATCCGGCCCCGCAGCCAGAGGAAGTCCTCCGCTCCCTGCCGCCCCTTCAGCCTGGCGATGGCTTCCATGCAGATGGACTCGGCGTCGTCGGCTCGGTTCGCGAGGACGGCCACCATCGCCTGCGCGAGGCTGAGCTGTTGCGAGTCGTCGAAGATGCCCTGCCGCAGGGCGGCCTCGATCTCACCGGTCGCCTGTTGCGCGAGTTCCGCGGCGGACTCCTTTGCGCGTCCGCCGGCCAGGAATTCCGTGAGCCGCGCGATTGAGGCGCGCTCCAGCAGGAGCCGACCGAGCTGATACCGCGCGGGTCCAAAATCAGACGCCCGTCGCCAGCTCGCCTCCGCCTCCTTCAGCCATCCCTTCATCGCATACGCGCAGCCGAGACGATGGTGTGCGAGCGGCAGATTCGGCGCCTTCTCGATCGCCCGCCGGGCGAGATGCTCCGCCCGCGCCACGTGCGTCAGAAGGTCGTCGTAATTCGACGACGATTTGTAGAGGCACCGCGCCGCCTCATCGAGCGGCCCCTTCGCCGCCTCGAGCAGTCCCAGCGCCTCGTCGCGGTCGCGCTCGCGCCGTTCGAGTGCTTCTGTGATGCGCGATGCGCCCGCGCTCGCCGCGGCGTTTTGCACGTCGAGCGTGAGAGCCGCGCGGAAGGCCTCGCGCGCAAGATTGAGATTGCCCGCCGTCTCGTAGCGCGCTGCCGACGCCACGAGGTCGTCCACGCGACGCGCGCGTCCGATCCGTTCGGTCGTCACCCACGCGCCGAGTCCCAGCGCCGCCCCGAGGAAGACGGCGATCGCCACCCCGCTCCGGTGTTTCGACAGCAGGCGCAGCATTCGCCCCGCCGACGACGCCCGCTTCGCGCGCACCTCTTCACCGTCGATGAATCGGTGGAGATCGTCGGCGAGCTCGCCCGCGGACGCGTAGCGATCGCGCGGACTGCGGGAAAGCGCCTTCTGCACGATCGCCTCGAGGTCCTCGGAGACGGAGAGGCCGAATGTGTGGAACGGCTCGGGGTAGAAGTCCAGAATCCTGGTGTAGACCTCGGAAACCGTGGCGCCGACGTGCGGCGGACGGCCCGAGAGGAGCTCATACAGGATGGCGCCGAGTGCGTACACGTCCGTGCGTGGCGAGATCTCGCTGCTCGTCCCGCGGACCTGCTCCGGTGCCATGTACAGGGGCGTGCCGATCGCGACCCCGGTCTTCGTCAGCGCCACGTCGGAAGATCCCGCGGTCGCCAGGCCGAAGTCGCCGACGTGGGGTTCGCCGTCGGCGGTGACCAGGATGTTCGCCGGCTTGAGGTCGCGGTGGACAACTCCCGCGCGGTGAGCGACCTCGATGGCGCGCGCGGCCTTTTCGATGAGGCGGACGCGCTCGCGCAGATCGCCGGAGCGGGCCGCCGGATGCTCCGTCAGGTGCTTGCCGTCGATCAGCTCCATGACGATGTACATCCGGTCCTCGTCTTCTCCCGCGTCGTGGATCTTGATGATGTTCGGGTGCGTGAGCCGGCCGGCGGTCTCCGCCTCGCGACGGAATCGCGCACGCAGGGAAGAGTCGGCGGGTCCCGTGCGACGGAGCAACTTGAGCGCGACGATGCGTTTCAACTCGCGGTCCATGGCACGATAAACCACGGCCATCGCCCCCTCGCCGAGCCGCTCCTGGATTTCGTAGCGTTTCGCGAGCGCCGAGCGCTGCGACCGCGCGTCGTGCTCCTTTTTCAGCCGCTCGAGTCCGGCCGCATCCAGGAGTCCGCGGCGCAGGAGGACGGCGCCGATGTCCGGGTCACCGCAGTCCTGTTTTTCGCGCATGCAGTCGAGCAGGGCGGCTTCGGTCAGGAGTCCGAGTTCGAGGGCGATGTGGCCGAGGAGAAAGTCGCCGCTGCGCGTTTCGCGCTCCGCGTCATGGTCCTTGAGCGCCCGGCGGATCCAGTCGCCGGGGTCACTCCCCGAAGAGGGCACGGTATTCTTCCTCCAGTTCCTCGGGATCGCCCGTCACTTGGGCGAGGGCGACGCGGATCTCCTCGCGCACCGCCTCGCGCGCGGCGAAAAGCCAGTTGCGCACGTCGCCCGGCTTCACCCCGTACTTTGCGGCGAGATCGCCGTACGAGGGTTGTTCGGTTTTCGGACGCAGGTCGTACTCTTCGAACGCGCTGAACTGCGGGCCGCGGCCGGAGGAGGCGAAGCGCGCGCGGACATGTTCGATGGCCGTCGTGACGAGTTCGTTGAGCCACGCGCGGTCGAAGGCGCGCTCGGGATCCTCGCCTGCCGGCACCGCCATTTCGTCGATGGGCACAAGCTTGACGCCGCCGCCGCGCTTGAGCCGCTGGAGCGCTTCGACCTGGTGACCGACGAACCGCTTCAGCAGCAGCTTGAGGTACGGGCGGAAGCCTCCGCGTTCCGGCGCGTACTTGCGCAGCGGTTCGCCCTCCGCGAGCCAGAGGAAAAACGCCTGCGCCAGATCTTTTGCGTCCTCGTTCGATTTCGCCCACGCAATGCGGACGTAGATGTAAACCGGCTTCCAGTAGAGCGTGCACAGCGCATCCAGGCCCGAGCGATACTCGTGCGTTGCGGACGCGCCGAGACGCGCGACGAGGCTCCACTGCGTATCGGGAAAGGCGCCCCTGTGCCCTCCCAGGCTTGTATCGGCGGGTTGCATTTTGCGTTAGACCCTCTTGCGGGGACGCGCAAGAAGGGGGAAAGCGCCCGGTCAGTATAGCACGCGGGAGATTTGCTCCGCGACCACGGGCAGGATCACGGATCTCAACTCAAGGACAGGAGAGGACTCGATGGGCGGAACGACGATGAAAGCGGCCACGCGGACGAGCGATGGAGTCGAGCGGCGGCGCGCGGGTCGCCGGCGGATCGACACGCCCGCGCTCATCGGTGGGCGCGATATGCCGAAAGAGCGCTTCGAGAACGGAGAGCTCGTGGAGAAGGCGCGCGGAGGCATTCGGATCCGGTCCGGTCGCCCGCTCAGCGTGAACGATACGATCTTCGTCTATGTTGACGACCCATCGAAGCCGGTGCGCGCCAAAGTGGTGTGGAGCAAGGCGGACGGGCTCATCGAGAAGCGTGGGAGCGGCCGTCTGGGGAACGCCTGCGCCGCGGGCTGCCGTGTCATGCCGGGGGAGAAGAAGGCGGAAGCGAAAAGGGGCGTGCCGAATGCGGCGGCCGCTCACGCCGTGTCGCTAGCGATCAAACTGGCCTTGTGGGGCGGCCTGATGGCGGGCGTAGGTTTCTTCGTCTACCTCATGTTTGCCCTGTTCAGCATGGTCAAATGACGCGCCCGGGCGCGAAATGCGGCACATCAACGGCGCCGGCATACCTGGCGCCGTTTTTTTATCGAATCAGCCAGACACTTTCCCTCCATCACGCAATTAGGAGCCGACAGGACCAAAGGTTGGGTCGGTTTTTTATTGGGTTGGGAGGCTTGGATGCTGAATGCACGGGTGGTGGCGGGGCTAATCGCGGTGGTCGCGATGGTGGGCGGGGCCGCGCGCGGCGATGCGCGCCAGGGTGGCGGAATGGAGAAGGCGCGCCTGCCGATGCTGTGGGAGGATGCGCCGGGTCTGTTTTGCATGAGCGCGCGCGACGCGTCGGCTCGATTCACCGATCGCGGCGTCGAACTGGCCCTGCAGCGCGGTGACCAGGGATGGATGCTGCGCTGGGGTCTCGCGGCGGGATCCGCGTCGATCCCCCGGGGCGAACATGCGCGAGCCGGGACGATGAATGTGATCGACGAGTCGGGCACGCGCAGCGGAATGCGGACGTATGAGCGCGTCGTGTACTCGAACGCGGCGCCGGGCGCGGAGTTGTCGATCGATCTCAAGCCGGGGGCGTTGAAGTACACGCTGACGCTCGATGCGGGCGCGGACCTGTCGTGTCTCGCGTTCCGTTACGAAGGCGCCACGGAAGTGCGCGTTCTCGACGGCGGCACGCTCGAGATCGTCGCCGGCAGCGGCGCGATGCGCGAGTCGGGCCTGGTCTGCTGGCAGCCTCTCGCCGACGGTTCTCACAAGCCGGTTGCGGCCCACTACGAGTCGCTATCGCCGGATTCCTATCGCATTGTCGTGGAGCCGGTCGATCCGCGCCTGCCGCTGGTGGTGGATCCCACGATCCAGTGGTCGACCTACATCGGCGGCACCCAAGGCGTGACGGAATCGGGCACGGCGATCGCGGCCGATGCGTTCGGCAACGTCATCATGGCCGGCAAGAGCGGCTCGCCCACGTATCCCATCACGCCGGGGGCGTTCAGCTCGACTGCCTACAACAACGCTGTCATCACCAAATTCTCCGCGGCCGGCGCGCTGATCTGGTCGACGGCCATCGGCGGCACGGGCGCCGAAACCATCGAGGGGATCCGCTGCGATTCGAGCGGCCGCGTGGCGATCGCCGGGTGGACGTCGTCCATCAACTTCCCGTTGATGAACCCGTTCCAGGCGACGAAGGTGGGGCAGACCGACGGCTTCGTGTCGCTCCTGAGCACCGATGGGTCGTCGCTCGTCTGGTCCTCCTACATCGGCGGCGCGCTGCGCGACGACATCCTGGGAATGACGATGGACTCGATCGGCGCGGTCTACGTCACAGGTCGCACGTACTCGACAAACTTCCCGATCGTGGGCGGTTTCGATTCGCAATTCAGCGGCGGGTCCATCCCATACGTCGGATACATGCGCGACGGGTTCGTCGCCAAGATCGCCGCTGACGGTTCCGGCATCGTCTGGTCGAGCTACATCGGGGGCGACTTCGACGATGTCGCCTATGCGGTCGCAGTTGACGCGCAGGGCAACGCGTACGTGACTGGCATGACGGACTACAACGGATGGCTGACCAATCCCTTCTCGACCGGCGGCGGCATGAGCGACGTTTTTATCGCGAAGATCGATGCTTCGGGCTCGCAGCTCGTGTGGGCGTCGCGGCTCGGCGGCAGCGGATCAGAAACCGGGCACGCGGTCGCGGTCGACGCGCAGGGAAGCGTCTACGTCGCCGGCACGACAGACTCCGCGGACTTTCCGATCGTCGGCGGAGTCGATTCGACGCTCGGGGGCTACATGGACTGTTTCGTTGCGAAGATCGACTCGACGGGCGCGGCGCTTACGTGGTCGTCGTACGTGGGCGGCAATGGTGACGAGGAGTGCGCGGGACTCGAGGTTGATCCGCAGGGCAACGCGTACATTGCGGGGACGACGTACTGGTCGGACGATCTCACGATGGTGAATCCCGCCGACGCCACGTATGTGGGCGACAGCGAGGGGTACGTCGTGCGGATCGCGGCGAATGGAGCCTCGCTCGCCTGGTCCACGTATCTGGGCGGTTCGGTGGAGGACTTCCTCCAGGGGATGACACTCGACGGCCAGGGTCGTGTTTATGTGACGGGGTATACGTACTCGGACGACTTTCCGCTGGTGGCGCCGTACGACAGCACGTTCGACGGCGCGTACTACAGCAATATGGGTTGGTTCGGCGACGCGTTTGTCGTGGGATTCGACGGTGTGGAGATTACGGCGCCGCCGCCGGTCATTGTGCCGCGCACGAACTCCAACTATCGCGCGCCGACGCCGTTTCCGCTGTGCGGAGGCAGCGCGAGCGGGTCCCTCGGCATGCCGGCGCTCTGCGCGGTCCTGGCGCTGGTGGGAGCCGCGGTGCTTATCAAGCGGTGACCCATCTCTGAGGCGCGCGCGGTACCACCCCCGTGCGGCCTCTGAAAAAACAACGGCCGTGCGTGAAGCCCTCGCGCACGGCCGTTTTGTTTGAATCGGGATTGGATAAAAAAACGGCCGCGAGTGATTGCTCACCCGCGGCCGTCGTTTCGATCGATGTTGGATTACTTCGCTTCGAGCTCCTTCAGCGCCTCGGCGGCCTTCATCGCCGCGTCGGTTCCCTTGAAGTCGACCTGGATCTTCCTCAGCGCAGCCTTGGCCTTGTCGAGCTCGCCGGCCTTCGCCAGCTCGCAGGCGCGATCGACGCGCGTGGAGCCGTCGACCGTGATGTCCTCGACCAGCTTCGCGGCTGCCTCCTGTACATCCTTCCAGTGCTCGTCCGTGATCGCCTTGACCTTCGCGCAACGCGCCAGGGCGCCCGCAAAGTTGTCCTTCTGGAACTCAAGCCGGCCCATCTTGATTTCAGCGGCCGAGGCAGGGGGCGTGTCCTTGAAGTCCGACACGAGCTGCATCAGGGCACGCTGCGCGCCGGCGGGATCCTTCTCGGCGATCGTATCGCATTCGGCGATGCGCTTGTCGCCCACGTCGGCGAGCGCCTTGAACGACTCCTCGATCTGCGGATAGCCGCGCTTGCCGCACGTGGCGATCTCGACCAGCGGCTTCGTGGCCTTCACCATGTCGCCCGCGTCGATTGCGACTTTGGCCTTCTCCCAGTCGGACTGAAGTTCCTTGATGAATTTCTCGACCTGTCCTGGGGTCCCCTTGAGGACTGCCGCCACGGTCTCGGATGAGACCTGGGGATAGCGCGTGAAAGCGTTCATGTACATGTCGCAGCCGAGGATGGTCGGCGCGGCGGTCACTTTCATACGCTTGAGATCGGCGTGTTCCTTGTCGAAGGCAATCTTGACGAAGACCCACTTGCCGTCCTTCGGATCCGCCGCGATCTGAACGTCCTTCGAGCTCAGCGCCACGGGGTCCTTCTGCTCGGCCGGGGGATATGCGTAGATGAAGATGAATTTGTTGGCCGCCTTTGCGCGGTCCATCGCATTCTCGAGACTCTCGGCCCAGAGAGCTTCGAGCGAGCCGGCGTTGTTGCCGCCATTGTTTCCACCGCCCATGCCGCCGGGCCCGCGGCCGCCGCCACCCCCTCCGCCCCCGCCCCCTCCGCCCCCGCCATTACCGCCGCCGCCGCCTCCCTTACCACCGTCCGTCGGCTTGCCGCCGCCACCACCGCCCCCCGGCTGCGCCCAGCTTTCGAGCGAGCAGAGGCAGAATACGAATGCAACGACGAGTGCGGACAGTGCGCGTCTCATGGCTAACCCTCCAGGACCCAACCCTTACCGATCACTTTAACACCGCTCCACCGGCTCGGGATGCACCAAAAATGCATCGATCCGGTTCCAGATGGTATCCCCACCCCCACAACGAATCATTGCTCAAAATCGTGTGGCAAAGCTCTTGAAAGCCGGGCCGGCGCGACTATAATCTCCGCTCCATGGCACATCACAAAGGACAAGGGTCGTCGCGCAACGGCCGTGACAGCAAGGCGAAGCGCCTCGGCGTCAAGCGCTTTGAAGGACAGCCGGTGCGCTCGGGCACGATCATCGTGCGCCAGCGTGGCGCGCGATGGGTGCAGGGCTTCAACGTTTCGACGGGCCGCGACTTCACGCTCTTCGCCACTCTCGACGGGCTCGTGAAGTTCGAATCGGGCGGGCGCGTCAGCGTTTATCCGGTGACCGCTGCGGTGCCCGCTCCGGCTGCGAAGTAAGTCCGCTCTTACTCAGGAGTTAGAGCGGCATCCCAGGCTTGCGGACGACCTTGGTATTGGTCTGGATGCCCAGCATCGCGTAGACCTTGATGATGAGGGCGCGCAGGCCGGACGACTTGCTCATGAACTCGTCCGCGCCCAGCGTCCGAAGTCGCTCTTCGAGATCGGGGTGTTGCGCGACCGCCTCGCGCGTGTGTGCGGAGTAGACGACCACTTTTGCCGCGCGGCTGCTCTGGAGCCCTCGGATGCTGCGCAGGACGTCCTCGCCGGTCACGTCTGGCAGCATGAAGTCGATGAGGCAGAGGTCCGGTTTGAATTCGTCGGCGGTGCGCACGCCGTCCGCCCCCCACGACGCGTACTTCACCTCCATCCGTGGATCTCGTGAAAGCTCCAGCTTCACGATGTTGGCGAAGTTGACCTCGTCGTCGATGATAAGAATGCGGAATTTTTCCTTCTGTTTGACGGGCACCCCTGTGGCGCGCAGGAAGGCCGCGAGGTCCTCCGACTTGATGAGGTAGTCGCCGACGTTGTGAACGATCTCGCCGGGGAGCATGCCGCTGCGCACCGCGTCGCGGATCTCCTCCTCCGCGCGCCCGAACGCGCGGGCCGCCTCGGCAACGGTATAAAATTTTTTCTCGGGCATCGAATGTGATTCTAGCGCCGGCTGCGCGGGACCGTCACGGAATCTTCACGAATGGGCCGCCGGCTTGACGCGGCGCAATTCGTAAATTACAATTGATCTTGGAACGAGAGGACATGGAACGGCGTGAGGAGACGCGTCTTTCCATCGACTTAGAGGGGATACAGAATGGGCAGCGCTATGGCCAAGAAGCAGGTCGTGGTTCCGACCCCGAAGCTGACCGTCGTCAAGCCGGCAACGCGCAGCATTACCGCCGAGGACATGGCGAAAAAGCAGCGCGAGATCTCCGTCTCGGAGTTCTTCGCGAAGAATCGTCACCTGCTCGGGTTCGACAATCCGCGCAAGGCCCTCTTGACGTGCGTCAAGGAAGCCGTCGACAACTCGCTCGATGCGTGCGAGGAGGCGAAGATCCTTCCCGAGATCGAGGTCAAGATCGAGGTGGCGAAAAACGGCGGGCCCGCACCCGCTCCGTCGCAAGCCGAGCGCTTCATCGTCACGGTCAGCGATAACGGCCCGGGGATCGTGCCCGAACAGATCGCGAAGATCTTCGCCAAGCTCCTCTATGGCTCCAAATTCCATCGCCTCCGGATGAGCCGCGGACAGCAGGGCATCGGCATTTCGGCCGCCGGCCTCTACGGCCAGATAACGACGGGCAAGCCGGTGAAGGTTATCTCCCGCACCAGCGAGAAAAAGCCGGCGTGGTACGTGGAGATCGTCATCGACACCGCCAAAAACGAGCCGCGCATCCTTGCGAAGCGGCAGCTCGAGACGTGGGATCGGCCGCAGGGCACGATGGTCTCGATCGAGCTTGAAGGGCGTTACCAGAAGGGGCGCACGTCCGTCGACGAATACCTCGAGCAGACCAGCGTTGCGAATCCGCACGCGACGTTTCACTACCTCAATCCTGAAGGGCAGAAGGTCGAGTTCAAGCGCCTGGTCGCGGAGCTCCCGCACTCGCCGCGCGAAATCAAGCCGCACCCGTACGGCATCGAACTCGGCGTGCTCCTCAAGATGATGCAGGACACCAAGAGCCACTGGCTCAGCGGATTCCTTTCGAGCGATTTTTCGCGCGTCTCGCCGGCGGTCGCGCAGGAGATCTGCAAGACCGCGGGGCTCGACCCGCAGGCGAAGCCGCGGACCACCGTCGGCGATGCCGCGGAAAAGCTCTACAAGGCGATCCAGGCGACGAAGATCATGAATCCGCCGACCGACTGCCTGTCGCCGATCGGCGAGAAGGCGATCCTCGCGGGCCTCTACAAGCAGATCAAGGGGGATTTCTACACCGCCGTCACGCGCTCGCCGGCCGTCTACCGGGGCAACCCGTTCATCATTGAAGTCGGACTGGCGTTCGGGACAGGCCAGGCCGCGATGGCCAAAAGCGCCGCCGAGCAGGAGCAGGCGCTCCCCGTCGCGGAAGGCGAAGAGAAGGACAAGGACGACGTCTCGCTGGCGCGCCTGATGCGCTTTGCGAACCGCGTGCCGCTGCTCTATCAGCCCGGCGCATGCGCGATCTCGAAGGCGACGGTCGAGACGAGCTGGCGCAACTACGGGCTCTCGCAGTCGAGGGGCGCGCTGCCGCAGGGGCCGCTCGCCATCTTCGTTCACATGGCAAGCGTCTGGGTGCCGTTCACGAGCGAGTCGAAAGAGGCGATCGCGGACTACGACGAGATCCGCAAGGAGATCCGGCTCGCGCTGAACGAGGCCGGCCGCCGGTTGTCATCCTTCATCCGTCGCCGTGAGCGCGCGCTCAACGAATTCAAACGGCGCGACATCTTCGAGGCCTACATCGAGGAAGTGGCCGCCGCCTGCAAGCGCCTGAAGAAGGGAAAGCTGGACGAGGACAAGCTGAAAAAGCAGCTGCAGGCGATCGCGCACAAAATCACCGGCGGCGCCAAGACCGACGAGCTGGTCAACGGAAAGAAGGAGAGGGCTCCGTCGCACGAGAGCACGATCATCGTGACGCCGGAAGGCGTCGAAGGCGCGGTGCCGCAATCCGTGCCCGTGGAAACTCCCAACCCCCAACTCCCAACTCCAAAACCGGAAGCGAAAAAGCCGATCGGGAAAGTTGAGCTCAAGAAGTCGAAGAAGGTGAAGAAATGAAGGGCACCGTCGAAGAACGCCTGATCAGTCTGGCCGACGTCGTCGTTGCGGCCGCCGGCAAGAAGAAGGATCCGCAGATCGAAATCCCGGTGCGCGCTCTCTCGAACGTCGAGTTCAACGAGAAGAAACGCATCATCGAGATGAAGGACGCGACGCAGGCGCGGACGTTCTTCAACCTCGGCATGGCGAAGAAGTTCATGCAGACGATGCTCGTCGCCGACGCGCTTGCGGAGTTGCAACGCGCGGATTGCACGACGTCGTTGCGCGAAATCTACTACCGCACCAAGCACACGCTGTCCGAGTCGAGCGAGAACACGTTCGATGCGCAGGACGAGAGCGATCCGATCATCGAGGACCTCGAGGTCACGCTGGCGGCGCTCCGGGAAGAGCTGAACGTGGCGGCCGAGGGGCGTGGCAGCATCGTGGGCAGCATCACGATCGTAGACGACGGCGACGCGATCGATTGCACGAGGGCGGGGAAGAGCGGCCACACGGTTCCGTCGATCTGCGAGGAGCCGGACATCCGGATCAAGAAGTGCACCGCGGACTTCGTCCTGCTCGTCGAGAAGGCGACGCAGTTCAACCGGCTTTCGGAGGACAAGTTCTGGAAGCGGCACAACTGCGTGTTGCTGACGGGGAACGGGCAGCCGCCGAGAGGGGTGCGCCGCCTGTGCCGCCGCATCCACGAGGAGTGCAAGATGCCGGTGTACGTGCTCGTCGACAACGACCCGTGGGGCTACTACATCTACTCGGTCGTGAAGCAGGGGTCGATCAATCTCGCGTTCGAGTCGCAGCGCATGGCGATCCCGCAGGCGAAGTTCATCGGACTGTCGAGCCGCGACCCGGAAATGCACAAGCTGCCGCGGAATGTCGGTATCAAGCTCAACGACAAGGACATCGTGCGCGCGAAGGAGCTGATGGCCTATCCGTGGTTCGCCAAAAAGGAATGGCAGGGGGAGATCAAGCACATGCTCGCGAGCGGGCTCAAGTACGAACTCGATGCCCTGGCGAACAAAGATTTCCGGTACCTGACGACGACCTATCTCCCCAAGAAACTGAAAGACAAGGACTGGCTGGACTAGCGACGAATCCCGATCAGTGGGCGGCTAGTCCTTGATCGGAGTGTCTGTCAGCACGATGTCGTCGACGTACATCGTCGTCGCAATCGCGTTCGCGCTGATGCCGACCTCGAGCGAGTTGATGATCGTGTTGGCGAGCGGCAGCGTCCGCCCCTTCGCGTCGACTATTTTTGCGCCGTCCTGCCAGAGCTCGATGATGCCGTCCTCCTTCTCCGAGAACTTGAGGTGCACCTTGAAGCGCACCCACTGCTTGCGCGGCACCTTCACGCGCTTCGGCCCCTGGCGGTACGTCGGCTTGTCCGCCCACTTGAGCTCGACGTACGCGCACTCGTCTTCCGAGATGAAAACGCGCGGGCCCGCGGAGCACGAGATCCAGGTCGATTCGAAATCGACGACCGACAACGGCATCCCCTCGGCGATGTAATAGGTCGCTGCGTACCAGAGGTCGTCCCCCTTCTTGAAGTGCACGAACTCCGTGCCTATCGATGCCTTCGAGCACACCATCTCCTTCGACTTTGCGACGCTGGTGCACTTGAGGGCGCGCCGACCGTCGAACGCGACCACGTCGATTCGATTGTCGAGAAAGTCCCCCGTCGACCGCAGGATGCGCGACCGAAGCGCGACGTAGTCCTTTACCTCGGGAGCTTTCGGGGACTGTAGGGTGAACTCCGTCCAACGGTGCTTTTCGCCGACGAGGTCACGGATGTGGTCGCCCTGCTCGAATGTGCCGGCGAAAGACCTGCCGACTTCCCAAAGCTTTCCATCGGCGTTCCGGAAGACCTTCCCGTCCTTCTCGACGTAGTTCTTCGCGTAGAAGTCCGGGTCGTAGAGGTGCTCAATGAAGACCCACGACGCGCCGTCCCAGCGGAACCCGTCGCCGTTCGTGATCCGCACGCGGACACCGTCGAAGACGAATTCTTGATCCTGCAGCAACAGGAGAGCGAGCAGGGCGATGGTCATCGGCACCTCCGGAAGAGTTATCCGGAAATGCGCGCGCGGGCTCTCACTCAGCGAACTCCGCCGCTGCAGCCGCCGCAGCGGGCGCACGCTTCGACCACCACGCGGGCGGCGATGTAGACAGCGTACAGTGTGCCGACCGCGACGTTGGCCAGCGGCTTCCAGATGTACGCGCCGGCGTCATCGTCCGAACTAATCGCCCAGAACGCCGCCCCATCTCCGGGCCCGTTGACGCTGCAGCCTGAGAGGAGCACGCACAGCGCCAGCAGGGGGAGCACGCGCCTCATGTAAAGTCAGCGTCCGCGCTCGCGCGCGGTTCGCAAAACCGCGCGTCGTTTACACCTCCGGGACGCGCCGCTAGAATCGGTTGGTGCTCGTCGCCGCCGCGCTCGTGGCGCTCCTCCAGGATCCCGCTCCTTCAGACTGGACGGTCCGTGCGGAAATCGACTTCTGGTACGCGATCCCCGGCGGCAGCATCTATATCACGCGCGGCGGCAATCACGATTCGGCCGATCGGGCGTACATCGGCCGTGAAATCGCGGTGGACGGAGACCTCGCCCCGGGGGCAATCGTCGAGGTGAACCTCGGAAGCATGTGGAGCGCCGGCATGCGCTTCACATCGGTGCTCCAGAGCGGAGAAGGCTCCATCCAGGACAGCTTCAACTACAAGCAACGGACGTGGGACGAGGGACGGAGCATCGAGACTACGCTCGAATTCACGTTTTTTGAAGTGTGGGCTGCGCATACGTTCGAACTCCCATCCGGCGTTCGGATCACACCGCGAGCCGGTCTCGAATACTGGGACTTTCTCAGCCGGATCAGGACGATCGACGCGGGCACTCCGCTGGACGAGCACCGCACGTTCACCTCCGCCCTGCCGATGGCCGGATGCGGCATCGAGATCCCGCTGGGGTCCGTCGCGCTTTTCGCCTCGCTCAACCTCGGGCTGTCGACGGAGGGCCGCCGCTACGCCGACCTCACGTTCGGCGCGAGTTGTTCCATCGCCGGGGCGTTGTCGGTGACCGCGGGCTACCGCGTGCACGAGCAAAAATTTCACGAGACGACGAACCAGGCCGACGTGATCTATCACGGCCCGCAGCTTGGCGTGGAGTTGCGGTTCTAGTCGTTCATCGCCGCCGCGAGCAGGCGGTGGAAGTGATGCACGCCCGTTTCGCGCACCGGCGAGTAGCGGCCGCGACGGTAGAGCCGCGAGCGCACGCCTCGCTGGACCGCCTCCACGACAACTTCGTCTTCGCGCTCGACGCGATCGAGCCCCGAGCCCGCGCCCAGGTCGCGCTTTGATGCGTCCCACACGTACGATAGGAAAGAGACGCGCGTACGGTCGACGGAGAGCGGCTGCACGACGTTGATCGAAAGTCCCCACGGATAGAAATTGAACATGGTGCAGGGGAAGAGCCAGAGGTAGTACCCGGCCACGGATTGGCCATGGTCCGGATGATTCGACGGAAGGGCGAACGAGGGCTCGCCGGGCGCCGCGATGCCGACTTGCAGGACCGTCTGTCCCCCGACCTCGGTGCGATACTTCCCGTAATCGAGCGTGCCCGCAAGAGACTGATGCACGTACGGGATGTGGAATCCCTCAAGGTAGTTGTCGCAATACAGCGCCCAGTTTGCGTTGACGACATAGTCGCGCGAGCTTGCCGTGTCGAGTGCGAATTCGCCGGACGGAATCCAGTCGAGCCGCGCTCTGATGGGCGCGAGGACGTCGTCCAGCTTGAGCGACGGCTCGAGGCTCGCGAAAAGAAATCGGCCCCAGTGGGCGAGGGGAACATCCGGCAGACTGTCGGCGGCGGAGGGAAAATCGTGCGTTCCTTCGAATTCGGGCATGGACACGAACGCGCCGTCGAGTCCGAAGCGGCGTCCGTGGTAGCGGCAGCGCAGGACTTGGGCGTGGCAGGCGCCTTCGACCACGACGTTCCCGCGGTGCGTGCAGACGTTGGACAAGCAGTGCAGTCGGTTGTTGCCGTCGCGCGTCAGGAGGAGGGGCTCGTCGAGCGCGCCCGGGAGAAGCGTCCAAGGGACCACCTGCCCCGGCGTTTTTACGCGATCCTCGTCCCCCGCAAAGTGCCACGTGTGGGGAAAGAGCCGCTCGCGTTGTCGCGCGAAGGACAGCGGGCTCGAATAGACCTCGGCCGGAAGCGTGGCCGCGCGGGCGATGTCTGGATCGATCTTGATCGGGTTGATGCGAGGGATGGTACATGTCGGGGCGGGCCGGGCAGGCGTAAAATTTTTTTCGGGTCTTGGCGAACGGTCGGCCTTCATTTTCGTCTAAGGATATGTCACCCGCATGGAACGCATTCGCCTCGTCCTGATGATCGCGCTCAGCGTCGGCCTCGTGGGCGGCGCAGCGGTCCTCGCCGTAGGCAGCGCACCCGCACAGACCCGCGCGGAGGTGGAGGTGCGCGATCTCCTGCGGGGGCTTTCCGACAGCGACCTCGACGTCCGTCGGGAGTCGGAAAACAAGCTGCGCGCGCTCGATCAGAAGGCGCTGCCCGCGATTCGTGAGGCTTGCGGCTCCAACGACCTGGATTTGGCGCGTCGTGCACGCAGGCTGCTCGATGAGATGGAAGGGCGTACCGCCGTGAAGCGCGAGGAGCCGCGGGCGGAGGCTCAGCCGATGGACCCCGTCGAGGCCCCGCGCCCGCCCGTCGAAATCACGCTGGAGGTGCCGCGGACGAGCGTGCAGTCGGGCGACGCGATCCGTTTCTACGTGCGGTTGCGCAACAACACGGCGCAGGCGCTCCTCGTGGCTCGCCACAAGATGCGCTTCATGCCGCTGTACCGCGAATTCGCGAAGCTCGAGGTTCTGCCCGTCGGCGGCGAGTCGTTCACGATCGACACCGAACTGTGGCCGCGGATGGGCGACGACGGTGCGCCGCAGCTCGACATCATTGCGGTGCCGGCCCAATCAACGATCGATCTCTACGCGGGCGTCACCGAGATCGCGTCCGCCCTGCACACGCGCCTGATGCGCACGGGCGCGTACCAGGTGCGATTCGTCTACGACGCGACCGGTCCGTACGTCGAGGCGCTCAACCGGCAGCATGCGCCGGGCCTCGCGCTGCCGATGGAGCGCATCGCGTCAAACGTCGTGACAATCAACGTTCAGTAGCCCGACGCGTCGGCAGCTGCGCAACCGCGCACCACAACCCGGCTAGTCTCAGCCGGTCTTGCCCTTTGTATAGACCTCGTCGGCGATCTGCCTCAACACCTCGCGGATCGGGCGGCCGCGAAACATCTCACTCTCGCGGTGGTTGCGCAGGTGCAGGTTGCGCTGCGCGACCGCGATCGACGAGTGCGTCGGATCGCCCTCGTGATCGTGCGGCGACAGCTCGCGCAGGAAGCGCTCGGGTCGCCAGTATCCGGCGAAATACAGGCGGATCGTTCCGTCCGGGTTGCAGATGAAGTGGCGCACGTTGCCGCCGCCCGCCCCCTCCGTGCACGTCTCCACCATGTCGCGCGGGAAACTCGTCTCGGGCGGCGACTGCGTGTAAAGGCCGGGCACCTGGTTTTCCCAGTAGCAGGCGTATTCCGCGAGAGCCTCGCGAACCCGCGGATCGGAGAACGTGATCGTTCTCTGCGCGTGCGCCGCAAGTCAGCACTTCTTCGTCAGGTCGCCGAACAGCGACAGAACGTAGAGTTGCTTTCCAGCCGCGCGCGCGCGATCGATATCGTCGTGCCACCGGAGAGAGGGGGAGGAGCATCCGAACAAGAGGAGCCCGACCGGGCCCAGGAGCCCTACCCTCACTTGATGACTCCGCGCTCCGAATTCTCGCGGCGGACCGCTTCGAGGACGCTCTGGATCGGCTGATGCAGCACACCGTTGACGCCGCGATGCAACTCCGCCTGAAGCCCCAGCCGCGCGTGCTCCCGGCGCTTCGCGGACTGCTCGAACGGCTTGTTCATCTCGGCCGGATGCTCCTTCTCGATGCGCCGCTGCTCGTCAAGATGCTTCTTCTCATGGCCCGCGTGCTCGGCAACCGCGCCGTTCTCGCTGATCGACAGCGCGAAGTCCAGCTCCTCGAGGAAGCGTTCGGGCCGGAACCATCCCTGGATGTAGTGGATGACGCGGCCGTCCGGGAGCGCGATGTACGTGCGCACGTTTCCGCCGCCGCCCCCTTCCGGGTACCGGACGAGCTCCTCGTCCGACCACTTCGGCTGCACGGCAGCCTCGCCGCCGCCGTCCCCGTCGACCGCGTGATTCGACCACGCGAGCACGAATTTCGCGTTGAGCGCATCGACGACCTTTTCGTCCGCGAAGGTCACGCTTCGCTGGAGATGGCCGCCCTGTCAGAGGTAGCCGCCGCGATCGCCGACGGTCGAGAAGACCAGCAGCGGCTTTTTTTCGCGGCGCGCGCGTTCGATCGCCGCGACGAGGTCGTTCCACCGCGGTTCCGTGATCGAACGGATCACGTGCTCGAGTCGCGTCTTCAGGTCGCCTTGAGCCGTCGCGACCGCCTTCCGCAGAGCCGACAGCGCCGGGCGCCCGCGCTCGACCAGCTTCGACTCGGCGCGCTCGCGAGCTTCGACTTCGTACGCGTCGAGCTCGTCGATCCAGCGCGCCGTCTCGTCAGCCTTGTCCTGCGCAAACGCGGCCAGCGTGAGCGTCAGTGCGAGCGTCAGCGTTCTCATGTCAGCTTAGACGTCAATTATCGGGGCGGGTTCGCTTCTTCGATCATACGCCACCCGTCGGCCTTCGGGTCGGCCGGCCAGCGCGTCGGATGAGAACCGCCCACGTCCTTCGCCCACACGCGCGCGTCTTCGCGGATGATGAAGGTGAGGCGTCCGTCGTGCGGGTGCGACGCCGGGTACGCCGCAAACGCGAATCCATCCGGCGGTGGTTCCGGAAAGGCCACGAACCAGTATCCGGCCCGGGGTCTCCGCGAGCCGCCCCACGTCGCGTCGGCCTCGGCTACGTCGGCCGGCAGCAACTTCAGCTGGCCGTGGAGCGCGTACACGTCGCCCACGTAGTATTGCTTCGAGCCGCGCTTGACGATGGTCTCGACATCGGCCACGGCGCGCAGGCCGTCGACCGCCGCGAGTTCGCGCGTGGTGAGGCGGTCCGATGCGGGAATCGCGACGCTGAGGATGGCCGCGATGACGACGATAGCGATCGCGGTGGGCAGCCATCGCCGGCGCGTGGGCTTCGGAGCGTCGTCGCTCACGGAAACCCCTACTTCTTGCCGTCCGCAGAACCGTTCAGGGAGCGGTCGCGATCGAGCTTGTGGGCGAGCTTGAGGGCTTCCTCGGGCGTGATGGGGAAGGGGATCTGCTGACCGCATCCGAGGCAGAAGAATCGCGGATAGAAGAGCGCGACATCTTCTTCGCTCAGCGGCATGGTGCGCTGGCACTTTGTGCACTTCAAGGTGATCGTGGTCACGGGCAAAGAAATACCCGTTTTTTGCCGGACGGTCAAGACCGGGTATAATCGCCGCCCCATGCCGAAGGTCATCAAGATCGATTACGACGTGTTGACGCGGCACGAGTTCAAGATCCACAAGGAGGCGGTCCTCCAGCGGATCGACATCTACGTGCACAAGCGGCTCCCGGAATACTCGCGGACGCTGGTGCAGAAGCTCATCAAGGAGGGGATGATCACTGTCAACGGGAGGACGACGCGGCCGTCCTACGAGATCAACCTCGGCGACACGCTCGTCATCGACGTGCCCAAGCTGATCGAGCCGCATGTCGTGGCGAGCGACATCCCGCTCGAAATCGTGTACGAGGACGAGCACATGCTGGCGATCAACAAGCCGGCGTCGTTCGTCGTGCATCCGGCGGCGGGGCACTGGGACGACACGCTCGTCAACGCGCTGCTGTATCACTGCGGCGTGCTGCCGGAAACGGACGACGTGTACAAGCCCGGTATAGTCCATCGGCTCGACAAGGACACAAGCGGCATCATCCTCGCGGCGAAGACCGTGAAGGCGCACGGCGAACTGACGAAGCAGTTCCAGGAACGCACGATCGAGAAGGAGTATCACGCGATCGTCGAAGGGGAGATGCCGTTCGATGAGGACGTCATCGACAAGGACATGGACCGCCACAAGAAGGACTTCGAAAAGATGGCGGTCGTGAAGAAGGGGCAGGGGAAGACGGCGATCAGCTCTTATCGCGTTCTGGAACGCTTCAGGGGTTACACGTACGTGATGGTGGCGCCGAAAACGGGGCGCACGCATCAGATTCGCGTGCACGTGGCCTCGATCGGCCACCCGTGCGTCGCCGACTCCACGTACGGCCGTCACGACGCGATCTTCCTGCGCGACCTGACCGACGCGGCCGAGGACGCGCGGGTGCAGGATCCGTCGCAGCCGCTCCTGATGCGGCAGGCGCTGCATGCGCACCGGATCACGTTCGATCATCCCATTTCGGGTGAGCGCGTGACGTTCAGCGCACCCATCGCGGCCGACATGACGGCGCTGCTCGACCTGCTCCGGACCTACAGGGCGCTATGAACCCGCGGCAAATGCGACACCGTTGTTGATGACGTGCGCGGCGATCGCGCCCCAGATGCTGCCAGACTTCTCGTACGCAACGGTGAAGCAGGCGGCCATCCACACGTACACGAGCGCGCCCGTCGGGTTGAAGTGGATGATCATGAAAAGGAATGCGCTGCCCGCGCACGCCCAGTAGGGTCCGTTCGCCGCGCGCAGGGTGCTGTGGAGGAACCGGCGGAAGAAGAACTCCTCGCCGAGCGGAGCGATGACGATCCCCGCCGCGTAGAAGCCGATGCCTCCGATTTTCAGGCCCTCGAGGATGATCGCCTGTTCCTTCACGGGAATGCCGAGATGCGTCTGCCCGATGGAGATCGCCATCTGGCCGGCAAAGCAGACGATCGCGCTGCCGATCACCCACGCGATGGCTGGGATCGGGCGAACCGGCCTCGGGCCAGGCGCGAGCCACCCGACGAGCTTCAGTATGCCCACCAGGGCCAGCGAGAATGCTGCGGCCCACCCGGCCAGGAGCGGAATATACGGGATGATGCCCCGCTCGATCTCCTCGGGTGACGGCTGTCCTCCCATCGAGACCAAGAGGATGACGGCGATTGCGATGCTCGGCAGCAACTGCGCCAACCCGCCGTAGAGGAGAAAGCCCGCGATGCCCATCAGCCACGAACCCCATCGCGTCGCGAACCAGCGCCTCGGCGGTGCGGACTCGGGTCCGGGCTCGAGTTTCGGAGCGCCGAGCGCTGCGGGCATGGGCACGTCCGTTCGTATTCGCGGCTCCGGCTTGGCGCCGGGCGCGGGATCGATGCGCACCTCGCTCATGCTCGCGTAGCGTACGCTCGGCCGGCTATCGGCGCAACGCCGACGTCACGCGCGCGCCGACCCACGCGCATTCTTCGTGCGCCAGCATCCGTTCGACGTCGCCTCGGGCCGAGGCGTCACTGTCGAGGAGCCCGACAGCCGCCGCGTTCCGCACCTCCGGATCCTCGTCGTCGAGAAGCCGCCGGAGTTCCGCGCCGCAGTCGATGTTCAGGCGCCGCGCGCCGCGGATGGCGGCGTGACGCACGGAGGCGTCCGCGTCGCGAAGGAGATCGCGCAGAATGGGCTCGGCCCCGGTCCCGACGATGTCGGCCGCCTGCCGTGCGACGGCGCGTCGTGTCGCGGCGAGTTTCGAGCGGGCGAAAGTGGCGAGCCGTTGCGTCGCATCCGCCGCTGCCCGGATGTCCAGCGGACGCGAGCGAGCGGCTTCGGCCAGACGATCGAGAGCTATAGACGCGCGCTCGTCACTCGCGCAATCGAGCGCAGCGACGGGGCCGCTCCAGCGGCAGATGGCGTCGAAGGCGCGGGCCTCGCTCGGCACGCGCCCCGCCGCGAGGAGCCGCCGGACCGTGGCTTCCTGAGCGGGCGAGCCGTGGGAGACGAGGATCGCGGCCGCCGCCTGGAACGCGTCCCCCTCGAGCCGGTCGATGCTGGCCGTCAGCTCGGCGAGGATGGCGGGATCGCGCGTGCTTCGAACGGACTGCTCGAGATACGCGCCGGCGCAGCGCCGGAGCGAGACGTCGGCCCCTTCGAGCATTCGAACCGCCTGCTTCGCGGCCTCTGGGGAGGCGCGGTCCTGGAGCGCCTGGATCCCGAGGAGCTGAAAGCTCGCATCGTCGTCGACCAGCAGTTTCGTGACGAGCTCACGAGCGCGATCGCCGCGCTGCCGGAGATAGAGCTCGGTCGCGGGATGTCGGAAGCTGTACTCGGGGCTGTCGAGGTACGGCGCGAGCGCTTCCACGTCGTCTCTGCGCCCGCTGCGCGCGAGGGTTCGGAGCGCGTCGAAGCGCAGGGTCGGCGAGGAATCGTTCGCGAGCCTGCGGACGAACGTGCCCCCCGCCTCGTCGTACACGCTGAGAGCCTTCGAGAGCAGCCAGCGGCGCACGCCCTCGTCCGCATCTTGGAGCAGGCATTCGAGGGACTGGAGGCCGGCCGTGCGGAGCAGCAACTCCGCGCCGCGGATGCGGCGGTCGGCGTTCGCGTCCGAAAGCAGCTGGCGGGCGCGCGGCTCCGTCCAGGACCGTGAGCGCGAAAGCAGGTTCGCGGCCGTGTCTCGCGCGTCCGCGCTCTGCTCCAGGAAGAACGAGAAGAGCAGCGCCCGCACGTCATCGCTGTCGCGTCGCGCGAGCATGACCAGTGCCCGCTGCCGTACGCCCATCGACGGATCCTTGAGGGCGTCCGCCAGGAGCTTGTCGATCGCGGGAGAGCCGTCGTCGGGCATGAGCTGTACGACGGCCTCGCGCACGTCATCGTTGTCGTGCTGCATCAGGCGCATGAGTCGGTCGAGGGTGACGGTATGCGTGAGCCGGCGCATCGCGTGGAGGATGTCCGCGGCGTCCGGCGCGTCGGCGGTGAGATGCTCCTCGAGCGGCACGGCGAACTCGCGGCGCTGGAATGCGGTGATCCAGTCGATCGCGCCGCCGCGCGTGCGCAGGGCGCCGAGCAGCGCGAGGACGTCGTGCGCGTTCACATCGAATGGCGCGCGGACCGCGGCCGCGAGGTCGAGGAGGCGTGCCCGTCCCACCGGCGACGCCGCGGCGAATCGCGCGGCGAGGTCCGAGGGCTCGAGGGTGCCTCGCGCACTTGTCAGAAGATCGCTGACACGCCGGGGACGGGTGGTCGTTTCGTCCGTCAGGATGTCCAGGAGGCGGGGCGTCCACGCGGCGATGCGTGGG
>CAYXVY010000294.1:0-2148 GCA_964468745.1 uncultured Planctomycetales bacterium | reverse complement strand
GCGCGCGCCTCGGCGAGCAGTGGGTCGCGTCGCAACGCTTCGTCGGCCGATTGCACAGCTTCGCGCCACATTGCGATATCGCGGTAGATGCGGGCGCGGGCCAGCCACGGACGGGCATCGTCCGGGAATCGCTTCGCGGTCGTCGCGAGCGAGTCGATCGCCTCGTAACGTCGTCCGGATCGCGAGAGGGCGTCCGCGAAGCTGAGCTGGAGATCGAGGTTGTCCGGCTCGACCGTCACGGCGACGGCGAAGTGCTCGGCCGCGAGGGCGTAGTTGCGCAGCGCCCCGTAGCAGCGCGCGAGACCCGCATGATCCTGCGCGACGGTGAACAGCGGCAGCGCCTCCGGGGTGCGACCCGCCTTCTCGTACCAGGGTGCGACAACGGTCGCCAGCCTCGGATCTTGCCGGGCCTCCGGGCGCAACTGGAACGCATTGTCGCTTTCGTTCGCGGCGCGCACGAAGTCGCCGCGCTCGCCGTACCAGCCGCCGAGCATGTAGTGCTGCGTGAAGAAATCCACGCGGCCGACGCCGTAAATGCGGATCGGCAGATTCGCATGGATCAGGAACGCGACGGCGACGCCCCCTGCGATGACGGGCACGCGCCGCATCTTCCACTTGATCGTCTCGGCGATCTTGACGATCGCGTAGCCGGCGAAGAAGCAGAGGATCGGGATCGCCGGCAGGCGGTAGCGGTCGAAGACGAAGAAGAACGCGATCGGCACGAGCGCGCCCGCGAGCATCACGTAGGGGAGGACGTGCTTGCGCCGCTCGATCCACGAAAGGTAGAGACCCGCCGCGGCGAGCGGCCAGAGCACAAGGCCGAACGTCATCCACGGGAGCGCCAGCACGGTCGAGAAGCGCTTGAGAAACGTGATGTTGAAGTTGTCCGGCGCCTCCCAATCATTCGACAGCATCATCGCACGGCGCCAGGTCGCGCCGAGGAAGTGCCACGGCTGCTCGCGGATGGCGTCAAGCGCCTCGCCGCGCCAGAACGAGGACACGGCCCCTGCGCTCATCGCCTTCACGCCGGTTCGGCGCTCCGCTTCGCGGCGGAAATCGGCCTCTTCGAACTCGGGCGCGCCCTGCGGCATGAACTTCGTCGTCCGGTAACGCCCCGTCCAATTTTCGGCGTTGTTTCCGATGTAGAGATTTTGGCCTGCCTGCGCGGTCGTCAGCACGAACTCGCGGCCGACGACGGCGTTGCGGATCGTGCACGGGAGAATCGCGACGAGCGCGCCCGCGAGAACGAGCCCCGCGCCGCGCCGTTCGCGCATGAAGAAGAACGCGACCGCGAGCACGGGCGCGAGGATCAGCAGGTTGCCGCGCACGAGCGACGCCAACCCGATCGAGAGTCCCGTGAGGAACCACCACCACCATCGTTTTTCCTGCACGGCGAGCACGGCCGTGAGCAGCGCCGCCTCGAGAAAGAACGGACCGAGGAACTCCTTCAAGAGGACGACGTCGTAGAACGCGGTCGTGCGATAGACGGCCGCAACGGCGAGCGTGGCCACCGCGACTGAGTACCCGGCCATGCGGCGCGCGGCCTCGAAGAGCATGGCGAGTCCCGCCACACCGAGCAGTGCCTGCAGGATCTTGATCGCGAGCAGATGACGGCCAAATATCTTGTAGAAGATGCCCAGCCCATACGGGTAGAGCGGATCCTGGTAGAAGACGCGGTCGCCCCAGAAGCTGCGCGTGGCGATGTCCTGCGCCCACGAGTCGTACGCGGCGCTGTCGAGAATCGGCTCGGAGACGAGCGGTTTGCCCTCAAGGCTGAAGAGGAGGGCCAGCCGCAGGGCGAGAGCGAGCGCGAGGAGCGCGATTACGGGAATCGCGAACTTCATGCGCCCGCCTGACGCTTGCTCCATTGTGGAGCGCATTCTAAGCGGCCTGCAAAGAATAGTAAGTCATTAGAGGCCGCTTACCCTGAGCGAGCAAGGTGAGTCGAAGGGTTGCAAAAAGGGATTTTCTGCCGGGACACGTCCTGTTAGAGTGACGACCTTGTTGGGAGGTTCCATGCGCCGCATTGTGATTGCGTTCCAGATTCTCGTCCTCGCGATATCCGTGTCCATGATCGGGTGCGATGCCGCGACGGACGACGGCTCGTCCATGAGCAGGATCTTCGGATCCTTGGAGAAGGCCCGCGCC
>CAYXVY010000293.1:0-10046 GCA_964468745.1 uncultured Planctomycetales bacterium | reverse complement strand
CTCCTGACCCTCGCCGTCCACAAACAGCACCGTAGGCGTCCAGTACGCGCGCAGCTTCTTGGACAGATCGCGATTCTCCAGCACGCTGACTCGGACAGGCACCGATTGCCGGTTGATGAGCCGGCCGGTCTCGTCGTCCTTGAACGTCACCGCGTCCAGCTGCTTGCACGCGGGTCAGTAGGGGCTGAAGAACTCCGCCATCACGAGGCGTTTTGTTTCGCGCGCCTTTGCCACGGCGACCTCATACGTCGTTTCCCACGCGATCGCCATGCGATCCCCTACTTTGCCGGCCGGCCCGTGAAATCGATGTTGGAGATCGTGAACGGCACCTCGAACTGCTTCAGATCGTCGTAAATCTTCAGCACGATCCTTCCCTTCGCGGGGAACGCGCCCTTCAGGCTGAATGAGAGCGTCGCGGAATTGTCGCTGCCGAAGTAGCCCTGACGCTCCACCTCGATCGTCTTCCCTGCCTCGTCCAGGAACGTGACCCCCTGAACGTCGTCATTGGACATCTCGAGCTCGAGCTGCAGGCCCTGATGCCCCTCCATGTACTCGCTGTTCTTCAGCTCCTTGATTTTCGCGCCGTGCAGCTTGCCGGCCGCGCCTTCCTTGAACTCGCTGATGCCGAGGTCGACGTCCTTGGTCTTTCCGCCGACCGTGTAGAGCAGCTTGCCGCTCACTTCCTTGATGCCCTTTGACTTTTCGCCCGGCGCTCCCAGATCCAGCTCGAAGACGACTCCCGTCTTGTCGCTCGTGAGACGCGGCCAGTTGATTTTGCGTCCCCAGTCGTTCTCGGGCAGCAGATCGGTACCATCGTCTGCTACCGCCTTTTCAATCGAGCCCTCCTTCACGGACAGAACCGTGCCGGAGAACTCCGCAACGATCGACAGCGAGACGCCAGCCTTGCTCGAGTTGAAGGGGCTGATGCCGCGTTCCGCATCCGCGACGTGGACAATCCGGATCGCAGCGACTTTGATGCTCTTGAAACCGTCCCCTTGCGCGGGAGGAGCGATGGTTTTCGTCGAGACCCCGAGCGTCTCGAAGATCGCGGGCTGCCCAGCGCGCGCCGCCGCCGCCTCTGATTCGTAATCGAACAGCGGCTTCGCATCCGCCGCACAGATGGCGCGGATCGGCCCGCTCTCGCCGAAGAGCTTCTGTACGAACGCGTCCGGCGGGCCTCCTTCGGACTTCTTGAAGTCCATTCCCGATTCGATCGCGCCGCGCAGCAACGCGTCGTCCATCATGAAATCGTCGAATGCCTTCGCGAACGCCTTCCCCTCCATGGCGAGCGAAATCCCTGAGTCGCCAGCCTTCTTGAAGTTCGTCACGGTCGTGACGCGCGCGGGCAGATTCGCTTTCACCGATACCTTCAGGGCGCCCAGCATGCCGTCCAGCATCGGCTTCATCTGCTGATACTGGGCACGTTCGGACTTCATCTTCTTCTTGATCTCGTCTTCGGTCAGCTTCGCGGGGGCCTTGTCCGCCTTCTTCCCCGTCGGGCAGTCGATGACGACCTCACCCTTCTCACCTTTCGAAAGCTTGAGCTGGAGGAACTCCGCGCTCATCCCTTGGTGATGGAACTTCACCTTCGAGATGTCCTTGAAGTAGGCCGTTCCCTGGAACCGAACCTTGCCGTCATCCTGCAGCGTCCACGTGACGTCTTTCCACGCGTCGATCCCCTGCGCCTTCTCGAGCTCGTCGCGCACCGCCTTTTTGGCCATGTCGTCGGGATCCTTGGACTTCGTGCCGAAAATGTCCGTCGGCGCGAAGATGGACTTGATCACGACTCGTCCCGATCCGTCGGGATTCAGCGTGAATTCCTCTTCAAGGTCGATGCACGCGGCCATCGACAGGGCCGCCGCGGCGACAAGGATAGCCGAGAGTGAGCGCATAGCATCCTCCGGGGACTAACTGAGATCGACCCAGACGCTCTTCGTCTGGGTGTACTGGTCGAGCGCGTCGCGACCCAGCTCGCGGCCGAAGCCGCTCTGCTTGTATCCCCCGAACGGGAGCGCGACATCGTAGAGATTGTACGTGTTGACCCAGACGGTGCCCGCCTTGACGGCCCGAGCCGTCTTGTGTGCCTTCTTCACGTCTTTCGTCCAGACCGCGGCGGCCAACCCGTACACCGTGTCGTTCGCCTGCGCGACGACGTCGCCGAAGTCCTTGAACGAAATCACGGAAAGCACGGGACCGAAGATCTCCTCTCGGGCGATCTTCATCGAGTTCTTCACGTCCGCAAAGACAGTCGGGTTGACGAAGTAGCCTTTCGTCAGGCCGGCGGGGCGATCACCGCCCGCTACCACCCTCGCACCCTCCTGCTTGCCTGACTCGATGTACGAGAGGACCTTGTCGAGCTGCCCTCTCGAGATTACGGGCCCCATTCGCGTGTTCTTGTCGAGCGGATCGCCGACGGTCGTCTTCTTTGCGCGGTCGACTATCTTGGCGAGCAGCTCGTCCTTCGCCGACTCCTCAACGAAGAGCCGGCTGCCGGCCGCACATACTTCGCCCTTGTTGTAGAAGATGGCGCCGAGCGCGCCGCGGCTCGCCCCTTCGAGATCGGCATCAGCGAACACGATGTTGGGACTCTTACCGCCGAGCTCCAGGGACACCTTCTTCAGCCCATCGGCGCACGCCTTCATCACATGCTTGCCAGTGGAGCTGTCGCCCGTGAATGCAACCTTGTCCACGCCGGGGTGCGTCAGCAGCGCCTCGCCCACCGTAGTGCCCGGCCCGGGCACGACATTGAATACGCCCTCAGGGAAACCCACCGCCTGCATGACTTCGGCGAACTTCAGCGCCGTCAACGGCGTCAGGGTCGCCGGCTTGTGCACGATCGCATTTCCGGTCGCAAGCGCCGGCGCGTACTTCCACATCGACAACAGCAGCGGGAAGTTCCAAGGCGTGATGGCCGCCACGACGCCGACCGGCTCCCTCAGCGTGAAGAGGAACGCGTTCGGCCGCGACGGAATGGTTTCGCCGGTATGCTTCGTCGCCCAGCCTGCGTAGTAGCGCAGGACGTCGAGCGCGAGGCCGAGCTCGATCTTGGATTCGATGAGCGTCTTGCCGCAATTCGCGGTCTCGAGTTGCACAAACTCATCGAGCTTCTGCTCCATGAGGTCGGCCGCCTTGAACATCAGGCGCGCACGGTCTCCGGGGCCGAACGTGGACCACTTCCCCTCGTCGACCGCCTTGCGCGCGGCCCGCACGGCCAGGTCCGCATCCTGCGCGGTGCCTTCCGACACCTGCGCGATCGTGTCCTCGGTGGCCGGATTGACGACGGCGAACGTCTTCCCTCCCGTCGCATCGGCCCACTGCCCATTGACGAAAAGCTGTCGGGCCGTCACCGCTACGGGTGCCATTATTCCTCCTCGGACTCGCCCAGTCCGCGCCGCTTCGGCCCAGGCTTCCGACCGGGCTTCGCTCCCGGGTTCGGCGCGGGCGCCGGTACAGGCGCGGCTTTCGCGGGTTTCGCGGGTTTCGCCGGCTTCTTGCCGCCGCCGGCGGCGTCCTTACTTCCCTTTTTCGCAGGCATTGCTTCTCTCCGTGATCTATTGGCCTTTGAACGCAGCCTTGCGCTTCTCTACGTACGCGTGCAGTCCTTCCTTCGCGTCCTCGCTGGAGAACAGTTGCGCCTGGAACTCGCGCTCCATAGCCAACCCGTACTCAAAGCTGACCTCGGCTCCGCTCTGGACCGCCCGCTTGATCATTCCGACGGCCTTCGACGCCTTGTTCGGCGGCGCAAATTGTTTCGCGTAGTCGTACACCTTCGCCATGAACGTCGCGACGTCTGCGCCCTCGATAATCTGATCGACGATCCCGTCCCTCTGAGCCTCCTCGAACTCGAACAGGCGCCCGCTCGCCATCATCTCGATCGCCTTCGACTTCCCCACGATACGCAGCAGGCGCTGTGTGCCGCCCGTGCCGGGGAGGACTCCCAAGGTCACCTCCGGAAGGCCCACCTTGCCCGAACCCTTGCGCGCGATCCGCAGATCCGCCGCCATCGCGATCTCGAGGCCGCCTCCGACCGTGTTGCCATTGAGCGCCGCAATCACAAGCTTCGGAGTCTGCTCGAGGCGCGACAGGGTCTCGTTCGCGTGCAGGCAGAAGAAGTACTTAAATTTAGGCGTCACGCTTGCAAGCATGTTGATGTCGGCGCAGGCGCAGAAAAATCTGTCGCCCTGCCCCGTAAGCACGATCACGTGCACGCTGTCATCGAACCTGGCCTTGAGGATGGCCTTGTCCAGGTCGAGCATCATCTCGTGCGTGTAGAGGTTCGCCTTCGGGTTGTTGAGCGTGATCGTCGCGATCCCGCCCTCGGCGGTGTAGTCGGCAAGTGCCATAGCGTTCTCCCCAGTTCGCGGTGAGCGAGCCCGCAAAGACTGCGGCCGCATCGAATCCGTAAAGCGCGCGAAATCCTATCGGCGGGCTCCCGAGGGGTCAAGTTACTTGCGTCGCTTCGCTGCCAGGACGGCTCGAATCTCCAGCAGGGCATCGCCGCGGCGCACGCTGAGCACGATCTCATCACCCGGACGATGCGACATGAGTTTCGCGCTATAGTCCTCGAGGTCACCCACATTCTTGCCGTCCAATGCGACGATGACGTCGCCCGCCTTCAGTCCACATCGGTCCGCGGGACTCCCTGGCGCCAGCTCCGCCACCTGCATCCTGTCCTGGTGCGCGTAATCGGGCATCGCGCCAAAGTACGGGGGTGCGCCCTTGGGGGCCGACGCCGGATCCAGCTGCTCGCTCACTTTGACGTACGCAGGCCTTTCCGGCATGTCGGCGACTCGTCGAGCCACCGATTCGACCAGATCAGCGACGAGGTCGATGCCCTCGTAGTTGAGCTTGTCTGCCGTGTCGGAGGGCTTGTGATAATCTCGGTGCGCTCCAGTGAAGAAATGGAGCACGGGAACGCCGGCTTGGTAGAACGACGTATGGTCGCTCGGACCCACGCCCCCCTTGCCGAGCGAGAGGTCGAGGCCTGCCGTGTTCAACTCCCGAAGCGCCGGCTCCCAGACCGGCGACGTGTTGTATCCCATCACGATCAGCTTCCGATCGACCATTCGTCCGACCATGTCCATGTTCAGCATCGCGACGAGGGGCATGACCTGCTGCTTCACGAAGTGGCGCGACCCGAGAATGCCGGCCTCTTCGCCGCCAAATCCGACAACTTGGATCGTCCTCAGAGCGGGCCGTTGGGCAAACTTCGCCGCGACGAGCAACAACGCCGCCACGCCGGACGCGTTGTCGTCCGCGCCGCGATAGATCCCCTCGTCGCTCTTTCCCAGATGATCGATATGCGCACCGATCACCACCGCCTCGCGGATGCTGCCTGGAATCGTCCCGACGACGCTGACCCCCTGCTCGAAGGGCTGAATGTGCGCATCGACCCCCAATCGCCGGAGTTGAACCGCGACGTATTCCGCCGCCTTCCGCTCCCCCTCGGACCCCACCTTTCTCCCCGCCAGTTCGTCGCTCGTCAGATACGCGACCCTGTCTCGGGAAGTCGCGGGCGCCGCGCACCCGGCGAGCGCCGCGAGAAGCAAGATTAGCCGACGCATGCGGCGCGATTATATACTCCTCGCCATGCGGTATCTGCTTGTGCTTCTGCTTTGCGCAGGCTGCGCATCGTCGCCCGCCATGTCATCGCCCCCTGCGTGGGCGCCCGAACGGACGCCCTTGGCGAGCGAGCGACACTTCTCCTGGATCCGCCAACTCACGACGAACATCCCGCACGGCACACACGCGGAGGCATACTTTTCACCGGACGGCAAGCGACTGATCTTGCAGGCGATTCGCGAGGGCGACAAGGCGGACCAGATCTACTCCCTCGATATCGCGACCGGCCGCATCGAGCGAATCTCGAACGGCGAGGGCAAGACGACCTGAGCCTACTCCCTGCCCGACGGTCGAATCGTGTATTCGTCCACGAAGGGGTCCGGTCCGCTACCTCCCCCGCCTCCCGATCGCGCGAAGGGCTACCGCTGGCCCGTCTACCGCGAATTCGACATCTACGCCCTCGACCCTGTCACGCGCGCCGAGACGCGCCTCACCAACGTAGACGGCTATGACGCGGAGACGACCGTCTCGCCCGACGGCAAGCGCCTCGTCTTCATGTCGCACCGCGACGGCGCCTTCAACATCTACACCATGAACGTCGATGGCTCGGATGTCCGCAAGCTGGAACAGCCGCGATGCTACACCGGCGGGCCCTTCTTCTCACCGGACGGACAGTGGATCGTCTACCGCTCGTTCTATCCCTCGACGCCGGAGCAGGAGAAGGAGCTCGACCGCATGAACGCGGAGCGCGCGCTCATCCCCTTCCACGGGATGGTGATCGAGGTCTATGTCTCGCGCCCCGACGGCAGTGAGCGGAGGCAGGTGACCAGGACACGGCGTATCAACTTCGCCCCAATCTTCCACCCCGATGGAAAGCGCCTGCTTTTCACGAGCGACGTCGACGCGAAGCACCCCGGCCAGTACGCGATCTGGATGATCAACGTCGACGGCACGGGACCGCAGCGCGTCACGTTCCACGAGGGCACCGCGGAGCTCGGCGGATTCGACGGCTTCCCGTGCTTCTCACCCGACGGCAAGACGCTGGCCTGGATTTCGAACCGCAACGGGACCACTCGGCGAGATCTGAACGTATTTATCGCCGGATGGCGCGAGTAGAGCGGCCGCGCCGCCCGCGCCACTCGCGATCGAGGATCGCGTAGAGCAGAGAATCGCGCCACGTCCCCCTCACCCGCTTGTGTTCGCGGAGCCGGGCCTCGCGCGTCATGCCGAGCTTCTCCATGATGTGCCATGACGCCTCGTTCCGCGGATCGCACGTCGCGTAAATGCGGTGCATCTTGAGGGAGTCGAATCCGAATCGCAGCAGCGCCTCGGACGCCTCGCTTGCAAATCCCCGACCCCAGTGACCTTCAGCGAGGATGTAGCCTATGTCCGCCTCGCGCTCGATCATGCTGCGGATCGTGATCCGCACCGCTCCGATCAGCGCACCGTCCAGCGTCATCACCAGGTTGAAGTTGTATCGCGGGCGTGCGCCAGGCTCCGTCAGAACGCTGCGCACGAAATTGCGCGTCATCTTCGGGGTGTTCGGCCCCCATTCCATGAAGCGGCACACGCGCCGGTCGCCCGCGTACTGCTGAATGCTCCGCCAGTCGCTCTCGCACATCTCGCGCAGCAGCATCCGCGCCGTTCGCAGCTCCATCAGTCCTTCTTCTGTTCGGTATCGGCACGGGCCTTCTGGCCGCGTGGGCCGGAGATCTTCCCGTCCACCTGCGCCAGCAGCACCTCAACCGCCTTCTCCAGCTGCGGATCACGCCCCGCGTAGAGGTCGGCGTGAGTAACAGGGACCCTCACATCCGGCGGCACCCCGTACCCTTCGAGATTGCGGCCGTCGGCGGAAAACCAACCTTGGATCGACAGCGTTATGCGCGCCCCGCCCCGAAGCGCCATCTCGTTGCCGCCGATGACGCCCCCCGCCGTCGGCATGCCGACGATGTAGCCGACGCCCGCGTGGCGGAACGTGTGCGGGAGGATCTCCTTATCGCTGCGCGAGATCTCGTTTTGGATCATGATCACGGGGCGATCCCAGCTTTTGCCGGTGATGCGCCCGCCGTTGCGCCCGTCGGCGTACCGGTCGGGCCCGGTCCAGCCGTTTCGATTACGCATCACGCTCGCCGGGTTCTTGTTGATCCGTTCGGGCGCCGTCGAGTCGAGCATGTGAATGATGGGACGGTGCGCCATTCCGCCCACGCCGTCGCGGATGTCCAGGACGAGCGCTTGCGCCGTCGGGAACTCCTTCTCCATCGCGTCCTTGAGCGCCTTGATCTCCGGCTCCATCAT
Source organism: uncultured Planctomycetales bacterium (assembly GCA_964468745.1). Lineage (GTDB taxonomy): Bacteria > Planctomycetota > MHYJ01 > MHYJ01 > JACPRB01 > JACPRB01. The sequence continues at coordinate 2,189 of CAYXVY010000293.1, read as the reverse complement.
CATGCGAATGTGATGGTACGCGAGCCGCCCTTCGCTCATTTCCTTCACCCGCGCCTTGCGCGCGGCGATCACGTTCGTGTACTTCAGCTGACGCAGCGCGCTCCGCGTGACCGGCGTCACCCGAACCGGGCGCGTTTCTCCCTCTGCAGAACGGACGCTCAACCCGCATTCCTTGTCCGCAACCAGCAACCGGTCCAGGTCTCCCTCGACGATCAGCGTGTCCCCCTCCTCGATTCCCACCTTCGCGGCCGGCCCGCCCGCTTCCACTCGCACGACCTTAAGGGACGCCGTCAGATCCGCTCCGAGCATCCCCGTGAATGCAGTCAATCGAATCGCCGGCGGCGACAGATGCACGTGCGAAGAATGCAACTCGCGAATCAGATCGTTGACGAGGTCCCAGAGCTCTGGATTCGTCCGGCACTCCGCCGCAACGGGCGCATATTTGTCGCGCAGCGCCAACCAATCGACGCCGTGGAAGAACGGATCGTAGTAAAAACTGTTGTACGCGTTCCACACCTGGCCGAAAACGCCCGACATCTCCTCGCGACGCGAATACGGCTTTTCCACCGTGAATCGCACCTCAAGCTTGGTCGCAACATTTGACGCGTCCCTCACGATCAGGCGCTCGCTTCCCGTTGAAGACGGCCCGCGTCCCCCGCGAAGCTCTTCCACCGCGATCATCGAAGAGTCCGGAGCCCAGCTGGGATTCTGTCGCGTCAATCCCGCCTCGGCCGGAAGCGTAGACACGACCCCCGTCTTGGCGTCCATGATCGAGACGTTCCAGCCGCCCCGCTCGTCGCGCGCGCCGAACGCAAAGCGCGTACCGTCCGGCGACCACGCCAGTCCCGCCTTGATCACGCCGTCAGAACGCAAGACGCGATCGCCGAGGACGATGGAGGAACCTTCCGCCTCCGTCGTGCGCAAGTGCGCGGCGCTCCCGTCGCGGCCCCACACAGGGCACGTCTCCTCCACGCCCGGCGCGTCGATCGCCTCGCCTCCAATCATCACGCCCTTTTCGCCATCGCGCTCGAACGCATAGGCGAGCCGCTTTCCGTCGGAACGCGGCGTCCGGTAGATTCCCGCGTCCGCCGTGAGCTTCGTCACCTCGCCGCCATCGGCCGCGATGCGATAGACGTGACCGAATCCGCCCCACGCTCCCCGCACGAACACGATCGCTTTGCCGTCCGGCGTCCACGAGGGGTCCCGCTCCTCCTCGGTCGTGCGCGTGATGGCCCGGGCTCCCGCGCCGTCGGCGCCCATCACGACGAGATCGCCGTCAACGACGGCGACGAATCGCGAACCGTCCGGCGACCACGACGGTGACCTGGCTCCATCGCGAAATGTTCGCGTCGCCCCTTCCGAATCCTTGTAGACGTCGGGCGCTTCAATCTTGAGCTTGCGCGGCGCCGCCTTGACATCGCGCGTGCTCGCGGCGTACAGCTGGAAGTCGAACTCAAATACCACGAGATCGCTCGCTTCACACGTCGTCGGCCACGTGCAGTGATCGCCACGCAGCCCCGTGACTTGTATCAGCGCACCCGCCTGCACGCCCGTGCGCCAAATGTTGCGAGCGCCGGAGAAGAGAATCCCGTTCGCCTCGTGCGCGAAATAGACCGTCTGACCCTTGAACGTCGGATGCCTCGAATCCTCCGACCCGCTGGCGAGCTCGCGCGGTTCGCCGCTGCCGTCTGCCGCAATCAAGAAGATGTTGTGCTCACCGTCCGCGTACCCGCTCGAGTACCGATCGTATGCAATCCAATTGCCGTCCGGCGACCACGCCGGATTCTCTCCCCGAAACAGGGTGATCCGCGTAGCCGTGCCTCCCGCCGCGGGCATGACCCACACGTCGTTGACTTCGTCGTTGAGTGGAAGATCTAGATTGCTGTCGCGGCTCGATTGGAACGCGATGCGGGTGCCGTCGCGGGACCAAGCGGGCGAATCGTCGTCGCTCGTGTGATACGTCAACTGCCGCACGGCCTTCGTGTCCAGATTGATCACGAACAGATCGCGCGTCTTCGACTTGTCCGACGAGAAGACAATCTGCCGGCCATCGGGCGACCACGCTGGACGTCGCTCGTCCGCAGCGTCGTCCGTGACGCGCTCCGCGAGACCGCCCGCAACGGGACACGTCCATATGTCCCCGTGCCAGTCGAATGCGATGCGCTTCCCGTCGGGCGAGAGCGCGGGGT
>CAYXVY010000292.1:0-10954 GCA_964468745.1 uncultured Planctomycetales bacterium | reverse complement strand
CTCCCCCCGCCGCCACGCCCCCCACCACCGTCACGACCGGACACGGCAGCCCCTCAATCAACTCCATCACGACGTGAAACCGCGTCGCGAGCTGACCCAGATGCTCGGCGCCGATCCGCAAATCGCCCCCGGCGCAGAACGCCTTGCCCTCGCCGTCGAGGACGACCACCCGCGGTCCGCGGCGCCCTGCATCGCGAATCGCAACCTCAAGGTCGTCCATCATCGCGAGATCCAGAGCGTTCAGACAGTCGGGCCGCGCCAGCGTGACGCGAACCACGCGACCGTCGAACGCGCTTGCGACCTTGACCGTGGGCATGCGATCAAGATGCGACGACGGAACGTCCGGAGCAAGCCCTAATTCTTAAGGGCGCGCTGGACGAATTCCGCGAGCTCGCTGTGCGCCAGGCTCGTGGTCGTGCCGATATGCTTTCCCTCGCGGAAAAGCGCGATCGACGGCATCGACACCGACCCGAACTTCTCGGCGATCGTTGGATTCTCGGACACGTCGACGATGCTGTAGATTGCACCGTCGCCGAGTTCCTTCGCAAGCGACTTGAGCTCGGCTTCGACGGGCTTCGCCGCGTCGGTGCCCCGCTCGACAAAAGCCGCCACGACCGCGCGACCCGAGTCGATGATCGCGTGCATCAGGTCGTAATCGTTCATTTCCCTGATCTTCATGCGCCTTCCCCCTCTATCTCCGTCGACAGCACTTCGTCGGCAACTCATATCATCGACAGAAAGGGACGCGGGACTTGAGCGCTACTTCACGAATCGGGCGTCACCGTCGATTTTCCCCGCGTCGCGATAACGCCGGAAGATCTCCGCCGGCGACCATTCGTCCCCCTCGAGGAACGCATAGCCGAGGTCTCGCAGCACCTCGAACTCGCGGATGATCGCATCGACCTCCGTCCCCGGCACGTGCGGTCGTCGAAGTTCCAGCACCCACTCATCGCCGACCTGCCGATACCCGCGCGCCGACAGCTCGCCGGGATGGACTTCGCCCATGACGTGAAGGCTGCGTCGACGCGGGTCCTGTTCGGTGAGACGTCGAAGGTGCGGATTCATCGGACGCGACTGAAGACGACCTTCAGGTAGCGCCCTTCGGGATAAAGGCTCGATACCGGATGATCCGCGCCGGCGCCGGCAATCCGGAATGTCGCGAGCTCTCGCTGCGCGATCACCGACGCGTCGTGCAGGGTGCGGAGGAACTCCTCTTCGCTGACGAGCCCGCTGCACGAGCACGAAATCAGGAAGCCCCCCGGCCGCACGACCTTCATCGCCAGCGCGTTCATGTCGCGGTAGCCGCGGCGCGCCTTCGACATCTCCTCGCGATCGCGCGCCATCTTCGGTGGATCGAGCACGACGACGTCGAACGTTTCCTTCGTCTGCCGCAGATAATTGAAGAGGTCCGCGTGGAGGAAATCGATCTTCACGCGGTTGAGCCGCGCATTCTGTCGCGCGGTCTCGAGAGCCTGCTCGTCGAGATCGACCCCGGTCACGCGTCGCGCGCCCCCCTTCGCCGCGTTGAGCGCAAACCCGCCGGTGTAGGTGCATAGATCGAGCACGTCCCGACCCGCGGCGAGTTCCCGCACCGACTTCCGGTTGTCGCGCTGATCGCAGAAGAAGCCGGTCTTGTGGCCTCCGGCGGCGTCCACGCGATACTCCACGTCGAACTCCTTCACGACGACCTGCGGCGGCGCCGTCTGGGCGGGCAGGCGGAAGCCTTCGAGCCGCTGGATCTCCTCGTCGGCGCGGACGTGGACGGTCGCGCCGGGGATCAGCTCGGTGAGTTTCGCACGCACACGGTCGAGCAGCACGAAGTAGCCGCGGCTGAAGAGTTCGACGGACACGAGCTTGTCGTACCGATCGACGATGAGGCCGCTCAGGCCGTCCCCTTCCGCGTGGCAAAGCCGGTACGCGTTCGTCACGTGTGGGAGCTTGAGTGTGTCGATGCGAAATCGCGCGGCCTCCGCAAGCCGGGCTCCGAGGAAGTCCTCGTCCGTCTGATTCCACGACAGGATGCGCACCGCTATTTGGGAGAGCGGATTGTAGAAACCCCGCCCGACGAACGCGCCGTCGGGGTCGACGACTTCGACGAGCGTCCCAGGGTCGATGCGGTCGTCCGGGATGCGGACCATCTTGCGGTAGAACGTCAAATGGCCGCGCACGTCGCGAACCTTCAGCTGCACTTTTGGGAGAGCCATGCCGGCAACACTATACTCTCAGCAAGACCCTTTGCCGCAGAGCCGCAACCCCTCAACGCACCGTCGGAATGGCCGCCAAGAAAACGCCAAGAGGATCTCGCGAAGACCGGCGGAACTCTGTCGCTCCACCTGCGACGGTGATCAACACCGAGAAAGCCGAGGAAACTGAGAGAACATTGGGGGACTCGCAGGTCCAGCTAGGGCTTAGGCGGTGCGCCGGAATACCCGTGCGCTCATGAGATCGCCTGTTGTTCGTTTTACGATCTTGGCGGCTTGGCAGCATGCCGCATCGGGGCGGAGGACGTGTGCTACTTCAGCCCCGCGTACTTCTTGAATTCCGCGAGGCGCTCGTCGTGATCCTTCACGAGCGGCTTCGCGGCTGCCGCGTCGCCCTTCTCCGCGCAGTCGCACAGCTTCATGAAGAGCTCCGACAGGGCGACGATGCGTTCGTATCCGCGGCGCGGCACGAGCTTCTGGTTGCTCAGCGCGAGGATCGCGGCTCTCGCCTTCGAGCGCACGCGCTCCGACTCCTTCAACCACGTCGCGCTGTCGCCGAGCGTCGCCTTGAGTCGCGTGGCGGCATCCTCGTACTCGGCCACCTGCGCGCCGACGGCTTCGGGGTTGAACGGCGTGTCGATCCCCATCACCTCGCGCGCTTCGTCGTAGTAGATGAGGAAGTATTCGAAGCTCTTCTGCAGCCGCGCGAGCGCGTCCGCCTCGCTCGTCAAGGCCTCGGTGCACTGCTCGGCCATTTGCGTGAAGCGGTCGCAGAATCCCTCGATGCGGAACTTCCCCTGCCGTTCCAGCCAGACGCACCACAGCTGCCAGCGCTCGTCGTTGCGGTCCGCCACGGCCTTCACGAGCACGAGCCACTTATCCCGGAACTCGGACCATGCCTTCGCGTCGGCCTTTTTCTGCTGCTCGAGGAAGTGCGTCTTGAAGTCTCGGAACAGGACCTGGATCTCCTCCATGTCGCGAGCCAGCTCGGCGCTCGACTCCTTGAGCTCGCGCTCGAAGTCCGCGGGCGCACCTCGGCGGAGATCGGCCGGAAACGAGAAGCGCTGCTCGCCGATTTCGCGCGCGAGCGCTTCATGCTGTTCCTCGGGGCGGTATTCGACGCGCGCCCGATAGGGGAGCGAGAACGGGCGTCGCTTGCACTCGAAGACCATTTCCTTGAACTTGCCGTCCTTCAGGGTGAAGCGATGCCAGCGCATCTCCTCACGGATCGACAGCGCCTGCTCGTCCCACTTCCTCCCCCCCTTGTAGTCGTCGACTTCCTCCATCGCGTACACGCGCACCATGAGGACCACGTCGTCGCGCAGATCCGTCGTCCCCTCGACCGAGAATTTCCACGCGCCGCGCTCTTCGATCAGCGACAGCTTGAATTCGATCTTGTGCTTCGGGACGTAGGGTTTCTCGTCGTCCTGCGCCAGGGACAGCGCGAGCAGCATCGCGACGATCATGTTCATATATACGTTGCCGGCGTCGGGCGGTTCGGGTGCGGGTTAGAAGTAGGCGGGGATGCCCGTGATGTGCTCACCGATGATGAGCGTGTGGATGTCGTGCGTCCCCTCGTACGTGTAGACGGTCTCGAGGTTGCACATGTGGCGCATCGAATGATATTCGTTGAGGATCCCGTTGCCGCCGAGGATGTCGCGCGCCATGCGGGCGATCTTGAGGGACTCCCAGACGCAGTTGCGCTTGGCCATGGAGACCTGCACGAAGCTCGACTTGCCGGCGTCCTTGAGGCGACCGAGCTGCAGGCACATGAGCTGGCCCTTGGTGATCTCGGTGATCATCTGCACGAGTTTCGCCTGCACGAGCTGGTAGCCCGCGATCGGCTTCGTGAACTGCACGCGGTTCTTCGCGTACTCGAGCGCCTCGTCGTAACACGCCATCGCGGCGCCGAGCGCGCCCCAGCCGATTCCGTAGCGCGCCTGGTTCAGGCACCCGAGCGGCCCCTTGAGACCCTGCGCCTTCGGGAGCCGGTTCTCCTCGGGCACTTCGCAGTCGGTGAGGATGATCTCGGAGGTGTCGCTGATGCGCAACGAGAGCTTGCCCTTGATCTCGTGGGTCGCGAACCCCTTCGTGCCGCGCTCAACGAGGAAGCCGTTGATGGACTCGTCGGTGCGCGCCCACACGATGGCGAGGTCGGCCATGGACGCGTTCGTGATCCACATCTTGGTGCCATTGAGCACCCAGGTGTTCCCCTTCTTGACGGCGCGCGTTTTCATGCCGCCGGGGTTGGAGCCGAAGTCCGGCTCCGTGAGGCCGAAGCAGCCGATGAGTTTTGCGCTCTGCAGCTGGGGGAGGTACTTGTCCTTCTGCGCCTCGCTGCCGTACTCCTTGATCGGGTACATCACGAGGCCGCTCTGGACCGATGCGAAGCTGCGAATGCCGCTGTCGCCCCGCTCCAGTTCCTGCATCGCGAGCCCGTAGGCGACGTTGTTCATTCCGGCGCAGCCGTACCCCTGCATCGTGGCGCCGAGCAGGCCCAGTTCCGCGATCTGCGGGATGAGCTCCTTCGGGAACGTCCCCGCCTCCCAGTGGTCCTTCAGGAGCGGGATCACGCGCGCGGATACGAATTCGCGGACGGCGTCCCGGATCATGCGCTCCTCGTCGGTGAGGAGCGGATCCAATTCGTAGAAGTCTACGCCCGTGAATTTCTTCATGTCGGCCGAGAGGCTATCATAGCGGCGTCGGGACGATCAATGAATCTTGCCGAGTTCGAATTGATCGCGAAGAAGGCGATCGAGTCGCTGCCGGAGGTGCTCCGCAAACGCATCGAGAACGTCCAGGTGGTCGTGCGCGACGCGCGACGGTCCAAGCGCCAGAGCGGGGCCGTCGATGAAAGCGACCTGTACGGCCTCTACGAGGGGACGTCGCTCCCCGACCGCTCCCACGACTTCCAGGGAGCCCTGCCCGACCGCGTGACGCTCTTCAAGAACAACATCGAGGCCGACTTCGAAGGGGACCGCCCGGGGATGGTCAAGTGCATCCAGGAGACGGTTATCCACGAGCTGGGACACTACTTCGGGTTCGACGACGAGGATCTGGATCGCTTGGGAATAGGGTAGCGGGAAGTTTGAAGTGTGAGGTTGGAAGCGGTGCGACGGATTCCTTCAACCTTCAACTTTCTGCGTCGAACGGTCCTTCAAGCCGCTCACGGTTGCTTTCCAATCGGGGACTGCTAAAATCTCGCCTCGCATGATCGTCATGAAGTTCGGCGGCAGTTCGGTGTCCAACGCGGAGCGCATCCGCACCGTGTTCGACATAGTGAAGGCGCGGCTCGACCGCAAGCCGGTCGTCATCGCCAGCGCCTTTCGCGGCATCACCGACGACCTCTTCGCCCTCGCGCAGGAGTCCCTCAAGGGGAATGACGCGCGGCTGGAGATCATCCGCGCCCGGCACTTCGAAGTCGCCGACGCGCTCGGCGTCGATCGTGACATCGTGAAGGACAACCTCGCGGAACTCGCCGTCCTTCTGAAGGGGATCTCGCTCGTGAAGGAGCTCACCCCGCGCACGCTGGACTACGTCGTCACGTTCGGCGAGCGCCTTTCCACGCGCATCATCGCGTCCTACTTCACGAAGGCCGGCATCCCCGCCGAGCAGCACGACGCATTCGACATCGGCCTCGTCACCGACGACCGGTTCGGCGGCGCGCAGCCGCTCCCGGAGGCCGACGCCGAGATCAAGCGGCAGATCTCGCGCATGACGAAGCTCCCGATCATCACGGGATACATGGGCAAGACCCGCAGCGGCGACATCACCACGCTCGGCCGCAACGGGTCGGACTTCACCGCCACGATCATCGGCGCCGCGATCGACGCCGAAGAGGTCCAGATCTGGAGCGACACCGACGGCATCATGACCGCCGACCCGCGCATCGTCCCCGATGCGAAGCCGATCGAGCAGCTCACGTTCGAGGAGGCGAGCGAGCTCGCGTACTACGGCGGAAAGGTGCTGCACCCGGCGACGATCGTGCCGGCGATCCGCAAGCGCATCCCCGTTCGCGCGCTGAACACGTTCAAGCCTTCGCACCCCGGCACCACGATCCAACCGGCCATCGCGCAGAATCCCGGCGGCGTGAAGTCGCTCGCGCACCACCTCGGGAACTACGTGGTCAACATCTCGTCGTCGCGCATGCTCATGGGCCACGGCTTCCTGGCCAAGATCTTTGAGGTCTTCGCAAAGCACCAGATCGTCGTCAACATGGTCGCGACGAGCGAGGTCAGCGTGTCCGTGACAACCGACAGCGCGCGCGGGCTCGACGCGGCGAAGGCGGAGCTCGACCAGATCGGCGACGTGACCATCGAGAAGGACCGCGCCATCATCTGCGTGGTCGGCGAGGGCCTGAAGTTCATTTCGGGGATCGCCGGCGACATTTTCGCGTCGCTGAAGGACGCGGGCGTGAATGTCTTGATGATCTCGCAGGGCGCCTCTAAGATCAACGTCGCTTTCGTTGTGGCCAACGAGGACGCGCACAAGGCGGTGCAGGCCCTGCATCGCAAGTTTTTCAAGGCGTAGCGCGTCCTGAATCTGGGGAGGCTCTCCGCATGAGGCTTTGGGTCGTTCTGGCGGGGGTGGCGGCCATCGCGGGTTGCGGTCCGGCCACGTACAGCGAGCCCTGGCCCGATCCGATCGAGAAGGCGCCGGACGCGCCCCTCTCCCTCCTGCGCATTGCGCCCGATTTCCGTTTCCGCGACTTCCCTACGGGCAAAGAGTACATCTTCCGCCGCTTCACCGCGTCGATGACGAGCGAGGCCTATCGCAACGATCGACTGGGCGGCGCCGAAGGCACGTCGATCACGACGATCGCGTCCAGCGATATGCGCCTCGAGGTTGTCACCGTCATCGACCCTGAGCAGCGCGACGAGCGGCTCGCGACCGCAATCGAAAAGGACTACGCGCTCGGGGTGCTTCAGCGTGAGTGGGTCGACCGCAGGCTGGACGACGCGCTCGCGTTCCATCGCGACGCCGTCGTGCGTGAGCGGCTCGTAAAGGCGGACCTCATCGACGAGCGGATCTACTACCACAATCGCGTGATCGACGACCTCAAGGAGGAGAAATTCCGCTTCGAGTGCGACCTCGTGTCGATCAAGACGACTGAGAATTACAAGGCGACGGACGGGCGCGCGGAGTACCTGCAGGACCGCATCACGCGCCACACCGTGCTCATCGCCGACCGGATGGCCGAGGTGGAGCTTCTCAAGATCGCGAAGTTCCAGCGCGACGGGCGTCTCGAACGGTCGTCCTCGCTCGTACGGGTGCGTGAGTTTGTAAGCGTCTCCGACATCATCGGCGCCGAGATGAGTCCGGACCGCCTGATCTCGGAGATCACGCAGGGCGTGCATCCGGATGCGTGGAAGGACCCGACGGCTGTGATCCGCTACGCGAACGGATATCTCGAGCTGTACGCCAGCAGGACGGCGATCGATGGCGTCTACGATCACGTTACGCGGCTGCGCGAGCGCCGGGGGCGATGAAATACGCGCGCACGATCGTCGCCTGGACGGCCGTGGCGATCCTCCTGGTCTTCGTGGGGCTCAACTTCCACCGCGTCAGCGTCTATTTCGGCCCCTTCGGCGAGGTGAACATGCCCGCGGCGCTCATCGTAATCGGCTCCGCGCTGCTCGGCGCGTGCGCGGCCGTGGGCTTCCGGTTCCTGAAGAAGTCGCCCCCGAAGTGAGTTGCGTGCTCCAAGGACGCGACTCACGCTTTCGTGCGCACGGCGGAGGCGGATAAGACCGCTTACCGCCGGTTCCCGAACCACTCCGAGACCGTCATCGTCAGCGACTCGACCGGCGCGTCTATATCCCTCGGATCGCTCTCGTAGGGTTTCGCGCCGCACGTGCGCGCGACGCGATCGACGTAGTCGAGCTTGCGCAGGATTGCCGGAAAGGCGGCGTACTGCACGCGCCAATCCGCCTCGGGGTGCAGCCACGTCTGGAAGCAGATCGCGAAATCCTCATCCGGATGCTTGAGACATCGGATGTTGATGTGCGCGCCGCGCCGCAAGCGCGCCTCGTCCTTCGCGCCTGGCGCCCATCCGCCGTCGGGATACGAGCCGAAGAAGTCGCCGCGCACCTTGAACAGATCGCGAAAATCGCGGCGCGCATGAAGCCGATGAACGTAGCAGAACGCGTGACCGGCCTCGTGGCGCATGATCCGCGGCAGGATCTCCGGGTCTCGCAGCCGTGCGCGGAAGCGCTTGTGGAGCGACGGCCGCTGCGGCAGCGCATCCTCCCAGAGAACGCCGACATTTGCCGTGCCGGCGACGCAGCCGTACTCGTTCGAAAGATAGAAGCTCGGCCGCAGGCGGATGCCGCGGGAGGACAACTCGCGCTCCAGCGACCGTTTCAGCGCACCGAAAGGCGGCCCCGAGATGCGCAGGCCGAGGTCGCAAATTCGCGAATCTACGGTGACGTGACGACGTGATCCCATCGCGTCGCTGAGCCGTCGAGAATGTAGATCATCTTCATCTTCACGGGGCGGTCCGCTACCGGCCGCACGATGTGAATCGATTCGTCCGGCGAAATCGTCGTCGTCCCTTCGCGGCACGCGTGCGCGATCTCCGCCATCCCGCCGACCGGCTCAAACGCGCCGTCTCCCACCGAGAATTCCAGCGACGCGATTTTCAGAGTTTTCGGATTGTGATTGGTCAGCTTGAAAACCCAGACGGACGAGGCCCCTTCCGTCTCGCGTGTAGTCGATGTCGTGATCCGCGTCTCACGGACGTTGCCGCTATTCGACGCGCATCCGGCCAGCGCGAGCAGGCCTGCCGCGAACACTCTCATGGGCGCTACTTTCCCCTCAATGCCTGCAACGCGTCAAGGATTGCGCCCTTCGCGTCCTCGTCCTGTTCCGTGCGAAACGCGTCCTCGAGCGGCTTCTTTGCGGCGACGTCACCGACCCGGCCCAGAACGTAGGCCGCATTGCGGCGCACGACCGCGCGATGCACCGCGAGCAGCTTGATGAGGCGGTCACGGAACGCGATCGCGGCGCACTCTCCGAGCGCGAACGCCGCCGCGCGCGACACGCCGTCGTCGGAATCCTGCAGGGCGGCGAAGAGCGGCTCCGCCGCCTTCGGATTCGGCGCGCGCCCGAGCTCGATCGCCGCCTTGAGCCGCACTTCCGCGTCGCGCGCCCGCAGCTGTGCGAGCGTAGGATCCGCGGCTTCGGCGGGCGCCCCCTCCTTGAGGACTCCCTCGATGTCCTCGTTGCGTTTCTGGATCGCCTCGCCCATCTCGCCGAGCGCCCCGCCAAGTCGTATCGCGGCCGGGTTGAACAGCGCAACCAGGCTGTTCACGTATTGGCGGTCGATTGCCTGCCGCGCGAGCGCGCCGCAGTCGCGATCGGCAATGAGGCGGCCGATGTCGGAGTATGCCGACACGTCGGGAGACTCGATGAAATACCGCAGCGCCGTCTTCCTGGTCTCGACGTCGGAAGATCGCAGCATCGCGCGCGCGTGCGGCGACGCGCCGCGCACCTTTGCTCTGGCGAGCAGCGCGAGATGTCGCGCTCGCAGCTCGCGCGGCTGCTCCTCGTCGAGCCACGGGACCGTGCCGGCCAGCAGCGGCGGACGGGTTTCCAGAAGATCAAACACGATGCGGCGGGTCTTCTCGTCACGATCGCGTGCGACGGCGGATATGAACGCGGCGTCCGCCCGCGAAGCGTCGTGTCGCTCCCAGCCCTCGATCAGCGCGGCGAGCGCATTCTGCCGCGCCGAAAGCTCCTCGGAGCGGAGGTTCAATTCGATGATGTCAAGCTCACCCTTGCGCGTCACGAGAATCAGCGTGACCGTGACGATCGCGACCATGGCCCCCGCGCACGCGAACAAACTCTTGGTGCTCAGGATCTTCTGAATTTCGCTGCGCGGCGCCGTCTTCACCAAATCTCTCCCGATCCCTCTAACGGGCGGGTATTATACCTTCACTTGTCTTCAGGAGGGGATTCCGCCTAAGGCGATACCATGCCTTCGTCTCCAACGCCAATCCCGAAGCCGCCCAATCGACCTCAACGCGGCGTCGCCGATATTACGCCCGGCGGACGCGGGCCGACTCCCTCTCCGTCTCCAATCCGGCGCTCCGCGGCCCCTACGCCCGCCTCGCCGATTCCGGCGCAGCGCGGGGGCACGCCGCTCCCCCCGTCGCCGCTCAAGCGTACGGGGAGCAGCGCGACCGTGTCGCCGCCCCCGATCCGCAAGTCCACCACGGGCCCGGCGGGCGTAAGGAAACCTCCCATGGTCCGTCCTCCCCAGCAGCAGAAAGACAAACTGCTCGGCACGACGCTCGGCAAGGTCACCCTGGTGCGCAAGATCGGCCGCGGCGGCATGGGCGACGTCTACCTCGGCGAGCACACGATGCTGCAGCGCAGCGTCGCGGTGAAGGTCCTCCCGCAGGACTTCACCCGCAACGCCGAGCTCCTCTCGCGTTTCCGCCGGGAAGCCGTCGCGTGCGCAAAGCTAGAGCACCCCAACATCGTGCAGGTTTACGACGTCGGCAGCGAGGGGGAGATCTGGTACATCATCATGACCTACGTCGACGGGCAGTCCTTCCAGGACATGCTCGACGAGGCCAATGGCCCGATCGACGTGCGTGAGGCGACGCGCATCGTCTGCGACTGCACGCGCGGCCTGCAGATCGCCCACGAGTCGGGCATCATCCATCGCGACGTAAAGCCCGCGAACGTCCTGCTGAGCAAGAAGGGCGAGGTGCGCATCACCGACTTCGGCCTGGCGATCCTCGAGG
>CAYXVY010000291.1:0-13960 GCA_964468745.1 uncultured Planctomycetales bacterium | reverse complement strand
CGTACCCGCCGAGCACATAGTCCGCGACCCAGAGCTGCGCCTTCTCGCCGTTGAACGGATTGATCGCGCACCGCCCGGTGAAGACGCCGTCCTTCTCCTTCTCGCGCTGCGCCTCGTCTCGCACGAGCGCCTTCCTGATGTACGCCTCGACCTCCGCCTTGCGCGCGGGATCGGTCGGGAGCGAGCGCGCGAGCGGACTCTCCGGCGAGACCGCCATGAACGTCACGCCATAGATCGTGTCGGGGCGGGTCGTGAAGACCTTGATCTTCTCGTTTGTGCCATCGAGGCCGAAGTCGATCTCCGCCCCCTCGCTGCGACCGATCCAGTTGCGCTGCGTCGTGAGTACCAGCTCGGGCCAGCCCTTCTCGAGCTTCTTGAGATCGTCGAGGAGCCGCCCCGCATACTGGCTGGTGCGGAAGAACCACGAGCCCGGGAGCTCCTTCTTCGTAACGGGGTTCTTGCAGCGCCAGCAGATGCCGCCCTCGGCCTGCTCATTCGTGAGTGCCCACTGGTCGGTCTCGCACCAGTTGACCCACGACGGGCCGCGATACGCGAGCCCCTTCGCGTGGAGCTGGAGGAAGATCCACTGCGTCCACTTGTAATAGTCCGGTTCGCACGTACGGAATTCGCGGTCCCAGTCGTACGACATCGCCATCCGCTTGAGGGTCGCGTTGCCGGTCTCGATGTTGTTGATCGTCCACTCGCGCGGCTGGATCTTGCGCTTGATCGCGGCTCCCTCGGCGGGCTGCCCGAACGCGTCCCACCCGAACGGATGGAGCACGTCGAATCCCTGCATCATCTTGAAGCGAGCCACGACGTCGCCGACGCCGTAGTTGCGGAAGTGCCCCATGTGGATGTCGCCCGACGGGTAGGCGAACATTTCGAGAATGTAATACTTCTTTTTGGGATTCGAGGCGGTTGCGTAGAGCCGCTGGTCGGCCCAGCGCTGCTGCCACTTCGCCTCAAGCGCCTTGAAGTCGTAGTCCGTCATGGGTGTCGAAAGCTAACAGATGAATGAAAGGGAATCAACGACACGGGGAGCCCTTCGACTCGCTGCCGCTCCCTCAGGGCGATTCGTCCGCGAGGAAGCAACCATGATGCGGGCGAATCGGATCGGGATTGGGATCGGGATCGGGATTCTGTGTGGTTTACCGCAGTCGGTGCATCAGTCCTTGAACAGGGCAGCCGCGAAAGGGTTCGCGTTTCGCCGCGCGCCTTGACCGTCCCTTCGCGAGCCGCGTACAATTCGTCCAGAGATGGTCGACGATCGTGAAAATCTCCACTTTGGCGCCCTCGCCATAAAACTGGGCTTCACCACCCTCGAGCGCGTGGACGAGTGCCTCAAGCTCCAGGAGAAGATGAAGGAGCTGGGCGTCGCGCCGAAAAAGCTCGGCGAGATCCTCATCGCCAAGGGGTACATCACCGACGCGCAGACGAAGGAGATCTTCAAGGTCCAGGGGCTGAAGGGCGGGCACACCGCCATCGTCGGCTACAAGATCCTCTCGAAGATCGGCCAGGGGACGATGGGCTCGATCTACAAGGCGCTCCAGATCTCGATGGACCGCATCGTCGCCATCAAGGTCCTCGCGCCGAAGTACGCCGCGAACGACACGTTCCGCGACCGGTTCCTCCGCGAGGCGCGCGCAGTCGCCCGCCTCAACCACCCGAACATCATCCAGGGGATCGACGTCGGCGAATCGAACGGCGTCCACTACTTCGCGATGGAGTACATCGACGGCCCCACGGTTGGCGAGCTGCTCAAGCGCGGCGGCGCCCTCGATGAGAAGCGCGCGCTCGACATCGTGATCCAGATCGCCCGCGCCCTGAGCCACGCGTACCAGAACGGCATCATCCACCGCGACATCAAGCCGGACAACGTGATGCGCACGCGCGACGGCATCGCGAAGCTGTGCGACCTCGGCCTCGCCAAGGTGGCGAGCGAGGAGACGACCCAGAGCAAGGACGCGTCGAGCGGGACGCGGCCGGGCGCGACGATGGGGACGCCCTACTACATCTCGCCCGAGCAGGCGCGCGGCGAACCGAACGTGGATACGCGCAGCGACATCTACTCTCTCGGCGCGAGCTTCTACCACGTGGTCGTGGGGGACGTCCCGTTCGTCGGCGAAACGTCGGCCGTCGTGATCTCGAAGCACCTCAGCGAAAATCTGACGCCGCCCCGGCAGCGCAACCCGCTGGTGTCACCGGCGGTGGACTACATCATCGTGAAGATGATGCAAAAGGACCGGGCGAACCGGTATCAGACCCCCGTCGAGCTCGTGCGTGACCTCGAGGCGGTCGTCGGCGGCGGTATGCCGAGCGGATTCCAACCGCCGGGCGAAGGCCCCGACGGCGGCCCGGGGAAGCTCCGGAGGTCGCGGATTCTCCGCGGCGGGCGGCGACTCAGGAGACCGCGTTAGTCCCCGCCCAAAAACGCCGAGAGCGCAGAAGACCGCGCGGCGAGACCGCAGACGTGCTCCCTGAGGAAGGGTCTGCGAACTCTCCGAGTCCCACCCTGCGCCCGCGGCGGTGATCGGTTCCGATCAGACTTTGGCAGTGCTTAGTGTCCGCTGCAGCGGCAATGCCGCGGATGGACGCTCACGCTCCAGACGCCGTGCCAGAAGTGGTGGCCGCAGCCGCTCCCGTGGACGTGGACGTGAACCTTGGGGGCACAGGAGCCGCAGTTGTGTGCGTGCGGTTGGGCGTACCACGAGTTGTGATAGAAGTGGTGGCCGCACCCGTCGCCATGGACGTGCACTTGCACGTTGCACGTGCCGCAGTCATGCCGATGCGGATGGGCATACCAGGTGTTGTGGTAGAAGTGGTGACCGCACCCGTCGCCGTGGACGTGGGCCTGACGATAGACGACGGCCGGCGGCGGATCGCACGGGTCGTAGCAGACGCATCCCTGCAAAGCGATCAGGGCCGCGGGCAGGATCACGAGCATCGCGACGGTTTTCATCTTCTCACCTCTGTCTTCCAGACAGGAATGTGAGCGACCGGATCGACGACAAGTTCGAATTTTCGCGCCACGCGGGACAGGCCGGCGGGATTTGCTACTCTCAAGGCCGCATTCCGTCGTGCTAATCAGGAACAGGGAGAGATCAACCATGAGAACGCTTGTTGCCGCCGCCGTCGTCCTTGTCACCGGCACCGTCGTTGCGCAGGACGCGCCGAAACCGAAAGTCGAGGCACTTGCGTGGATGGCGGGCTCCTGGAGCGGACCGCTCGACGGAGGCGTCTTCGAAGAGCACTGGACCAAGCCCGCGGGTGGGACGATGGTCGGGATGGGACGCCATGTTTCAGACGGCAAGACGACCCTCGTGGAGTTCCTCAAGCTCGTCGATTCCAAGGACGGCGTCGTCCTGTGGGTGACGGTCGAGGGACAGGAGGCGGTCCCCTTCACGCAAACGACATCCGCGGCCGAAGAGGCCGTCTTCGAGAACCTCAAGCACGACTTTCCCAAGCGGATCATCTATCGCAAGCAGAAGGACGGCGCGCTCTTCGCCCGCGTGGAGAACGACGAAAAGCACGGCAAGGATTTCGTGCTGCGCCCCCCGGTGCCGGAGAAGCCACGCGTGAAGTTCGAAGATCTCGTCGTCGGCTCCGGTGACGAGGCTCGCGAAGGCAGCCGCATCACGGTGCACTACACCGGCTGGCTTATCGATGGGACGAAGTTCGACAGCTCCGTCGATCGCGGCCAGAAATTCACGACGGAGCTCTCGAAGCGGAGGCTCATCGCCGGATGGATCGAGGGGATCGCCGGCATGAAGGTCGGTGGGAAGCGCAAGATCACGATTCCGCCGGAGCTTGGCTACGGCAGCCAGCCGAACGGCTCGATCCCGGCCAATTCGACGCTCGTCTTTGAGGTCGAATTGTTCGAGGTGAAGTGATCTGACGACTGTGCGTCGACGGACGGGCGGCTGCACCATCGGCATCCTGCTGCGCGAGATGTAGACTGACGCGGTGGGCGAGACTTTCCTACGCTCCGAGATCCAGTCCTCCTTCGACCATTCGCTGGCGGCGGAGCGGCAACTGGTCGGTCACTGGCTTGCCATCATTCGGGCCGCGGCCGTCGGCGGATGGCTGGGACTTGCGGCGACCACGGGTTACTTCCTCGGGCGCCGGGAATGGACGGTGGAGCTGCTCCCGCTGGGCGCCTACTGGATTCTCGCGCTCTCGATCGCCGTGCTCGGCCGGTTCAGCGTCCGGGCGCGTCGCTACGCGCACATTTCCGTGGCTCTAATCGACGCGCCGATGGTGTTCGTTGTCGGCTTCGCCACTCTCCCGCACGCCACGAACCCGCAGGGCACCGTCGCCTTCATGACGGCCGTCTTCGGGATGGTCATCATGCTGGCGCTCCTGACGCTGGACGTCCGAAACGTGCTGGCCACGGCGTGCATGTGCGTGCCGTTGCAGATCGCCCTGCAATTCCGAACCGGCCTCTTCCGTGCGGACTGGGCGATCGGACGAGTGCTCGTTCTCGTCGGCATCACGGCGGTGGCGGTCGTTTCCGTCAACCGGCTCCGAAGGCTGGTGAACAATGTGGCCCGGGAGCAGGCCGTGCGCGCGCGCCTCGGCCGCTACTTCTCCCCCGCCGTCGCGGCCCGCATCGCCGAACTGGGCGCTCCGAGCGTCCACGCGGAGACGCGCGAGATCTCCATCCTCTTCGCCGACATTCGGGGCTTCACGGCGATGGCCGGCACGATGGAGAGCTCGAAGGTCGTCGATCTGCTGAACGAGTACTTCGGAATCATGGTGGACGTCATCTTCAAGCGGGGCGGCACGCTCGACAAATTCATCGGCGACGGGATTCTGGCCTACTTCGGCGCGCCGTTCGCCCGCGACGACCATGCGTTTCAGGCGGTCGAAACGGGCCTGGACATGCTCGACGCCCTGGAGACGCTGAACGCGACGCGCGTCTCGCGAGGCGAGCCGGCTCTGCGGCTGGGCATCGGGATTCACACGGGCAAGGCCACGGTCGGCGACGTGGGTCCCGTGCGCCGGCGCGAGTACACGGTGATCGGGGATGCCGTGAACCTGGCGTCGCGGATCGAATCGCTGACGAAGGAGCACGGGGTGCCGATGCTCGTCACGCAATCGACACGCGATGCGGCAGGCGACAGCTTCGTGTGGAAGCCGCTCGTGCCGGTGCCGGTGAAGGGCAAGGCGGAGCCGATCGTCACCTTCGTTCCGCAGCGGAAAGCATGAAGGTCATCATCATCGGTGCGGGCGTCGGCGGTCTCGCGGCGGCGATCGGGCTGCGGCGCGCCGGGCTCGACGTTCGCGTGTTCGAGCGTGCGCGCCAGATGCGGGAGGGGGGCACGGCGCTGACGCTCTGGACGAACGCGATCAAGGCGGCCGAAAAACTCGGCCTCGCCGCCGAGATCCGGCTCGCCGGTACGATTGTCACGCATGCCGAGGTGCGCACATCGAAAGGCGCCGTGCTCGTGCGCACGCCTCTCGAAGAGATTGCACGCACGTTGGGCGCTCCGACGGTCTGCATCGACCGCTCCAAGCTGCTCGCGATTCTCGAGCGCGCTGTGCCGTCCGGCGTTCTTGGGCTCGGGGCGCCGTGCACGGGATTCGAAATGCGCGACGGTCGCATCGCCGCAAAGCTGGCGGACGGCGTCGTCGAGATCGGGGACGTCCTCGTGGGGGCGGACGGGCTGCACTCGGCGATTCGCGATCAAGTGCTCGGACCGGCGGAGCCGGAATACAGGGGATACACAAGCTGGCGTGCGATCACGCAGTTCCCGGGTTCCGACGTGCCCGTGGGGCACGCGCTCGAGGCGTGGGGGGCCGGCGCGCGATTCGGCATCGTCGCACTGGACGGCGAACGGACCTACTGGTTCGCCAAGGCGAACAGCGCGGCCGGCGGGAAAGATGACGACCCGCTGCCCCACCTCACCGCGCTGTTCTCAGCGTGGCATCAGCCGATTCCCGCCCTGATTGCCGCTACGCCCGCGAGCGCGATCATCCGGTACGACATCGTCGACCGCGATCCGGTCGGGACGTGGGGAACGGGTCCCGTCACGCTGCTGGGGGACGCCGCACATCCGTCGACGCCCGATCTGGGTCAGGGGGCGTGCATGGCCATCGAAGACGCCGTCGTTCTCGCGCGCTGTCTCAAGGGTGCGCCCGATGCGGTCGCCGCGCTACGGCGATACGAGACCCTCCGGATGCCGCGCACGGCGCGCGTGGTGCACGCTTCGCGCAAGATGGCTCGAATGGGACAGATGTCCAGCCCGCTCCTGTGCGGGCTGCGCAATCTCTACGTTCGCCTCGTCCCGACGCGCTGGCTGCTGCGCGACTTCGTTGCCAATCTCGCGGACGATTCGGGCGCGGCGCCGTAGCGCTCCAGATCCTTCACGGAGGTGTGCGCCTCCCTTGCTCATCCCATCGGAAACCGGTGGGCAGGGTATTGCACATCAAGGGCGCATTGCGTGCGATTCGCCGCGGTATGCTGATTGCTGTGACGGACGGAATGGAACCGGCCCGACGTCTCGACGCACCGGTCGACGAGGACATCATCCTGCGGCTGTGTGCGGCGGGCCTGCTCACGGACGAGGCGCGCGACACGGCCCTGGATTGGGTACGCCCGCGGCACCGGTGGGCCCTGTGGTCACAACGGCTTCTCCTCGCGGTCGGCACCGCGCTCCTGCTCGCAGGCACGATCTACTTCTTCGCGTTCAACTGGGCGCGGATGCCGGTCGCGG
Organism: uncultured Planctomycetales bacterium; assembly: GCA_964468745.1. Classification (GTDB taxonomy): domain Bacteria; phylum Planctomycetota; class MHYJ01; order MHYJ01; family JACPRB01; genus JACPRB01. Next base: position 7,244 of record CAYXVY010000291.1, on the reverse strand, counting down.
TGAAGCTCGGCTTGCCGCAGGCTGGGATCATGGCGTGCGTCGGCTTGGCGCTCTGGCGCGGCGTCGAGCGCATGAGCGGCCAGATGGCCCTCGTCGGCGCTTCGGTACTGACGGGCGTTGCCCTGGCGGTGTTCGGTCAGGTGTATCAGACGGGAGCGGACGCCTATCAGCTCTTCGTCGCGTGGGCGGCGCTCATCACGGGGTGGGTTCTGCTCGGACGTTCGACAGCGCTCTGGTGCCTGTGGCTGATCCTGGTCAACCTGTCGCTCACGCTCTACTGGGGGCAGGTCGTCGAGGGCAGCCGCTGGAAGTGGACTTCGCTCTTCCTGCTGCTCGGGGTGATCGACGGCCTCGCGCTCGTCGCGACGGAATTCCTGCGCAACGTGAGCTGGCTGAGGGCGCGCTGGCTTCAGCGGTTGCTCCTCGCGGCTACCCTCTTCTGGCTGACGCTGCCGTCCCTCGTGCTGATCATGGACCGGCACGAGGCGGATGTCGGCGGGCCGCTCTCCGCGCTGGCGCTGGCGCTGTCGCTCGGCGGAGGGTACGCGTACTATCGGCACCGGGCGCGCGATCTCGCCGCGCTGACCACGTGCGCCCTCAGCGCGAGCTCCGTCGCCGTCACGCTCGCGGGGAAAGTGATGTTCGAGATCTCCGACGGCGCCGGCACGTTCCTGATCATGGGGCTCTTCACGATCGGCCTCGTCGCGGCGGCCGTGCTGTGGCTCGCGCATCTGCATCGGACGATGCGGGAGGAACACGATGCCGCCTAACGTGCTGACGCTGCGCGAGCTGACCGAGAGCCTCAGCCGGCAGGGCCTGCTGGCGGACGCGGAACGCCGCCGCGTCGAGGAGCATGGCGGCGATGTCCCCGCGACGGGACCGGGCATGCCGTGGTTTCTGCAGGCGTTCGTGGGGGCCGGGGCGTGGCTGGCGTCCCTCTTCATCCTCGGTTTCTTTTTCGCCGCGGAGATCATCAACTTCAGGGCGGCGCAGCTCATTCCGTGCGGACTCATCCTCGTGGCGGGTGCGCTCGCGCTGCGCTGGTTTTTCTCGAACGTATTCGCGACGCAGTTCTGTCTCGCGATCAGCGTTGCTGGGCATCTGATGGTGATCGGCGGAGCCGGGGAAGCGCGGGAGCTCGGCGGAGCGGCGCTTGCGGCCGCGCTGCTCTGCGGTGCGACGTACGCGATCCAGCGCGATGGCGTGCATCGCTTCGCCTCGGTGGGGACGGCGCTCGCGCTCGTCACGTCGTGGCTCGTTTCCAAGGAGTCGTCGCTCGCGTTCTACGCACTCATCGGTGCGGAGACGGCGGCGCTCGTCGCGCTCTTCGCCCGCGCGGGGACGCCGCGGGCGCTGCTTCCGGCGGGTTATGCGCTCGCTGTGTCGCTGCCCCTTTCGCTGGTGGTTGGCGCACTTCCGGAGTTGAAGCTGGCGATCCAGGACGCGCCTTCGCGCCTGCTCGCCGTGGCCGGGCTCCTGTGGACAATCGGCTGGGCGGCGGGCGGCGTCCATCGACTGCAGCGCGAGCCGGTCCTCCTGGCGCTCGGCTCGGCGGCGATTGTTGGAACGCTCGGCGTCTCCGGACTGCCGGCCGCGGCGATTCTGCTCGTGCTCGGGTACGCGCGCCGCGACGGCGTGCTCATCAGCCTCGGCATCGCGGCGCTCGCGGGCTTTCTCTGCGTCTACTACTACACGCTGTCCGTCACCCTCTTCGACAAGTCCACGGTACTGCTGGGGAGCGGGGCGTTACTCCTGCTCCTGCGCGCGCTCATGCTGCGGCGGCCGTGGGGCCGGGAGGTGGCCGCATGAGGCGGATTCTCGTCGTGGCCGCGGCCGCGATCGTGCTGGCGGTCATCAACCTGCAGATCGGGCAGAAGGAGCGCCTGCTTCGCGCGGGAGAGCCGGTCTATCTGCGGCTCGCTCCGGTCGATCCGCGCTCGCTCATGCAGGGCGACTACATGGTGCTCAACTACGAGATCAGCGCGAAGTTACCGGAGGCCGCGCCCGCGGACGGTCACGTGGTGATTGCGATCGATGGGACGCACGTGGCGCAGTTCGTCCGCGTTCATGCGGGCGAGGGGCTCGGCGCCGGCGAGCGGCTGCTGCGTTACCGCAAGCGGGGACGGCGCCTGCGCATCGGCGCGGAGTCCTATTTCTTCGAAGAGGGGACCGGGGACACCTACGCGAACGCAAAGTACGGCGAGCTGCGCCTCGCGCCGTCGGGGGACTCGGTGCTCGTGGGGCTGCGCGACGAGAAGCTCAACGCCCTGGGGCCGGCGCGCTGACGACTGCGTCAAGATGCGCCTGTTGCGCCGAGAACAACTAATCTTTCCAGTCCGTCTTCGCCGGCGCCGCGCTGAGCAGGAGCGTGTCCGCCTTGTCGAGCTCGCCCGCAACCGCGAACTTCGCCGGCGGCGCGAGATCCTTCTTGAGCGGACCGATCACGTCGGTCTTGTCGTCCTTGTTCGCGAGTCGGAAGACCTGCGCCGACGACTTCGCGCGCAGCTCCAGCCGGTCCCCCTTTTCGCCGATGACCCCGCGCACCTTTACGTCGATCGACTTCAGCTTGAGGTCCGTGGGCAGGGCGTTGACGAACGAACGATGCGCGATTCCCTGCTTCTCCAGCACCGCCACTTTCGCGGTCGTGCCGTTCACCTCGACCGTCGTCACGCCCTTCAGCTGCTTGAGATTCGCTTCTAGCGACGCCTTGCACTCGTCGCAATGCATCGCGTCCACGGTGATCGTCGCCGACCACGTCTCGTCGTCGACGCAGGGCGCGACGAGCGCGACCAGCAGCAGGGCGATTCTCATTTCTTGGGCGTCTCCTTCTTTTCCGCGACTTCGAGCTTCTCCACGTAGCCCGACCACTCTTTCTTCAACGCCGCGAGGTCGGCTTTGCCGAACGTTTCGTCGAAGGCGTCCTCGTTCTCCTTCCCCTCGACGAGCAGCTTATAGTAGCTGTCGAGCAGGGCCCGGTGCTTCCCTTTCTCGTGCTCGTAGAAGAAGTGGATCATCGACCACGCCTGCGCGTACTTGAAGCTCACGGGCCCCGAGTAGAACTCCCCCGGCGTCTGCTTGATGATGTCGTCGAAATCGAGCGCGTGCTTCAGGTCGCGCTTCAAGCCCTTGAGGCGCCCCGTGAGGAGCCGCGCCTTCTCGACGATCTTCCCCTTGTCGATCGTGAGCCCGCCCATGTATTCCGCGATCCCCTCGTTGTACCAGTAAGGCGGGCGGGGCATCATCGTGCTCATGAAGTTGTGGAAGGACTCGTGGTACAGCGTCTGGAGCGTCTCGTCGAGATCGACGTCCTCGAACAGGAGCAGTTCGCGGTACGCCGCGATGAAATAGCCGAGCGTGAATTCCTGCCGGCTAGAGAGCGTCAGCTCGCTGTACGTCATGTACGCCTCGCGCGTGTTGAAGATGGCGACGCGCGGCTTGGGGCGTTTCGGGTCCTCCTTGTAGAACTGCTTGAACGTCTCCGCGAAGTGCTTGTAGGCCGCCTCGAGTCGCTCACCGTACAGCTGCGTGCGCTCGGCGGAGATGTCCGTCATCACCCAGAAGTGCGGAAACTCCTTCTTGAACTTGCAGCCGAGATGCTCGGGACCCTTCACCACGTTCGCGATGCTCTTCTGCTGGGTGCGCGTCGTGTCGTGCGACGGATCGATCTTGAGCGCGAGTTCGAGATCCTCCATTGCCGCGCGCGCGTCCGCCTGGATCACGAACTTGAGGTATCCCTGCAACGCGAGCGCCGGCGCGTAGTCGGGCATCCGCTTGAGCGCCTCTCCGGCGTAGTACTGGGCCTTGTCGTAGTCCTGGTCGTCCTCCCACGTCTGGCCGATCGCCGCGAGCGCCTCGTAAAAGTCCGGGTACCGGCGCAGCGTGCGCAGCAGATCGCGGCGCGCGGGGGTCGAGTTGCCGCCGTCGAGATCGAGCATCGCCTTCCAATACTGCGCGGCGACGAAGTCGGGCGCGGCCGAGATAAGCCCGCTGAAGAGGGTGGCGGTCGTCCCGCTGAAGTAGTCCTCCATCGTCCGCCCCACCTGCATGATCTTGAGCGCCTTCTCCTTGGCGGTCGCGTATTCCGCCTTCTGCTCGTCCGTGAGCATCTTCATGAAGAACTCGTCCTCGGCGGAGATGACGACGTCCTTCACCTCGCGCTTCTCGCGCTTGGCGTTGAGGTCCCCTTCGAGCGCGCGGCGCACGAGCACTTCCGATTCGGCGAAGCGCTTGTCGATCTCGACCGGATTGACCTTGCCGGTTACGGCGAGCTTCGCGTACGTCGCCTTCCCCTTCAGGACGCCGATCGCGCACCACCCCTTCTTGAAGGTGGCGTCGGTCGCCGAGAAGACCTCCTTGCCGTCGACGAAGACTTTGAAGTCGCCGGCCTTCACGGCGATGCGCAGTTGCGCCCCGGCGGGAACTTTCTCGCCCGCTTTTTCTGCGACGGTGTCCTTCTTCTCGCCGGTGTGCTTGATCAGCTCGAAGCCCTTTTCACCGCCGAGCGCGAGCACGTAGCCGCCGCGATCGATGTTGCTCCAGAGGAGCGTGAACGCGGGGGACGCGTCGCCGTCGCAGGTGATCGCCGTCTCGATCAGAACTTCGCCGTCATACTCGACATCCTTGATCGACCACATCCCACGCGTCTTCATCTCGAGTACGAGGCCCTGGTCGACAGTCGCCGGCCGAGGTCCGTCGAAGTCCTGCGCCTGCTCGGGCGTCGAGAAGTCGTAGGTGAGCGAAAGGACGTCGCGTCCGAGCCGGCGCGACACTCCCTTGAACGCGGCCTGGTTGCTGAGGATCGGCGTCAGGTCCGGGACGCGGTCCTTGAACGTGTCGTCCAGCTTGACCGCCCCGTCGAATGCCGCCTTCGCGTCCTTCCACATCTTTCGGGCGACGAATTTGCGGCCGAGCTCGTACTGGCCCTGCGCACCGGTGTCCTTGTGGATCGCGCGCGATACCGACGCGAACGACGGGTCGTCGAGCATGTCCCACGTGACGCTCGTCTGGCCCGAGTCGCATAAGACTTTCAGGTCGTCGCGGGCGATCTCGAGGATCTGTGCGTTTCCCAGGAGTTGTCCCGCGCGGATCTTGAGCGAAAATTTCTGGCCGCCGATCTTCGTGACGATGTCGGCGAGGCGCTTCTTCTCCGCGGCGCGTTCGGCGGCGATCGCGCCCTTCGCGGCGTCGAGCCGCTTCTTGCCATCGGCGGTGTGGGCGGCGCGGCGCTTGTCGAATTCCGCCTTGAGCACCGGATCGGGACCGACAGGAGTCTTCGTCGTGTCGGGCGGCTTCGGCCCGCTGCCCATGAATCGCTTGTCGCGCGCCGAGGCGGTCAGCTCTTCGATCTCCGCTTTGCGTGTTTTGTAAAACTCGGTGTAGCTGAGACCGCCCAGTTGCTGGAAGGTGCCGAAGGCTTCCTTCCACTTCTGGTCCGCGATGAATTGCTTGCCGTCGGCGTAGTGCTTCTCCGCCTGCTTCTCGCGTTCCGCGGCGACCTTCTTCTTGTTCTCTTCGGCCGCCATGCGCATGTCCTCATCGTCTTTCGCGCGCTGCTGTTCGGGGGTGAGCGGCGGAGGCGCTTGAGTGGTCGGCGGGGGCGGCTTCGCGGTCGTGCCGCCCGGCGGCTGCTTCGTGTCGTTCGATTTGGCCGTGGACGGGTCGCTCGGCGTTCCGCCGCGCGTCATCATGAAGACGACGGCGCCGATGATCACGACGGCCCCCGCGGCGATACCGACGATGAGACCGGTCTTGCTGCCCGCTTTATTCGCAGGGGGCGGCGCGCCGCCGGGTCCGCGCGTGCGCGTGTTGGCGACCCGCGTTCCGGCAGGCTGACGGGCAGCAGTTCCGGCGGACGGCTTCGCCATGGGCTTTTCACCCGCGAGCTCTTCGGGCGACCGGGTGTATCCAAGCGACGCGAGATCCATCGACAGTTTTTCGAGGCCGGCGCGCTGTGCGGGGTGAACCTTGTCGACAACGGCCGCGGGCGGCTTGAGCGGCGGATGGTTCTTCACCTTGCCGATCACGGCGGCAACAGCGTTCGGCTTCATCCACTCTGCCTCCTGCGCGATCTGGGCGAGAGACTTCGCGATGCCGTGCTTCTGCAGCAGGGTGATGATCTCGCTGCCGATCTTCTGCTGGTCCGCCGTCAGCAGCTTGTTGTGGATCGCGAGTTTAGCGAAAGCTGAATCGTGCTCGGCCATGGAGCCCCTCCGCCCTTACACCTTACAAGAACAAGCAGGAGTTAGACGCTCCGGGAGGGTCCCTGTTTGCCCGCCCGCAGCATCTTATACAGGGGAGGAAGCAGTCGCTACTGCGCGGGCATGAAGAGGATCTTCGTGGGCTTGTCGACCGCCTTGTCCTCAAGGCTGATGGCGAAGCCGTTGAGCTTCTTCGTTCCGGGCGGGATCTTGTTGTACTCCTGGATCAACTCGCCCTTGTCGTTGAAGATGCCGGCCGGCACTGGATCTGCCACGCCTGGAACAAGCGCCCAGAGTTCATAGACCTTCTTCTCCGCCAGCGGCGGGAGCTTGTTGCCGAACACATATAGGTCCTTGTCCTTCAGGATCACGCGAGCCGACGCTTCCTTCGCTTCGCCCTGGCCCTGCAGCGCGTACACCTGCGCGGTGATGTCGCGAATCAGCTCGTCCATCTTGCGCAGGCGGACGAGGTCTTTGTCCGCGGTCGTCATCTTCGCCTGCAGCTGCTGGAGCTCATCCTTCGATTTCAGCAACTCGTTCGCCGTCGTGCCTAGGGCATCTTCCTTCTTCTTGATGTCGGCGTTTTTCAAGTCGACGTCCTTGCGCAGCTGCTGCACCTTCTGTTCCTGATCCTCCACCTGCTTGTGCAGCGTGGCGATGGTCTGTTCCTTGTCGGTAGCGGCTTCGCGCGCGCGGCTGTACAGCACGCCGAGCACGATCGCAACGATGATCGCGGCTGCGGCCGCCAAATGCGCGAACCCCCACGCCGGGCGCGGCGCCGCAGGACGCGACGAGATCCGCGCCATCAGCTTTTCTTTGTGGCCAGCGCTCGGCGCCACGGGCGCGAGCGACATCCCGATCCCCGTCGACGCGCGCTCGCAGTCGCGAACGATGGCCTGGCACTCGGCGCACGATCCGAGGTGCGCGCGGAACAGGGCAAGATCGTCTCCGTCCAGCGCTCCCAGCGCGTAAACGGACGCCAGATCCAGAAGTTCTTCGTGACTCATGGCTGTAGTGACTGCCTAAGCTTCATCATCCCAAGTCGGA
>CAYXVY010000290.1:0-15854 GCA_964468745.1 uncultured Planctomycetales bacterium | reverse complement strand
GCAGGCCTCAACGGCGACGCCTGGGTCAGCCCGAACATGACGTTCGTGGCGGCCGGCCGCCGCAGCCTGCCCGCGAGCAGCACGGTCTCCCCGGGTGGATCGTCTCCGACGCCTCCGCCGGTGGGCACCAGCACGGTGAGCGTGCCCCTGAAGATCCACGGCGTGTCGTTCACGTGGTACGCCGAGGAGACGCTGGAGCAGAGCGGCACCATGAAGCGCGTGCTGTGGGATTACAGCAGCAGCACCAGCCCGGTCAGTGGCAAGTACAAGTTCCTTCGCGATCAGCGTCCGCGCTGCGACCAGTACGTTGAGCCGATGGCCGAAGTCGCCATCATGGCCAACGGCTCGGTCGTGCAGAAGTGCACGGACGACGGATTCACGAAGGTCGGGTATGGATTCGATCCTGCCACGACCCAGATGCAGTACGGAGTCCGGTTCATCACGAAGGGCACAGGCTCGTTCGGCAGCGCACAGCTGCAGGCGACGCCGGTGTTTGATGACATCACGATTTACTACGTGACCGACGACTCGAGATTCTTGGAGTACTACACAGTCGTCGCACGATAAAGTTCTTGACCCGCCCTTACTGGACTAGCGGGGCGCCCCACGTGGGGCGCCCCGCTCCGTTTTAAAATCCAGTCACTCCGCCCGCAGGACTGTGCGGTCGTTGTCGAGAACGAACAGCGGGCCAAGGAACTGCTCCACAATCCAGCAATTCGTCCGCGTGTGCTCGCTGAACTCGCTGGTGCGGAAGGCTCCGCCGCGTAGCGCCAACCAGGGCACGAGATGATCCGCGAGATGCACGTCCACCGGTGCCGTCCCTTGGGCCGCCAGTCGCTCTACGGCCTGCGCGCCCACCTTCTCGGCGGGTTTGCCCAGTTCGCCCAGCGCGTCGGCTCCCATGACGCCGCCGCCCTGCTGGTGTACGACTAACGTCAGTGCGGCTCCCGTCGACGACGTGTGTACGTAGTCAGCCGAGCGCTCCACGTGGCTCGCTTGGAGGATGAGTCTGGCACTGTCGACCATGCGATCCGCCACGCCTCGCTCACGGAGAGTTTCGGAGGCGACGCCCAGGATGACGACGCGATCGGTGCTAACAGCATCGGTGAGGGCGAACGGCGGAATGGCGAGTCTGACGGCGTCGCGCACTCGCTGGAAGCCTCCACCGAATCGTGGGCGAATGGCGATTCGAACCTCGCCACCCCCGCGGGGGTAGAATCCCCGCCTCTTGCACTCCACCGTGATGTCCTCCGCAAACGGGCGGGCGTGGGGAAGCACGACGTGGCGGAAATAGTCGAAGGTGGGACTCATGGACACGTCGGTGCCGCCGCGGATGGTCACGTCGCTCGGTCCCTCCGCGAAGAGCAGCACCGGAAGCAGCGTCTGCATCAGGAGCGTGATCGACCCCGCGGTCCCAATGTCGATTTCAAAGCTTGCGCCGCGAGGCATGCCGGGCGCGAACGTGACCATCGAAGATCCAACGTCTGCGCCCGTGACCGCGGCACCCGACAGCCTGCGAGCGGCTTTCAGGACGTGCATGTGCTGCGCCTTGAGCCCCGGCTTCGCGCGCCCGGCGCGGATGTCGGACATCCTGAAGGGCTTACCCGTCAGGATGCTCATCGCCACGGCGGTGCGGAGCATCTGCCCGCCCCCTTCGCCGTGCGAGCCGTCTATCTGTATGAGGTCGCTCATCGTGCGCCAGCGTATCGCAAACCGCACCGGCCACCGAAGGTTCGGCGAGGCTACTTGAGCTTCTTCACGTAGTCGGCCCACTCCTTCTGGATCGCGCTTGCGCGCTCCGAGAAGACGGCGTCAAAGCACTCAGTCGTGGTTTTACCGTCGCGCACTGAGTCGAGGTATCGGCGAACCAGGTCACGGTATCTGCCGTTGTCGTGATGGTGCAGGAAGTGCAGCATCGACCACGACTGCGCGTATTTGTACGAGGCGTTACCGCTGTAAAACTCCCGCGGCGTCTGGCACATGATCGAATCGAAGGACGCCGCCGTCCCAGACCGCAAGTCGTGCAGACGACCGCGGAGCACGCGGCCCGACTCCACAACCTTGTCGTCCTTCACCTCGATCCCCGACATGTACTCGGCGAGGCCCTCGTTGAACCAGAACGGTGGCGTGTAGCGGGAGAGGAGCGTCACGTAGTGATGAAACGCCTCGTGATAGAGCGTGCCCAGGGTCTCGTCCCTGTTGGCGCTCTCGTAGAGCACCAGCTCGTTCCAGCGCTTCATGAAGACGCCTACGACGAACTGCGCACGTCGCTCTGAGAGCAGCTCGAAGTAGGTGAGGAAAGACTCGATCGTGTTGAAGATTGCGACGCGTGGCTTGCGCCCGACCGCCGCGGCCGCGGGACCGGGGAAGACGGTGCTAAAGTAGCCGCGCGCCGCCTCGAGACGGTTGCCGTAGAGCCTCGCCGCCTCATCGCTGATGTCAGTCACGATGCGATAATGCGGCGTTTCGTGCTCGAAGCGGCATCCCAAGTCGCGCGGCCCGCGCGCCTGATACCGCAACGCGCGCGCGATGATCGCCGCCTCCGTGTTCCGGGGCTGGAGCTTGAGTGCGAGCAGCGCGTCGTCCATGGCGCGATCGACGGCCGCGGGATCGCACGCGAAGCCCGCGATCGCGCGAATCACGTAGGCCGGAGCGTAGTCGGGACGCGCGGCGACCGCCCTCGAGGAGATCTCAAGGGCGGCCGCGGAGTCGCTGTTCGCCTCGCGCACCGCCGCCAGCAGAGTCAGCGCCTCTGCGAATTCGGGGTACAGCGCCAACGCGGTGCGAAGGCTGCCGTCCGCAGCCGCCCAGTCCTGATGGTGGGTCCAGTAAAGCGCTCGCAGGTACCAGACGGCGGCAACATCCGGATGCTGACGGGTCACCTCATTCAGCTTCCTCAATGTGGCATCCTCGCCGGCGTCCTTCTGCAGCATGGCGAGCAGCGACGACTTGACCTCCTCGTACGCCTGCGGGTCGCGCGCCATCCCCCCGAGCAGATGAGGATCTTCGGCCGAAAGCGTTGTTCCGGAGGGCGCCCCGAAAAGCTGCTGCGGATCGTCCTGCTTGCGCCGCTCGGCGATGTCGCGCAGTTCGGGATCGGCCGCGCGCCGCGCCAGCACCTCGACATGCTCCATGTACTTCTCGAGGACGGGACGTTCCACACGCCCGGAAATGACCAGCGGGGCGACCAGGACGGCCTCTTCGGGCGCCGTGACGATGAGCGTGCCGGAGCGCGATCCCGCCGGGAGCTCGGTCTGCCACGAGCGCGTGCCGTCCACATGTACGCTGATCCTGTTGTTCTCGGCGGAAATAACGAGATCATGCAGTCGTCCAGGTTCAATGAAGATCTCCTGCGTCTGCTTGATCGGCTTGGGCGTGTACTCTGCGTCGAACTTGATCAGTCCCGCTCCACGCGGTCCCAATCCGATCGCGTAACCGCCGTCCCGCGTGCAGAACAGGCCGACGATCACGCTTCCGGTCGGCCGCACCTTCATCCGAACCGACATGGATCCGCTGAATTCGACGGCGTGCGTCACGGTGCCGCCACGCAGGGCTACGCCCGGCCGCGCGCCCACGACGTAGGCGAAGTTGCCTTCAAAATCCACGAGCTCATCCTTCGTCGCGAAATCGTAGGTGATCGCCAACTCGTCATGGCCGCGACGCTCGACCCTGCCGCCGTGTTTCCCGCGCCCCGAAATGACGTTTTCGAGGGGCTCTCGCACGGAGAAGAGCCTCGACTTGAGCGAGCCGTCGAGCTTTCCGGCGGCTTCGAAGGCGTCTCGCGCGTCCTGCCAGAGTCGCCTCGCCATCAGGAAGCGGCCGCGCTCGAACTGCTGCACGCCGCTCCCGCCCTCGTAAATCAGCGCAGAAGCGGCAAGCAGAGAGGCGGGCGAGACGAGATCCCAGGGCAGGGTCACGCGGGTGCCGTCGGCTTCGAAGGTGACGTCGGAGATCGTCGATTCGAGGATCGTCGCGTGTGGATAGATTCGACCGGTTCGTGTCGCGATATCTATTCGGCGCGATCCGAGCCGGCGGCGTAATTCAGCCGAGACCTCGTCGGATCCCTTACGGTCCGCCGCAAGGGCTTCACGCGCCTCCGCAAGCCGCTTTTCGGCCGTGGAGCGCACTTCGCGCTGGCGGCGCTGGAAGGCTTGTGCGCTCGTCTCATGGGGAGCCGGCAAGGCGGCCGACGTAGGCACGGGTGCCGGCGCGGTCTGCGGCGTTCCCTGGGCCGGTTTCCGGCTGCACGCTGTCGCGCCCAGCGCAACGGCGAGCCAGAGAAATCGCAGCGTGGTCGGGGCGATCATGGCCCGCCTGGACTTACGAACCCTTCAGCTTCTGCTGCAGGGCGGCATCTTTCGCCGAGACGTCCTCGGCAAGCTTCCGCTTGAAGGCCGAGAACTTCTCGGCGAGCGCGGCATCCGAGCCGGCGAGCATCTGCACTGCAAACAGCGCCGCATTGCGCGCCCCTGCCTTTCCGACGGCAAATGTGGCGACCGGCACGCCCGCCGGCATTTGCACCATCGAGAGCAGGCTGTCGATCCCGCTGAGCGCCGTGCCGCCGATCGGAACGGCGAGCACGGGGCGCGTGGTCAGAGAGGCAACCACGCCTCCGAGATGGGCCGCGCCGCCCGCCGCACAAATGTATGCGCGTGCGCCGTCGCGATCCGCCTTTTCGACGTAGGCTGCCAGCGCGTGCGGCGACCGGTGTGCGGAGATGGCGTGAACCTCGTGCGAGATGCCGAATTCCTTGAGCGTCCGCAAGGCGTCCTGGAGCGTTTCAAGGTCGGAATCGCTGCCCATGAGCACGTGAACCAGTGCCAGCATGAAGGACATTCTCAACCAGGGGGCGCAAAATGTCGATTAATTCCATGATGTGGCGCCATGAGTTCCTGCGCGATCTTGAGTTGCTGCGCAACGCGTCTCCCCACACGCTGCGCGCCTACGACTCGGATCTTCGAAGTTTCACCGAGTTCGTGGGAGGGGACGAGCCGATCGAGGCGGGCAGGGTCGACGTCCAGATCCTGCGTCGTTACGTGGCGGGCCTGGTGGACCGCCGGTACGCCCGCCGTTCGACGGCGCGTACGCTCGCATGCCTGCGATCGTTTTATGACTACCTTGTGCGGATGGGAAAAGTCTCTGTCAATCCGGTCAAACTGATCCGGTCGCCCAAGCTCGATCGAAAGCTCCCCAATTTCCTCGAGGAGACCGAGATCGTGCGGCTTATATCCGTCTGCGGAGTGCGTGATCGCGCTGTGATCGAAACGCTGTACTCCGCTGGCCTGCGCGTCAGTGAGCTGGTGGGGCTGGACCTGAGGCACGTGGCGCTCGAGGCCGGAACGGCGCACGTGAGAGGGAAGGGGGGCAGGGAGCGGCTCTGCCCGATCGGCGTGCCCGCGATACAGTCGATCCGCGCGTGGCTCGGGGATCGCGGCCTCGGCCCGGGGCCCCTCTTCACGGGGCGGGGAGCCAAGCGGCTCGACGTGCGCTCCGTGCGCCGGTTGATCGATCGCGCGGGCGATGCGGCCGGGATCGAGAAGCGCCTGACGCCGCACACGCTCCGGCACAGCTTCGCCACCCATATGCTGAATCGCGGCGCGGATCTGCGTTCGGTGCAGGAGTTGCTCGGGCATGCGAGTCTGTCGACCACGCAAATCTACACGCACGTGACGGCGCGCCGGCTCAAGGAAGTGTACGACAGGGCGCATCCGCACGCGTAGCCGGGGCGGACGCTGGACGGGAAGCGGTCGACGGTCCATACTTTCGAAATTCATGGAGACTCCAGGAATTTCGAAAGCGAAGGACTCTCGAAATGCGTGATGTCGTTCTCGTCACTGGGTTCAAGCGATTCCTGAAGCACAGGGCCAACCCCACGGAGCGGCTCGTTGTGGAAGCGGACGGCCAGCGGATCGGCCGGACGACCCTCGTGGGCCGCGTGCTGCCCGTGGAATTCCGCGCCTGTGAAAGGGAACTTGAATCGGCTATTGCGGACGTGCAGCCCCGAGCGCTCGTAATGTTCGGATTGGCGGCGACTCGGCGCACGATCGCTCTCGAAGCGGTGGCGATGAACATGGACCACGGCGTTGATCCGGACAATTGCGGCGAGCGCCGATGGATGCGTGAAATCCGGCGGGGAAGTCCGCGACTTATAGACAGCCGGTTGCCGCTGAACGATCTCTATGTGAAGTTGAAACGCGGGCGTGTGCCGGTGGGCATTTCGTACCACGCAGGTACGTACGTCTGTAATCACGTGTTCTACGTCGGCCTGACGCTGATGGCGCGGAAGCCGGCGGGCTTTGTCCATGTCCCGGCGCAGATGCCGCAAGCCGTGCTTCGGCGTGCGCTTCGCGTCATCGTGGAACGCGTATAAACGAACACGGCCCGCGCAGGGAAGCCGCGCGGGCCGTGAGGGTAAGCGATTGTGCTACTCTTCCTTCTTCTTCTCGTCCTTCTTTTCCTCGTCCTCGTCCTTCTTGTCGAGGAGCGTCTTCACTTCTTCGGGGACCTCGACCTTCGTCGATCCGATCTCCTTGAGCACGGTCGTGCGCGTGGTCGTGATCTCGAGGTCGGTGCCCTGGAACGACGCACTCACGACGCTGACCAGGACGATCTTCCGGATGATGCCGTCGGCGTCGACAAACAGCTTGGCCGTTCCGGTGACTTCGCCCGCGGCGCCGAGCATGCGGCCCATTCCGCCGGGAAGCATGTCCTTGGCGCCTTCCTCGGTGAGAGGGCCCTCGAAAACTGTGCATTCCTTGCCGTCGACGTCCTGCTTGGCGTCCTTCTTTGAGACTTCCTTGTACTTCTTCTCGAGGCCCGCCATCTCTTCATGGGGCGACTTGATGTTGCGTCCCGCGCTCATCATGCCGCCGCCGCGCCCGCCGCGAGCGCCGGCTGCTGCGCCGCTTTTCCATTCGCCGCTCTGCGGATCCTTGTAGACGTTCTTCTCGCCCTTCTTCCAGGCGTCGATGTCGTAGCTCTGTCCGCCGAAGCTGATGCTGCCGGTGATGTGGGTGGCTACGTCCTTCTGGTGCTTGCCCTCAAACGTCATCGGATCCATGGGCATCGGGCTGCCCTCGATCTCAACTTCGAGCTTGAAGGTGTACGACTCTACTTCCGCCGTCTTCTTGGCGGCCTTCGCCACTTCATCCTTGCACGAATCCTTGCCGTCGTTGCCATCTTGGGCGATCAAACCCGGCGCGGAGACGACCAGCGCCATCGCCACGGTCACAAAGCGCAGCAGCATGCAGCCTCCCATAAAAGTGGCCTTGTGACAGTCGGGAGGCCGCGGCGGTTCGGCGGAATCGAGATTCCGGCTCAGACCGAGCGCCGATAATGAGTGTTATGTTGCATTTGCGGGGAAGTTGCCGGAAGGGCTCTATACCCGCAGTCTGCCCATCCAGGGCGCGTACTCACGTCCCTCGAGAATCGCGACGTAGTGGTCTGGGGCCAGTGAGGCCAAGGCGCGTCCTTGAGGCTTCGTGGCATCCCCCGTCTCAATGATGACCAGTCCTCCCTTGGCGATTGATATGTCCGACGCGATGCCCATGCGCCGCGCCGCAAAGACGCCGAGATCCGGCGCGTGACCGACCAGCATGACCGTGTCGCTACCGCTGCGCTGTACGAGCCATGCGAGGTGGTCCAAATCCCCCTCAGGTCCGAGATCCGGAATCAACTTGGGTTCGACCGACAGATCCATGGCCGCGATCGCCCCCTTGGCGGTCTCGACGGCGCGTCGAAGGGGACTCGACCAGATCGCACCCGGGACGCCGAGCGTCGCCTTGACTACCTTGCCCAAGAGATTCGCCTGGCTGCGCCCCTCGTCAACGAGCGCGCGTTCAGGGTCCGGCTGGGCGCCGGAATCCTCCGCCGTCCCGTGCCGAGCGAGGATGATTCTCACGTGCCGTTGGATTCTAAGCGTCCGTCGGACCTTTGGCAACGGCTCAGCGATGGAGGATCTTGGTGGGATCCTTGACCGGTACGATGATTCGACCGAGCCCGAGACAATCGGGACAGGGAACTGCGACTCGATCAAGAATCGACGCCGATCCGTGGCACCTTGAGCAGTCGCGCAGGGTGAGCACCCCTGTCAGCGATGGATTGGCGAGGCTGGCGAGCCAGATCTTGCCCTTGCACGCGGGACAGTCGACCTTGTTCCCCGTGCGCGCGCAGCCGCAGTCGATCCCCTTGAACGTGCCCGCGCCGCGGCATTGATTGCACATGATGGTGCCGCCGCCCTTCTCGATCTTCCCTTTCCCCTCGCAATTGCCACACTTCACGTCGCGCTTCCCGTCGCCCCCGCAGTTGGGGCATGGCACGCGGCCGTTCTGACATTTGTCGCAGCGTGCCAGCGTCTCGATGGATAAAGCGAGTGTGTCGAGATGGGAGGCCGCCGACGGGGGACCGCTCTTCCCCACCGCTCGGAGCGCGTTGACGAGTCTTTCGAAGCCGCCCTTGTTGGTTTCCAGCGTTTCGGCGAGCAGCAGATATACACCGATGTACCGCACTCCGAAGTCCGCGTGAGAGCGGAAGGTACTTTCGAATCGCGACGCGGCATTGGCCACGCGCGCGCCCACCGCCTCGCGGCCGAGATTGAGGCGAAGCACCGGCGCGACGCTTCCCCAGAATCTCTGGTCGGCGGTGCGGCGCAGGCCGGCGGCATCCGCGGCTTTCGAGAGGTCCGCGACGCCCGCTCCGAGCTGCGACGCATCGGCGACGTGCGCCGCGGCGAAGAGCTCGAAGATCGGCACCGCCTCGGGGTCCTTCGATCGAACGTCGCCGATGCGCTTCACCAGATCGGCAGCGGCCGCCAGGTGCTTCGCGGCGTCCCACTGCTCAACTTCGACGATTTTTAGTGTGTCGAAGTAGCCCTGCAGGAGTGTGTCTACGGGAGGCGTGATGTGCCACTTCCCATCGTCGTTTGCCAGGTAGTGTGCGGCGACGGCAAGAAACGTGGCCGCGCGCGATCGTTCGGCGCGCTCGCAGAGTGCCTGCGATGCCGCGGCGCGCTCGATGGGCGCGGATCGCTTCTCCTGCTTGACGAGGACCGCGAGCGGCCCGGGGCCCTCCGAAAGGGGCGGAGGCGCCAGCTTCGATGCCGGCATCGGGGGCGGTTTCTCGCCGGTCACAGGATCGGCCGCTCCTGGGACGATTCCCGCCCGCTGGAGGATCGCGAAGACCTCCTTCGGGCGCTCGTGGTAGATGATGTCGAATTCCTCCGGCTGCCCCGCGCGCTTCACGATCAGTCGCGCACGGGAACCTGCCTTGAGCGCTGCCGCGAAGGTCGTGAGGACCTTCTCCGCGCCGACCGCTCCGAGCTTCTTGAAGTCGTGCTTGTCCAGGGTTTGGATCGTGTCGTCGGGTTGGATGTACCCAGGCACGAAGGGCGTATGCCCCTCGGCCTTCATCTTTGCGAGAAGATCCTTGAGCGACGCCTCGAGCGAGCGCATCGTGTTGCGGACGTCCGCTGCGTCTCCGGTCTTCCCACGCAGGTCGAGGACTTCGGCCACAAGGCCGCACGTGTTCAGCCTGTAGATGTGGATGTCGAGGTCCGCCTGGAAATTGGTACCGCTGCTTCTTTTCGGAGGATCGTCCTGCGTCACAGGTACCGGTGCCGGCTTGGGTGACTCACGGACCGGCTCAGGGGGCGCTACAGGGGCCGGTTCAGGGCTGGCGGGCAGAGGTGGCGGTGCCGGCGTCTCCGTGCTCGTTGCGGCCGGCGCATCAGCAGATAACACGCGACGCAGAGGCGCATCCGCAGTCGTGCCTGCAGGCCTGGTCGATTCCCGCCGCTGTCCGCCTCCCGAAAGGGTAACGACCGCGACCACGAGAACGACGATCGCGACGACGGCGCCCGCGATGCCCAGGTACAGCATGCCGGACGGGCTGGACGTCCCCGCTGGCGCAACGATCCCGATCGGTCGTGCCGCTGCGACCTGGGCCGCCTGAGCCGCAGGTACCGTCCATGCCTTCTTGCAGCGGGAGCAGGTCACCTTGTCGCCGGGGCTCGCGCCGCGCACGCGCAGAATGTTCCCACACGTGCAGCAAATGGTCTGTTCGGGCATGCCGGATTTGTCCCTTCGAGTGGGCTCGCTTCCCGCTCTCTATACGACGATCACCGTCAAATAGTGTAAACCGTTAGACGACGGGAAGTGTTTGCGGTTCCGGGAAATTCCGGCCTACTTCCCCGTCCCGCCACACTTTTCGCACGTGCGCCACCCCGACCCCTTGCACAGCTCGCAGGTCCGGACGCCCTTACCGGCGCAGAACTGGCATGGCGCCGGATCGTCCGGGGCTCGCCCCTTTCCGCCGCACGGTTTACACAAGTTGCCGCCCTTTTCGCAGAGCGTGCAGTCGTTCTTGCCCTTCCCCTTGCAGGTTCCGCAGACGCCGGGAGCGCCGCAGGATGACACCAGAAGCGCGGCGATGATTGCGGCCGCGTACAGAATGCGCATTCGTGTTCTCCTACTTCTTTCTTCGCTTCAGCAGGTTGACGGCCGATCCCGCCCTGAACCACTCTACCTGCTCGGCCGTAAGGCTGTGCTTCAAGACGATTGTGTCGGACGTGCCCGCAACATGCTGCAGCGTGCACGAAAGCTCCCGCCCGGGCGCAAGAGTCGCAAGGCCGGCGATCGTGACGAGGTCCCCCTCGAGGACCTTGTCGTAATCCGGCGCGCTCGCGAACGTCAATGGCAGCAGGCCCTGCTTTTTCAAATTCGTCTCGTGGATGCGCGCGAAGCTGCGGGCGATGATCGCGGCGGCGCCCAGGTATCGCGGCGACATCGCCGCATGCTCGCGGCTCGAACCCTCGCCGTAGTTCTCGTCACCGACGACGACCCACCGGACGCCGTTCATCCGGTGCTCGCGCGCCTTGCGCGGAACCGCATCGCCGCCCGGAGCGCCGGTGAACGCGCTTATGGCCGCGGTCAGCATATTGCTGCTGATATTGTCGAGGTGTCCGCGGAATCGCAGCCAGGGGCCGGCGGGCGAGATGTGGTCGGTTGTGCACTTCCCCTTCGCTTTGAAGAGCAGCGGGCATCGCTCGAAGTCCTTTCCGTCCCAGGCTGCGAACGGATCGAGCTTTTGAAGGCGCTGGCTGCGCGGATCGATGGTCACCTCGATCGCGGAACCGTCGTCCGCAGGGGCCGCATATCCGTCGCCCGGCGCCGCAAATCCCTGCCTGGGTACTTCGTCGGCGGCTTGTGGAGGCGCGAGCTTGACCGTGCCGTCGGCGCCCTGGATCGTATCCGTCAGCGGATTGAACGTGAGGCGTCCGCCGAGGGCGAGCGCCATGACGATCTCGGGGCTGGCGATGAAGCTCAGCGTCTCGGGATTCGCATCGTTGCGCGCGGGAAAGTTGCGATTGAACGAGTTGATGATCGAGTTCTTCTCTCCCTGTTTGATGTCGTCGCGCTTCCATTGCCCGATGCACGGACCGCACGCGTTGGCCAGCACCTTCGCGCCGACCTCCTCCAGTGCCGCCACGTGACCGTCGCGCTTGATCGTCTCGTAAATTTGGTCGGAGCCGGGCGTGACAAGGAAGTTGACCGCGGCCTTCGCCCCCACCTTCTTCGCCTGGCGCGCGATGTCCACCACGCGGCCGATGTCCTCGTACGACGAATTCGTGCAGCTGCCGATCAGGGCGGCCGACAGCTTGTCGGGCCATCCCTCCTTGCGTACTTCCTCGGCGAGCTTGGAGATCGGGCGCGCGCGGTCGGGCGTGTGCGGGCCCGTCACGTGCGGTTCGAGCTTCGAGAGGTCGAGCTCCAGGATCCTGTCGTAGTGCTTTTCCGAGCCCTCATCCGGGGTGAGGAGATCGCGATCCTTGTCGGCGAGCAGGGCGATGTCGGCGCGCCTCGTTGCTCGCAGGTAGATCGCCATGCGTTCGTCGTACGGGAACACGGACGTGGTGGCGCCGTGTTCTGCGCCCATGTTGCAGATCGTCCCCTTCCCCGTGCAGCTGATCGATCGGCAGCCGGGGCCGAAGTACTCCACGATGCAGTCGGTCCCGCCCTTCACCGTAAGCTGCTGGCAGACCCACAGGATGACGTCCTTCGGAGCCGCCCACGCGCTCAGCGACCCTGTGAGTCGCACGCCGATGAATCCTGGACTCTTGACCTCCCACGGCAGGCCCACCATGGCGTCCGCCGCATCCGCGCCGCCGACTCCGATCGCGAGCATGCCGAGGCCGCCGGCATTCGGCGTGTGCGAGTCGGTTCCGATCATGAGCGTGCCTGGCGCCGCGTAATTCTCGAGAACCACCTGGTGGATGATTCCGGCTCCGGGCTTCCAGAAGCCCAGGCCGTACTTCCTCGATGCGGAGGCGAGGAAGTCGTATACCTCCTTGTTCGTGGTGATTGCGGACTTCGTGTCCGCCGCCGCGCCCAGGTGCGCCAGGATCAGATGGTCGCAATGGACGGTGGACGGCACGGCGGTGCGGGCGATTTGCGCCTGCATGAACTGCAGGATGGCCATCTGTGCCGTGGCATCCTGCATGGCAACACGGTCTACGCGCAGCGCGAGAGTAGCCTTCCTGCGCGCCAAGTCCTGCTTGGCCGGGTCCTCGAGGTGGCCGTACAGGATCTTCTCGCCGAGCGTTAGCGGCCGATTGAGCCGTGCGCGAATGATGTCGAGATTCCTGCGACTGGTCGCGTAGACGCGCGCTATTTCGTCCTGCGAGATCTGGATTCCCATGACGGCATACTACTGGCGTGTCGCGGAGGGCGCAACTCAGCGCTCCAAGGCCGGCACGCGCCCGTCCGCCAGCAGATCGACGGCCTGTTGCGGATCAGGCGAAGCGGCGGCGAGTCGCATCCACGTGAGGAACGTCACCCAGCTCTCGCCGGCTCGACGGAAGATCCGGTCATATTTCGCGTACCCGCCGTAGCGGATGTTGGCGACGATCTCCGCGTTGTTGAGCGGGAGTCTCTCGAAAAAGTGGTACGACGGCGTCCGCATGCGCGCCTTCAAGCGACGGAATTCCGCCTTGGCGCCCGAAAACTCCTCGTCCCGGTGCAGACGCTTCTCTGCGGTAGGAGCGTCGCTCTTGTAGATGGCGTCAAGACGCGCGTACAGGGCACGCATGAAGTCGTCGAACAGCTCGTCGTCGTGAAACTGCGCCTGCGCGCGGGCCAGTTCCCGCGACGCGCCGCCGTACCTCGTCGCGAGGAACTGCAAGGCCGCGCGAACGCCCACGAACGTGGCCATCTCCTCGTTGAAGTCCGTGGAATCGGGCGCAAAGACGCTGCCGTGCGTCAGTTCGTGGAAGACGAGGGCGACGAGATCGGCCTCGGATCGCCGTAACATATTCGAGAACACCGGATCGCGAAACCAGCCCAACGTCGAGTACGCCGCGATTTCGCGAACGGTCGAGTCGTATCCCTCCTGTTCGATAATGCGCGCCTCGGCGAGGGCGTCCTCGCGGCTGAAGAAGCCCTTGTACGGAAATGAGCCCGCGATCGGGAACGACCAGATGTAATTCTCGAAGCAGTCGGTCCGGCATCCCGACACCGCGTAGGAGACCGGTTTCCCCCGCGTGTCGTAAAACGTCGTGTAATTGTCGCTGGGCGCGAGGCCGATCACGCGAACCGCGTACTCGCGCACCTCCTCCACCACGAGGAGCTTTCGTGCTTCGTCGGGGCCGAGGCTGTCCCCCTCGATAATGGGCCCGACGGCTCGCTGACCGACGAGAATCTCCAGCTGGCCGTGCGCCTGTCTCGTGATGTAGCACCCCTGGGTTGCGACAAGGGCGATCGCCAGCGCGAAGAGCGATCCGATCCTCACGGCGCCGCCTTGACGGGGATCACGTCGCGCGTCAGCCCGAGCTCGATGACGAACTCCTCGGGCGCGGCCGGCCATCCGGGCCGGGCGTGCGCTATCACGACCGACATCGAGCGCCGCCGCCCCATCATGACGAGACCGCGGATCGGGTACGCTTCCCTGCTCGCGGTGCGCTCACGTTCAGCCTGCTCCTTCTGCCCTGCCGCCTCGAGCGCCGTGGCGAGTGTCGATCGTGCCCAGATGTTCTCCTCGCTCCACCGCACCCCTTCTTCTGCTGCGCGCACAGCGTCGTCGACGCGGCCCGCCTTGAGGAGGGCGAGCGCGTAGTTGACGTGCATCGCGAACCAGAACCGCCGCACGGCCCCCGTCTCGCCGGGCTCCATCTGTGCGGAGCGCTGGCGGGCTTCCGTGATCGCCTGCGAAAATGTCTGGAGCGCAGGGGCCTGCTCGCCGGACCAGAACTGCGCCAGCGCAAGATTGCCCAATGCGTACACCGGGCGCTGGCGATGGGTGATGACGGCCTCCAATTGGCGGGCCGCGCTCGATGGATCGCCCAGGAGAAGAAGACTGGCTGCGTGCATGGCTCCGGCCTCGGCGTCGAACGATCCGCTGAACGCACGACCTGTTTCGGCCGCCGCGTGCGCATCGCCGGTGCGCAGCTGGAGCGATTCAAGCAGGATGCGCGTGCCCGTCGCGTCGGGGTTCAGGCGCAGCGCTGCCGTGTACGACTCGATCGCCGCGGGGATTCGGTCCTGCAGCTCGCTTACGACCCCGTGGGCGTGGAGGAGCCGGTGATCGGGGGTTGATGCGGATGCGCCCTTGCGGAGAAGTTCGACGGCCGCGTCGAGATTGTCGGAGAGGACGTGGCGTAGGGCGACGAGGATAGCTGTCGTAGGATCCTCCGCAGCTTCCGCGGCCAGCTTGGCGGTCGCCGACTGGACGTCCAGCTTGTCGTCGCAGCAGATCCCCGCCAGCGCGCGGAGCTGGAGATAGGCGCGCTCCTTCGGGAGCAGATCGCTGCACTCCGCGAAGGACTGGCGTGCCTCGCGCCACTTTCTCTGCGCGATCCTGCATCGGCCGAGCTGGTAGTGCGCATCAGCGAGCCTGGAGTCGATGCGCAAGGCGTCGGAGTAACGCTTGGCGGCCTTCTCGAGACTCTGTGCCGTGGCGGCTTCGAAGTACGTATCGCCCGCGAGCACGATCGCTGTCGTGTCGTTGGGGCGAAGGAGCGCGGCCTGGTCGAAGCTGGCGGCGGCGTCGTCGAGGTTGCTCGCGTAACGGGTCGCGCGATCGGCCTCGGAAATGTCGGTGGAGAGCGCGATCATGGCGGCATAGCGCGCAATCCTTCCCCGGACGATGAACGCCTCCTCCCGCGATGCGTGATCGCGCACCAGGCGGTCGTGCGCCTCGCGCGCAGCGGGCTCGTCCCATGAGAGCCAGCTGATCAGGGCGCGGGCGCGCGCGGCGTCGAAGGGGTCAGGGGAACGCTCGAGGGCGGCGCGCAAATCCGTCAGGACGCGATCGCACAGGGGCCGCATGTCAGGGGTGTCGGTGAAGGGGTCGGGGGGCGGAGCCGCCGTAGGCACGCGCCGGCGCTCGGCGACGGTCTTCACGCGAAACCTCTCGACCGCATTGTCCATCCCAGCCAGCCCGGCGTCGGCCCGTCCGAGATGTGCCGCGGCCGTGGCGGGGCCGATCTCGATGGCGCGCGAGAATGAGTTGCCCGCGGCGGCGTGCTGCCCGAGGAGAAGGAGCGCGCGGCCCTTCAACGTGTGTGCCTCGACATTGCGATCGTTGGAGGAAAGCGCACTCTCACAGAGGCGCCGCGCATCATTGATGGCCGCGAGATAGGCGATGTTGCTCGGCGTCTTGCCATAGCGGAGCTGCTCCGCCTCCTGCAACTTCAGGCGGGCGGGCTCGAGGGTGAGGCGGGTGTTGTCGGGCGCCGCGGTTTGGGGTGCGCCGGAGCCGACCTGTCGGCGAATGCCGGCGACGATCTTCCAGATGACGGCGCTGCAGACGCCCAAGGCGATGAGGACGCCGATCACGAGCGCGATCCTGCCCCCCCTGCCCCG
>CAYXVY010000289.1:0-4000 GCA_964468745.1 uncultured Planctomycetales bacterium | reverse complement strand
GATCCCGGCGGCCAGCGGGAAGCTCGCGGTCGGCGGATTCTGCTGGGGCGGCGCGCAAACGTTCCGGTTCGCGACGAATCGCGGGAAGCTCGATGCCGCGTTCGTCTTCTACGGCACGGGACCGGAGGACAAGGACGCGCTCGCGAAGATCGCGTGCCCGGTCTACGGCTTCTACGGCGGCAACGACGCGCGCGTGAACGCCACGATCCCGAAGTCGCAGGAGCTGATGAAGGCCGTGGGCAAGACCTACGAGCCGGTCACGTACGACGGCGCGGGACACGGCTTCATGCGGGCCGGCGAGGAGCCGAACGCGTCCGCCGAGAACAAGAAGGCGCGCGAAGAGGGCTGGAAGCGCTGGCTGGAGCTGCTGAAGAAGCTGTAGAGCCTCGGGCGATACGCAGCGAGGGCGTTCCCCCATCGCGGATCCTTCTCCGCCCTATAAACGCCGAGGCCGCAGCCGAAGAGCGGAGAGGACGCAGATTCCAACTCCTATGGGAAGGGTCTGCGACCTCTCCGGTGCTCTTCCGCGTTCTCGGCGTTAAGCAGATGCGGGGGGGCGAGGGGCCCCCTCGATACCCTGGATCCAGTTATTCTCTCGCTATCGCCCGGCGAAGTACGTCTTGAGGGCGTTCGCATTTCTAGCGCGGAACTTGGCACGCGCGCGGATCCCCTCGAGCGTCTGCTTGATCCGCTCGGTGGCGAACGGCGCGGGATGGTCCTTGAAGAAGGCCTCGATTTCCGTCGCGTGCTCCTCGCTCGGGATTCCCGCGGTCGCGAGCTGGATGAAGTGCCCGATCATGCCGCTCTTGCCGTAGCGCTTGTCGAGGGTCGCCCAGTTTTCCTTGAGGAGGCCCCACGCCGTCCTGCGCTGTTCGATCGGCACGCCGCTCCACGCGTACATCCCGTCCTGCGGACGCACCTTCTCGGAGAGGCCGTGTGCGATCGCCCGACGCACGACCGCCTCTCGACGGGACCCGCCCGTCGCGCCCAGCAGCCGCACCTTCACTTCGGGGAGATCCGCCTTCTCGTACATCTCGATCAGGCCGGTGAGCTCTTCGTCGCCGCCGTGACGCGCCGCGCCGCCGAAGACGAGACCTTGCAGGTTGGGGGCGAGCGACGACAGATCCGCGCGCGCAGCCGCGAAGCGCTTGCGCACTTCCTCGACGCACGAGGGCTCCCCGAAATGCACGGCTGTGCCGAGCACCGTCGACCGCAACAGCGTGCGGTCCTGGGTTTCCCCCGGCGACTCCGTCCAGCCGACCTTCTCCACGAGCGGTCGGAAGAGCTTGCGCGCCCATTCTTCCAGCTTCGGAACGCTCTCGTCGCCGACGTAAATCTCCGCGAGTACGCGAATGCCCCGCGCGATGCCCGCAAGGATGTGGTGATTTTCCTCGCGCGCGTAGGAACCCAGCAGATTGAGATACTGCGGCACGGACATGTAGCTCGCGCGCATCAGCGAGTACGCGTCCTCCTGCAGCCCGTAGCGGTCGAGCGTCGGAAGTTTGTCGAGGGCGCCCGTCACCGCCGACCACCCCGCGTCGTCGTAGTTCACGAAGTAAAAGCCCGCTTGTCCGGCGTTGAGCTTCAGGGTCGCGTCGACGGATCCTTCGCGCGCGGCGAGCCGCATTGTTGAGGTCTTGCCTGTGGCATCGACGGACGCGATCGGGATCTCCCACAGCGTCTTGTCCTCGGCCGGCTTTGCCGGATCGCGATCGAGGAAGAAGCGCTCCTGCTTCAGCTTGAGCGAGTTCCCCTCGCGCCGCGCGAGCACCACGGGCACGCCTGTCTGCCGCGTCCAGCCGTCCATCATCGAGCGTATGTCGGTCCCCGTCTCCGCGCCGATGGCCCGCCAGAGGTCGTCCGTCGAGGCGCATGCGAACTGGTGCTGGGCGAGGTATCGGCGGATGCCGTCGCGGAACTTCGTCTCGCCGATCGTCTGCTCCAGCATGCGGAGCACCGATCCGCCCTTGTTGTACGAGATCGCGTCGAAGATCTGATCCACCTCGTCGGGGTTGCCGACAGGCACCTCGACCGGGTGCGAGCTGCGGAGGCTGTCGAGCGCGAATCCCGCGGACGTCGTCTGCGCGAGGTAATCCTCCCAGATGCGCCATTCAGGGAAGAGCGCGTCGGTTGCCTTGAAGGCCATGAATGTGGCGAAGCTCTCGTTGAGCCAGAGGTAGCTCCACCATTCGGGGCTCACGAGATTGCCGAACCACTGGTGCGCGAGTTCGTGGAGGACGACCTCGGCAACGCGCCTGAGCTGCGGAATCGACGACTTCTTCGGGTCGACGAAGATCGCCGTCTCGCGGAACGTGATCGCGCCCCAGTTCTCCATCGCGCCTGCCTCGAAGTCGGGGATCGCGAGGAGGTCGCACTTCGGCAGGGCCGTCTTGTACGGGATGCCGTAGTAGGCGTCGAAGAACTCGAGGCCACGGATTGCGGTTTCGAGCGCGAACTGGCCGAGCTTCACGCGGTTCGGCGTGGTGAACACGCGCACCGGTACGCCGTCTTTCGTCTTCCCCTCGATCGTCTCGAATTCTCCCACGGCGAAGGCGAGCAGGTACGTCGACATCACCGGCGAGCGGTCGAACCGTACGCGCTTCCGGCCGTCGCCGGTGGGCAGGTCCTCGAGGATCGGCATGTTCGAGACGGCAGTTCGATTCTTGGGAATGATCATCGTCACGTCGAACGACGCCTTCAGCGCAGGTTCGTCGAAGCACGGGAACGCGCGGCGGGCGCTCGTCGCCTCGAACTGGGTCGTTCCCATGATGCGTTTCGTGCCGTCGGCGGCGGTGTAGTTGCTGCGATAGAAACCGCGCATCTTTTCGCTGATGACGCCCGAAAACTTGATGTCGAGCGTCACCGACCCGTTGACGGGGGCGAGAGCGACGAACGTCACGCGTTCCTTGGTGGCGTCCGCCTTCATCTCCAGTTTCTTGCCGCCTATCGAAGCGTCGGCGATCTCCAGTTCGACCGAGTTCAGCGTGATCTCGCGCGTCGCGCCGCGCACGTCGAGCTCGATCGCGACCTCCCCCTTATAGGTGAGGGCGTCGAGATCGGGCGTCAGCGTGAGGCGGTAGTTCTTCGGTTTGACGGTATCGGGCAGGCGGAAGTCGCTCATGGCTCTCCTTGGGGGTTAGCAGGAGCGCACAGGATACCCAAGACTCGTGGCGGAGGAAAGTAGGGCTGGAAAAGGGTGCGGAGGTGTTTTCCTCCGGTCGAAGTCCTCCGCACCGGAGTGCGGACCTTCTCGACCGGCGGATATATCCTCCGCGCAAGGGTGCGGACCTTCTCGACCGCGGGAAATGTCCTCCGCACGACAGTGCGGACCTTCCCGACCGGTGGAAATGTCCTCCGCGCAAGTGTGCGAACCTTCTCGCCCGCGGGAAACATCCTCCGCACTGTTTTGCGGACTTCATTGTCCCTGGACAACATCCTCCGCGCAGCAGCGCGGCCCCGGTGCGCGACGGAGAATCCCCTCCGACACCTCGCGACGTCTGCTTGCGCGATGGTGAACCGCGTTTTTCATCGAAAATCGCGCTTGCGCAGCGCCTATAATGTCGCGCTATGGCCGTCGAGCTTCCGCACCCGGACAAGGTCCGCGCCCTCCTGACCGATTCGAAGTACGGCGCGGCCGACCTTGTGAAGCATGGCGACGCCTTCCTTGCGGGCGGGCGTGCGAGCATTGCCGTGATGTTCTTCGAAAAGGCCAAGTCGAAGGATGGACTGGCGAAGATCCGCGAATATGCGCTCAAGGAGGGGGACGAGTTCCTCCTGACGGCCGTGTCGCGCAATCAAGAGGTCGTTCCGCACGACTGGCAGGTCTGCGCCGAGGCCGCCATGGCCAAGGGTCGCTTCTCCTTCGCGCGGGACGCATTCAAGAAGGCGGGGGACGAGGAGCGTTCGAAGGCCGCCAACGAGCAATTCCTGAGGATCGGTCGGTAGTTCTTCAGGGCGCGAGCTGCAGCTCGCAGCGAGACCGGGGACGAACGACTCAAGT
>CAYXVY010000288.1:0-14337 GCA_964468745.1 uncultured Planctomycetales bacterium | reverse complement strand
TCGCTTGCGCGCCCCAACGCCCGCCAGCGCGGCGCCGTCGCGATATCGATGCGCTCCAGCTCGCCGCCGAGATCCCGCAACCGCGCCAGATGCGGCGCGATCGGATGAGGCGGCACGTACAGCACCGTCTGCCACGCCTCGATCTCCCTGCCGATCTCAGCCACGCGCGCGCTCCGCTCGAGAAGGACCCTCTCGCGCGCCGCAGCCTCCAGCTGCATCCGGCCCCGCGCCATCGACAGCGCGAGCGCGATGCCGAACACGCCGAGAACCGCGACGCCGGACGCGGCCGTCGCCACCCTGTGCCTCGCCGCCACGTGCATCACGCGCTCGACGAACGACGGAGGACGCGCGTGGACCGGCTCGCCCAGGATGAACCGCTGCAAATCGTCGCCGAACTCCTTCGCCGACGCGTAGCGCCGGCGCGGGTCCTTCTGCATCGCGGTCAGCACGATGGCGTCGAGCTCCGGCGACACGCGCGAGGAGCGTGTCGACGGCGCCGAGGCCTCCTCGCCGATCACGCGATTCAACATCGCCTGCACCGTCTCCCCCTCGAAGGGTCTGCGCCCCGTCAGGGCCGCGTAGAGCGTCGCGCCGAGCGAATACACGTCGGACGCCGGCGTGACGGTGCGCTCGCCGCGCGCCTGCTCGGGCGACATGTACGCGGGCGTGCCCACGGCCGCGCCGCTGATCGACATTTCGCTGCGCCGCCCCTCCGCACGGGCGAGTCCGAAGTCGAGCACGCAGATATGCCCGTTGGTCGCTTCCATGATGTTCTGAGGTTTCACGTCGCGATGCACCACGCCGCGATCGTGCGCGTGCTGGAGCGCGTACGCCGCGTCGCGCAGAATTTCCGCGGCCCGCCGCGGAGTCAACAGATGCGTAGGGATGTCGGCGAGCGTACGCCCCTCGATGTACTGCATGGCGATGTACAGCTCGTCACGAACGACTCCCACGCCGTAGATCTGCGCGATGTTGGGGTGCGTGAACTGCGCGGCCACCTCCGCTTCGCGGGTGAATCGCTGGCGGTCCTCCTCGCCGCTCAGCGCGCCTCCGATCAGGACCTTCAGCGCGATCCACCGACCGAGATCGCTGTCCCACGCCTTGAAGACGACGCCCATGCCGCCGCGGCCCAGCTCGGACACCGTGATATAGCGGTCGTACGTCGGTCTGCTCTGCGCGAGCGCTTCGCGGACCTCTTCCGGGACGAGCTGCTTCCGGACGCTGCTGTCGCTCCGCCCGGGCTTCCGGGTCTCGTCCATGGAGGTCCAGTGTATGCCCGCCATCCGGACTTGAGAAGCGCCGCGGCATAGGCCGTCCGCCGTCGCGCACACCTCCGCACCGGAGGCGCGCCGCAGTCCGCGAGCTTCCGGGCGACTACGACACCCGCTGGACAGCGTGAGAGCCGCTGCTATAATTTGGCTCTCTCATGCCTGACTTCAAGCTGGTTTCCGCGCTCATGCCAGGATCGTCGCGCGCGGTCGAGGTGAACCTGACGGGCGATGTGACGTCGACCAACGTCATCCGCTTCCAGGAGGAAGTCGCGCGCATCCTCAAGCCCCAGATCGCGATCACGATCTTTCTCATGCGCGAGGCGGGATTCATATCGAGCGCCGGATTCGCCTACCTGGTCGAGCTGGCAGACTCGCTCGAACGCCACGGCGGGATCGTTGTGATGGTCGATCCCCAGCCGAAGATCCGGCTCATCATGGAGACGCTCGGCATCGAGGTGCTGTTCACGATCACCACGGACGTGCAGGCCGGTCGGAAAGCCGCCCAGGACCACATCGACAAACTTCAGAAGGCGCCGCGGCTCGTCGAGGTGCTCGGCACCGCGGAAGGGACCGAGTACCCGATCCTCAGCGAGAAGCTTGCGATCGGCAGCGATCCGAAGTCGGCCATCGTGATCAAGCACCACCAGGTCGAGCGCCACCACGCGGAAATCACGCGCACCGGCGAGCAGTGCGTCGTGAAGGATCTCGGCACCCGGTTCGGCACCTACGTCGGCAAGAAAAAGGTTGCCGAGGCGCCCCTGAACGCCGGCGACATCATCACGATCGCCACGTTTCGGTACTCCTACGTCGCTCCGGGCACGAAGTCGAGCGGCCTCTTTCCCGCGACGCCGCCCCGCGCGTAACGTTACGCCGGTGACTTCCAGTAGAGGATGCGGGAGCAGCTCCGGCAGACGACGATTTCCTTCCCCTTGCGGAGGTCGTTCACGTCCTGGCTGTTGACATTGACGCTGCAGCCGCTGCACTGCCAGTACTTGAGAACCCCCTCATCCTCGACCGATTCGTAGAGGACCACCGCCGAGAGCGCGACGCCGTCGTCCTTCGCCCTCAGGATGCGGTCGTACCGGAAGAGCATGTCCTTGTCGATGCCCACGAGCAGCTGTTCGCGTTGCGCCGCCAGCTCCGAGATGTTCCGGTCGAGTTCGGCGATCTCGATGTCGTTCGCCTTTTTCGCCGTGTTGAATTCCGTCTCGGCCGCCTTCACTTCGCCGTCGCGCACTTTCTCCAGCTTCCCCTTCTCCTCGACCTGCATGTAAATGTCGAGCAGCCCGTCTTCGACACGCGACTTTTCCGCACGTTGCCCGCTGATCTCCTTCTGGAACGCCTGGTACTCGTCGTTCTTCTTCGCCATGTTGGACTGCGTGACGAATTTCTGGATCTTGTCGTCGAATTCCTTCACCGAGGACTCGCGCTTCTGAGCGTCCAGCTTGTGCGCCTTGATCTCGACGCGCAGAGCATCGAGGTTGTCCGTGACGCGCTGCAGCTTCGACTGCTGTGCCGCCAGCGCGGCCGGCTTCTCGTCGCGCGCGCTCTTCACCCTGTGGATTTCGAAGTCCACCTGCTGCAGGGGCAGGAGTGCGTCGGTCTTGGGCATTTCTCAGGGTCTCCGTGTGCTGGCGAATAAAAAAACCCCCGACCTACGGGTCGGGGGCGAGTTGCTTGGCGTCCTCGGGTGTCGCGGCCTGAGCCGCTCGGATGAGTCCCTCCAGGAACCCCTCCAGCTTTCGGCTCCGGATGGGGTGCTGGAGCTTTTTGATCGCTTTCGCCTCGATTTGGCGGACGCGTTCGCGCGTCACCTTGAAGATGCGGCCCACCTCCTCCAGGGTGTAGGTGTAGCCTGTCCCGATTCCGTAGCGGAGCTTGATGATCTCGCGCTCTCGGAACGACAGGGTCTGGAGAACGGTGTCGATCTTTTCCTTGAGCATCTCGTGCGTCGCGGCGCTCACCGGGCTTTCGGCGCTCTCGTCCTCGATGAAGTCGCCGAAGTAGCTGTCATCCCCCTCTCCGATCGGCCGGTCGAGGGAGATCGGGTGCTTGGCGATCTTGAGCACGCGCTTCGTCTCTTCGAGCGAGATCGCGCTCTCGCCCGCGATCTCCTCCAGCGACGGCTCGCGTCCCATCTTCTGCGCCAGCTTCTTCGAGACGTTGCGCAGCTTGGTCATCGTCTCGATCATGTGGACCGGGATGCGGATCGTGCGCGCCTGGTCCGCGATCGCGCGCGTGATCGCCTGCCGGATCCACCACGTGGCGTACGTGCTGAACTTGTAGCCGCGGCGGTACTCGTATTTCTCGACCGCCTTCATGAGCCCCGTGTTCCCCTCCTGGATCAGGTCGAGGAACGACAGCCCGCGGTTCCGGTATTTCTTGCCGATGGACACGACGAGGCGCAGGTTGCCGCTCGAGAGCTTGCGCTTCGTCTTCTCGTAGTCCTCGAAGCGCTCGCGGATGTCGCTCACCCGCTGGGCCATCTCCTTCGCCCCCTCGAGCGTCTGCGTCTGCAGCTGTTCGAGCTGCTTCTCCAGCGCCTGGATGCGCACCTTGTTGCCCTTGGCGGCGCGCAGCTCGTCGAGCTCCCGGTCCAGATCCTTCATCTTGGTGGAGATCTGCTCGAGCTTCTCCATCATGGGCTTGATTTTCTTCGACTGGATGTTCATCGCCTCGAGCATGATCACGCACTCGCGCTGGTTGTCGCGGATCTTCGTGAGCAGCCGCTCGCGCTGGCGCATGTTCGGGCGATCGTGCAGAACGCGGTCGTACGCCTCCTGGCTTTCGAAGGTCCGTTGGCGCAGCTTGTGGATGACGTGCGGCAGCCGGTCCATGACCGAATTCTTGCCCGCCTCCGCGGACGTGTCGGCCTTCAGCGTGCGGTCGAACGCCAGCTCGCCGTTCTTCACGTCTTCGAGGATCTGCATCGCGTCGATGACGGCCACGGGCGACTCGAGAACCTGCGTGCGGAAGCGCTTGCGCGTGATTTCGATCTTCTTGGCGAGGCGCAGCTCGTCCTCCCGCGACAGGAGCGGGATTTCGCCCATCTGCGTGAGGTACATCCGGACGGGGTCATCGATCTTTTCGGAAAGCCCGCGCTTCCCCGCGTCCGAGAGCTCCTCGACCTCCCCGCGCTCGTCGTCGTCGTCGTCGACCCCCTCCTTCTCGCCGGCCGCGGTGGTGCGAGCGGACTCGTCCACGATCTCGACCCCCATCTCGTCGAGCATCTGGAAGATGCTGTCGAGTTTCTCGGGCGAGACCGTGTCGTCCGGGAGGACCTTGTTCAGTTCGTCGTAGGTGACGAACCCCTTCTTCTTGGCCTCCTCGATGAGACTTTTGACTTCCGGGGTCAGCTTTTCGATGCCCGGCTCGACGGCCGCTTCCTCTGCGGGTTCTTCACCCTGTTTTGTTTGCTTCAGAATGGACTCAACCCTCCTCTACCTCGACCCATGTCCCGGCAGCGAGCGCGTCCGTATCGGCTGCTTGTCCCGCTGTCTTATCGCCTCTTGTAGTAAACGCGTTTGCTCCTCGTTGGTTGCGCCTCGAATCGCTTCCTTGAGCTGCGGCACGACGCTGCTCACCTCGCGATCGCGCAGGTAGTCAAGGCACCTTTCGAGAATCGACTGCCCCGCGCGCTCGTCGATCGTCTGCGCGAGAAGACTCGCGACCAGTTGACGCTGCGCCGGCGATTCCAGGAGCGCGAGCAGGTCACCCCCCGAAAGGGCGGGACTCGCATAGGCCTTCGACGCGACATCGCGCGCCATCCGCCCCGGAAACTTGTCGATCGGAACGGACTGCCTGACGAGCGGAGCGACCCCCGGGCACGCGAGCAACAAGCCCAGCAGGTTGTGACCCGCGCTCTCCTCGGCGGAGGGTTTGTCGTCGTCTTCCTCCTCAGGCTTGTCGTCGATCTTCGCGGGGGTGCCCCCTGCGAGTTTGGCCCTCAGAGTCCGCTCGTCGAGCTTGAAGGTCAAGGCGACCTGGCGAAGCAAGACCTCGACCTTCACGGGGTCGGGGATCTGCCGCAGGCGGTCGAGAACCTCATTGATGATGCGCGCCTGCGCGGCCGGCGTGCCGGAGCCGTGCTTCGCCTGCAGCGACTTGACGAGGAATTCGAAAATCTCCTGCGGCTTCTCGAGAGCCGCGCGCAGACGGTCCGCGCCGCGGTTGACGACGACGTCGCATGGATCCTCGTCGGCGGGGAGCGCCGCGACGTACAGGTCCATGTTTTCGGCGAGCAGCATGTCGAGCCCGCGCTCGTTCGCCTTCTGGCCGGCCGCGTCCCCGTCGAACACGAGCACGACCTTGTCCACGTAGCGCCGGAGCACTTTGAGGTGATCCTTGGTCAGCGCCGTTCCGAGCGTGGCGACGAGGCCGCGCACGTCGTGCTGATACGGCAGGATCACGTCGAAGTACCCCTCGACGATGTACACGGTGCGCGACTTCTCGATGGCGTCGCGCTGAAGATCGAGGGCATAGAAATTCCGCCCCTTCGAGAAGAGGGCGGTTTCGCTCGTGTTGATGTACTTCGCGCCCTCGTCCTCGCCGAGAGAGCGCGCGCCGAATGCGACCGTCTTGCCGCGCGAATCGGTGATCGGGAACATCACGCGATTGCGGAAGCGGTCGTAACATCCCGGGGCGTTGTCGCGCTTGATGGCGAGGCCGGCGGCGATCATGAGGTCGTCGCTGTAGCCGGCCTTGCGCGCGCGCGAGAGGAGGCCTTCCCATTCGTTCGGCGCATAGCCGAGTCGGAACGTCTCCTCGGTCTCGGCGGTAACGGCGCGCTTCTGGAGATAGGCGCGGGCATGGGCCGCCTCGTCGGCAGCAAGCAGCTTGCGGAAGACGCCCGCCGCCCATTCATTGACGCGGTAGAGGTCTTCCTTGCGAGGTCCGGCCGGCCCGCCCGTTTCCTGGTACGCGAGCGTGATGCCCGACATTTCGGCCAGGATTCGGATCGCCTCCGGGTACTCGACCTTGTCCATTTCCCTGACGAAGTCGATGGCGTCCCCCGCCTTGCCGCACCCGAAGCACTTGAAGATCCCCTTCTCCGGATGGACATTGAACGAGGGCGTTTTTTCCTCGTGGAAGGGGCAGAGAGCCTTGAAATTAGCCCCTGCCTTCTTCAGCGAGGGGATGTACTTCTGGACTACTTCCGCGATATCGGCCGCCCTCTTGACCTCAAGGATGGACTCGTCGGAGATAAATGCCAATTGTGACCCCAATTTGGGTATGAACGGACTCGGTATCTTAGCCGCGACTTCTTGGACGTCAACTGGTTATCGATTGTTAAACGTATTACGGCCCCCGTGTCATTCCCGCTTCGCAACCGTCTATTATTGAACTATGGAGAGGGTCGTTCAACCGCGCCCGGCCCCGGTCCGCCCCCGCGTCTATTCGCCGGCGGGGACGGAGCCCCTGTGGCTCCACGAAGCGGTGACACCGCACGTCCGGCTCGCGGTGCCGATCCTGATCGACGGGCTCCCCGGATCGGGCAAGTCCACCGCGCTTGCCCATCTCGCGGCGGTGCTGCCGGGTCCGATCTATATCGACGATGCGACGGACGCGGAGGTCGCGGCCGCCCTCGTGCACGGCGCCGTCGTATTCACCGGCGCGCACGCGTTCCGCGAGCATGCGCGGCACGCGTTCACCCTGTCGCCGTGGGACGACGACGACGTGCTCGAATATCTGCTCGCGCGTCAGCGCGCACGGTGCGGGGACGTTCTCAAGCGCTTTCGGCAGCTGCCGGATCGGGATCTGATCGGCGGCACGCCGGGGCTGATGTGCCTCGTGCTCGATCGCCTCGCAACGTCACCCTCGACGAGCGTGCGTGAGATTCTCCAACGCGAGATCGAGCTCACCCTCGATGCTGAGACGCGCCGCTGGGTCGGCCGCTCGCGGCTTGAGACGCGCGCCGAGCTGAGTGCATCGACGTTGCGCTCGACGATCGCGGCGACGCACGTATCAGCTCCCCCCGCTCCGGGCGCGCAACCGCTGGATCCTGGGGCATCCGCTTACGAGCTGCTGCGCAGCGGCGTGATCCAGACGATGCTCGCCGCCGCAAACCTCATCAGCGACCTGGAGTTCGAAAACATCGAGCGATACTGGTTCAGCGGCTTCGGCGACGACGTGATCGCCGAGACGGCGCTCAATCTCCGCAACGCTCCGAAGGCGATGGCCTTCCTGCAGCGCTCGGTGTCCTCCCCCATGCACGGCATCCACGCGATGGGAGCAAGCGTACTGGCGGCGGCGGATCTCACGTGGATTCCCGATCCGGGGCGCAAGTATCACCTCGACGGCGCGCGCCTGTCGGGGATCACCTGGCGACGCGTGGTTCTTCGCGGCGCCAGTCTCGCGCACGCGGACCTCTCGAATGCCTATCTCGTCGAGGGCGACCTCGAGGACGTGACGGCCGCCCACGCCGACTTCCAGCGCGCCGCGCTGCGCGGTGCGGCCATGGCTCGATTCGCCGCCGAGGAGGCGAATTTCACGCACGCGGATCTTTCGTACGTGAGGGCGCCGCTGGCGAGACTCCCTCGAATCCGGGCGGGCGAGGCGAATTTCGAGGGGGCGCAGCTCCGGCAGACGGACTTCACCGGCGCGGATCTGCGCAAGGCGCGCTGCGTGCGCGCCGACCTTGGGGATGCGAATCTCCAGGATGCGCTCATCTTCGAAACCGACTTCACGGGGGCGAATCTCGAGGGAGCCACGCTCAAGTCCCTGCCCCTCAGCCGCGCCTGCCTGACCGGCGCGAGCCTCGTCCGGGCCGGCCTCCAGCACTGCAACCTTGCCGGCGTTCATCTGGCCGGCTCGAACTTCGAGGGTGCCTGGCTCAACGAGGCGGACCTCTCCGAGGCTTTCCTCGCCGGAGCGAATTTCCGAAATGCCTGTCTTCGCGGGGCGCGCCTGGCGGGAGCGGATCTGGAAGGCGCGTGCCTCTTCTACGCCGACCTTTCCGGGGCGAGCTTTCACCGCGGCTCCTCCCGCAGCGGCCTGCTCTTCAAGGGACCCTCGGAAGGAACCCGCACCGGCTACTACACGAACGAAGCGCCGGAGGACGTCCGGGTGGCCAACCTCTGCCGCACCGACCTCCGCGGTGCGCGCATCGAAAACGTCGATTTCCATCTCGTCGATCTGCGCGGCGCGAAGTACTCCCCCGAGCAGGAGGCTCACTTCCGCAAGTGCGGAGCGATTCTCGAGACACGAGCGCTCTGATCGGGATCGGGGTCGTCCCTCATCGCAGCAGCGCCGCCATCGTGAGCAGGGTCGGCGGCTCGATGCTCTCCACGCGACGCTCCGCGAGGCCCGCGAACTCGTCCAGCAGCGCCGGCCGCAGGCGCCGTGCCGCAGCCTTGAACTGCTTGCGCCGGCCGGCGAACAACGCGCGCAGCCCCTTCTCGATCCGCGGGATCTCGCCGGGCTCGCACTCGAACGCGCCGGACGTGCGACGTCGCAGGCGGAAGAACGTCGACTCGACGCGCGGCGCGGGAAAGAACAGCCCCTTCCCCGCTCGTCGCAGCACCTTCAACTCATAGAGGCCCTGTGCGATGACCGACATGGGACCGTACGCACCCTCGCCCGGAGCGGCCGCGAGGCGATCCACCACGTCCGTCTGCAGCATCAGGTACAGCCCTGCAACCGGCAACGTGGTCGACATCAATCGCAGCAGGATGCGCTGCCAGTCCGAGTACGGCAGGTTCGACACCACCTTGAGAGGTGTGTAGATCCCAGGGTCGATGTGGCTCGCGAATTCCGCGCCGTCGAGATTCACGATCGTCAGGTTGGGACGCGCCCCAAGCGCCTCGACCGACAGCTCGAACAGCTCCGGATCGATCTCGAACGCCCACACGTGTCCCGCCCCCCCGGCAAGCTTCTCCGTCAGGCTGCCGAGGCCGGAGCCGATCTCGACAACCCCGTCCCCCTTACCCACCTCCGCGGACCGCACGATCGCGTCGAGGAAGTTCTCATCGACGAGGAAGTTCTGGCCGAGGAACTTCTTCGGATGGATGCCGCGCTCGCGGAAGACGCGCGTGATCTCCGAACGGGTCCAGCGCATGCGGCGCGAGCATAGCAGATCGGGATCGGGATCCGCAGGCTCAGCGCTTCAGCCGCCGCAGGAGAATCGTGTCGAACAACTCGACGCGTTCCTTGTTCGCGTCCTTCCACTTGATGGCGACGCGCACCACGAACGCCGAGCGCGCGACGTCCGTCACGTCGAGCGGACTGAACACCGCGTCGTAGCGGTAGACGCGCCCCTGGTACACGATCTGCGCGTCCTTGATCTCCTTTGGCCGGTCGCTGGTCAGGTCTTCCTGCAGCTTCGCCTCGATCGCCGGCGCGATCAGGCTGACCTGCGACTGGTTGAGCGCGCGCTGATGGCTCGCCGTCCCCACCGCGAAGAGCGGGAGTATCGTAGCGATGGAGATCACGAGCACGCACATCGCGACGAGAACCTCGAGCAACGTGAAGCCTCGCCGCCTCAGATGAGGCGAGGCGGAACCCTCCGAAGCCCGCGAGCACGCTCCGCCGATGGAGGCTCGGCGAACGAGGATAAATCCGCACCGTCCCCGGCATCTCATCGGATCGACTCCAGATACGCCGGCACGTGCACGTCCCGCACGTACGTCTCGCCGAAGCGGACCCGCGCCGTGGGATTGTGCGACGCCGCCACCGAAGCGCGCGCCCCGCGCCTCTTGAGCTTCAGTTCCGTCATCGACTTCTCGCTGTACTCCACCCACTCGCCGTCGATCTTCACGAAGTTCGGCGCGTCCGGCATGCCCCGCGTGCTGGTCACGCGGATCGACACGTCGCTCTCGGAAATGCCGTCCACCAGCGTGGACCCGCGCCCCTCGGACGCCTGCGACTCGATGACGAGCGTCACCTGCGCGATCTCGGGATAGCTGAAGTCGGGATCGTTCAGACGCTTGCTCTTGTGCAGAAAGAAGCGGGCCACGTCCCCTTCGTTGATCACGCGGGAGGAATCCCACAGCAGGGACGGGCCTACGATCTCACGCGCGTCCCGCGTCCGCCGTGGCGCCTGCCCCGGAGTCTTCTGCGTGTCCTTCTGGCAGATCGGGCACTTCGCCTGCGAGTTGAGCGCCACGAGCGCGTGGCCGCGATTCGGACAGATATACGCATCCTCGCCGACGGTCGCCCACGTATTGGTGTACGGCGTCCAGAAGCGAAACGAGATCCAGAGAATGCCCGTGTCGACGGCGCGGAAATTCTGCCGGAAGAAGTTGCTGGCCGTGTTCCCGATCTCGTCCGCGTTCAGGATCGACTCGCGATTACGCCGGTCGAATGTGCGGATGCCGCGCCACAGCCGGCCGCTCTTCGGGTCCGCGTCCATCACGTACGCGATCTCCCAGAGCTGCGTGTAGTTGAGATCCGGCAGCTGCGGCGCGCGCACGCGGATGTCCGGATCCGCGTTCACGCGACTGAGATGCCCCGACCGCACGAACCGCAGCCGCTGTACCTTCTGCGGATCGGCGTCGCACGTGAATCCGGCGTGCTTGTACTCGTTCCCCATCGCATCGACGTGCCAGATCTGGTCGGAGTACGCGTTGCGCACGTCGTCGGCGATCTGGTCGAGCAGCCGCTGCGCGCGGTCCATGACGTCCTTGCGCTGCTCGCCCCCGGACCATGTTTCGAGGCCCGCGGTGGCCAGAGTGACGAGCGCCGTGACGAGCATGGTGAAGATGACGAACGCGACGAGGACCTCGAGGAGCGTCATGCCCGAGCGAGCCGCGGAACCGCGGAGCGTTCGCGGACACAGAGCTTTCCGCGGGGTGGGGCGGCTATTCATCTTCGTGGAACAGAACTTTCGTGGGCCTGTCGTATTCCACCTTGAGTTCCTTGATCTTGGGCGTCCGCTTCCACGCGTGCGCGGGCCAGTATCCGCCCGGCAGGTACTCCATCTGGAAACGCACGTCGAGCTGCCACGGATCGTGCTGCCCCCCGAAGTACTCGATCGGGTGCTTGACGCCCGGCTTCATGAACTCCCAGACCATCGTCCGGTCGTCCTGCAGCGCCGCGTCCCACATTTCGCCCATCCCGTCGCCGCGCACCGCAAGCCGCGCGCGCACGAGCGGATCGTTCTGCGGCACATCCTCGGTGTACTGCACCGAGCGCCACCGCGCCCCGCGCATCGTCAGCGCCGCATGGTAGTGCGCGCTGCGATTGTCCCACTGCTGCGGAACGTACGTGTCGAGGTAGCGGAACGGGATCCCGTACACCAGCACGTCCTGGTTGTGCGCCGCTCGCGTCGTCCCGTACCGGCCGCGCCACAACCCCTGCCCGTCGAAACGCGTGAAGCAATCGAGCGCCTGGCCGTTGTTGACGATGGCCTCGAAATGCACCACTTCCTGGTTGATCAACGCGACGCCCGGCACGTAGCTGCCCTGCAGGGGCCGCGTCACCTGGATCATCCGGTCGTCCGGCGCGGCATTCGCCAGCATCTTGGTGATCGGGAGGAACGACATGTTGAACGCAAGCTCGCCGGGCGCATGCACATGCGCGCCCGAATTGAGCCACCCGCGCGAGCACAGCTGCAGGTCGTTGTTGTTCACGCGCGCGTAGCCGATGATCTCGTCGCCGATCTTGATCGCCCCTTCGCCCTGCCCGAGCCCGCCCGCGTTGTTCATCGTCACCGTCGTCACCGTGGCGTCCGCCTGCGGAACCAGCGCGAACCCGCCTTTCGGCGACGCGAAGAACTTGACCTCGTCGACAGTCATGCCGGCCGAGCCGACGGCCACTTGCGGATTCTGGGTTTGCAGCCAGGACGTGTCGAGCAACTCGCCCGACGGCCATTTCAGGATGCGCACATACTGGTTGTCCGGGACGTACGCACGCGGCACGTGGCTCCACAACGCCACGAGTTGCACGGGGTACGTGTTCGACGGCAGCTGGGTTCCGGGGGTCCAGCGCTCCCACGGCGTCATCTGCCACGGCGGAACGACGATGATCGGATTCGGCGCCGCCCCGAACGTGCGCACGTACGGCACCTGGTAATGCGTTGTACGCCGGATCCGGCGCAGCTCGCGCTGGTTGGCGGCGTCGATCACCGTCACCCAGTCCCAGCGCTTCGCGTTGTGACGGCGGATCGCGATGTCGATGTCGGCCACCGCAAAGACGGGCGTCACGTTCTCGCCCGCCGCGTGGATCGTCCACTGCGAGCCCCGGATGCCGCGGCCGAACGAAAGGGGGACGACGGGAGCGGTGCCGAGCGTGCATCCGACCCAGTAGGCGCCGCCCGGACCTACGACGGACTGTGCCGGCCCGAACCACTCGTCGTTGACCTGCACGTACGTCGGCGACAGGTAGCCCGTGGTGTTGGTGACGGGGAGGCACCAGCACTCCACCTGGTCATTCGCGTTGTGGGGCTGGTCCACCGTACCGAACTGTCCACGGATGCAGCCGCTGAATTGCGCGGTGGCGCCCGTCGTGTAGCTCGCGTAGTAGATCACCTCCTGGCCGATGCGGATGTACCCTTCCGGCGGAAAGTCGCTCACCGGGTTGGCGGGCACGTCGTTGATCGGAATCGTGGTGGCTCCGACGACGACGATCGGGTTGTTCTGGGGGTCACCGCGCACCGTGACGGTCTGGTTCATGCCGATCGGCGCTCGCATCTGACCGCTCGTCGACGGCAGTCGGCTGAACCGCAGGGTGAGCGTGAACGGCGTATTCACGACCAGCGGCGGCACCCCCTGCGGGACCGAAATATCGAGATCGAGATCCAGCGGACGCAGCTTGCTCGAGTACCCGAAGAGCTGGACCTTCGCGCCGGCGGGAAGATCGCGCTTCGTCGTGCCGCGCATTGCGCGCCACGCGCGGTTGTTCGTTTTGTCGTAGTGCACGACCTCGTCGCCGATCAGCAGCGGCGTGTAATTCGGCTCGTCCGGCGTGACGTACCAGGGCGGCCCCGCCGACGGATACGGCGGGCTCGGCTGGTGCGGCTGACTCGGCGGAAGTTCGCCGGGCGGCGGCGTCGGGATCCACGCGTTGTCGCGCAGCGAGATCCCCGTGGGCGGCAACACTTGTTGAAGGGCCGGCGGCACGGCGACCGGCGGATCCGCCGGTGCCGCCATCGCGGAGGCAAGTTCCGTGATCGTCGCGTTTCCCGCGAGGTCGACATGTTTGAACTTGGACAGCGGATCCGAGAAGCCGTCAAGCAGCACCGCCAGGTGCCCCCAGCGCGTCCCCTTCCAGTACGCGCCGACGTGATACCACGTGTCGCTCATGGGGATGAACGGCTGCCGCACCTCGGCGTAGCCCTTTTCGAGCAGGACGGTGGGATCGTCCATCGTGGCGTCCGTCACGCGCAGCAGCAGCTCCGTGCCGGTGGCCGACAGCGTGACCCGATTCATCGTGTCCGCTTCCTTGATGTCGAGCAACTGCACGTTGCCCACCGTGTCGAAGCGAACCCACATTTCGAAGCCGCCCGCAGCCGCATCCGGCATGTTGAAGAGCATCGTGGCGTTCAATGGATTCGGGTTGATGGAAAATGCGTTCGTCCACGGGTACGCGACCGACGCGCTCCCCGTGAGCTTGCGCCCTTCGACATCAAGGGGATTCGTGTCGAAGTGGTCGCGGTAGTTCAGGTACTGCGCCGTGCCGCGCAAATCGCGGAAGTGGTCGAGCTGGGCGTACGCCTCATTCGGCGGTGCCTGCATCGGCTTGAGCGTCTTGTCGCTCGCGGTCGGAAACCGGTTTGGAAACGTGACGTATCGGTTGCCCCAGGGGAACCCTGTGAGGAAGTTGGCGAATGGATTCGGTCCCGTCGGAACCACATCGAGCGCGCCGAAGAAGACCGCGGACATGTACCGGTCGAAGTCGTGCTGGCTCTCGATCGACCACAGGATCGGCGCGGGAGGTCCGAGATCGATGACCTCGCGGTATCCCGACTCTGCCTGCGGCGTGCCGGCCTTTGTGTGCATCGTCGCGCGCGCCTGGAGCGTCACGGTGTCGCTCGACGAGAAGCAGACGGGCATCGAGCCGGTTCCGTTGAACACCGCGTTGGTCGGGTCCGCGAGTCCGACGAATACCACGGCGCGGTCCAGCGGCGTGC
>CAYXVY010000287.1:0-46828 GCA_964468745.1 uncultured Planctomycetales bacterium | reverse complement strand
ATCAGGATTTCCGCGCGGTACTCGCGGACGGCGCGGTGCGCCAGCGCGACGCGGTCGGGTCCTGTGAGGCGGGCGACGTTTTCGAGCTCCATTTCGGCGAGCATCTGTTCGTCGTCCCCGCCGTCGTCGCGGTGGCCGTAGCCGCGGGCGAGGATGGCGACGCGCAGGTTTCGCTTCGCGAGACGGCGCGCCAGCATCTCGACGAACGGAGTCTTCCCCGTGCCGCCGGCGGTGAGGTTGCCGACGCTGATGACGGGGACCGGCAGTCGAACGCTCCGGAAGACCCCGATGCGATAGAGGAAGTGGCGGATTTTGTGCAGGGTGTAATAGACGACGGTTGCCGCCGCGAGGAGTGCGCGCACGAGAAAGGCGAGCACGCCGCGACGCCGCCCCGAAATCACCGACAGGTAGAACCGCCGCATGGACGTCATCAGTTTAGCACAGCGACCGAGCAAATACGAAACACGCGAAACCACAGATGTAGACGTACAAACGCACCTTCGTGTTCTCCCTGTTCGGTCTTTCGGCTTGCGATGGCCCTCCCCCCGACCTATATTCTGGGTGCTCGCAGAGGGAGCCTTTGAAAATCAAGATTTGCGGCGTGACATCCGCGGCCGACGCGGAAATCGCCCTCGCGGAGGGCGCCGACCTGCTCGGCTTCATCTTCTGCAAAAGCCCGCGCACCATCGAGGCGCGCGTCGCGCGGGACATCGTTCGCAAGCTGGCCGACCCGCGGCAATGCGTCGGCGTCTTTAACGACCAGCCGCTCGACGAGGTGCGCTCCCTGCTGGCCGAGACGGGACTCCCCCTCGCGCAGCTGCACGGCCGCGAGACGCCCGAGTACGCATCGGCGCTCGGCGTACCGGTCATCAAGAGCTTCACGACCTTCACCCCCGAGGCGCTCGAGGGATTGAAGAAATACGACTGCTGGGCGTACCTCCTCGACGTGCCGAAGGGGCAGGCGGCGCGGACGAAGATCGATCACGACTGGGCGATCTGCGCGAAGAAATTCGGAAAGGTCTTCGCGTCGGGCAAGCTGACCCCCGAGAACGTGCACGAGGTGATCACGCGCGTGCGGCCGTTCGGGGTGGACAGCGCGTCGGGCACCGAGAGTGCGCCGGGGCGCAAGGATCGCGCGAAGGTGCGGGCGTTCATCCAGAATGCGCGGCTCGCCGACCGCGAGACCCAGAGAATCAAGGTCGAGGTGAGGTAGCCTCTTTTCCACCCCAGAGGCAAGGAGTCGCAGAGATTCTGTCTCTTGTGACCGAACCCGCCCCCAAAGTATTCTCTGTGTCTCCGTGGTGGGGAAGGAATGCCGCACGTCGCATGGAACTGGCCTGACGCCCGCGGGCGCTTCGGCGCGTACGGCGGGCGTTTCGTTCCCGACACGCTGATCGCGAACCTCGACGAGCTCGAGCGCGCGTACACGGCGGCGAAGAGCGACCGCTCGTTCTGGAAGGAGCTCGAGCACTATCGCCGCACCTTCGTCGGACGGCCCACCCCCCTCTTCCTCGCGAAGCGCTGGACGTCGCGCATCGGCAAGCCTGAAATCTGGCTCAAGCGCGAGGACCTCAACCACACAGGCTCGCACAAGATCAACAACGTCCTCGGCCAGATCCTTCTCGCCAAACGGCTGGGGAAGACGCGGATCATCGCGGAGACCGGCGCCGGCATGCACGGCGTCGCAACCGCCACCGGCTGCGCGCTCTTCGGACTCGAGTGCGTCGTCTACATGGGCTCCGAGGACTGCCGACGCCAGTCGATCAACGTCTGGCGAATGAATCTCCTCGGCGCGACCGTCGTTCCCGTCGAGAGCGGCACGAAGACGCTGAAGGACGCGTGCAACGAGGCGATCCGCGACTGGGTCACGAACGTGGACACGACGCACTACATCATCGGAAGCGTCGTCGGCCCGCATCCGTATCCCGCGATGGTGCGCGACTTCCAGCGCGTCATCGGCGAGGAAGTGCGCGCGCAACTCAAGCCGCGGCTACCCAACGCGGTGGTCGCGTGCGTCGGCGGCGGCTCGAACGCGATCGGGATTTTCCACGACTTCATCCGCGACGCGAAAGTCCGCCTGATCGGTGTCGAGGCCGGGGGCGAGGGGATCGCGAGCGGCAAGCACTCGGCGACGCTCGCCGCGGGTCGCGCGGGGGTGCTGCACGGCAGCATGAGCTACGTCTTGCAGGATGAGTGGGGCCAGGTCATTCCCACCCACTCCGTCTCGGCCGGACTCGACTATCCGGGCGTGGGGCCCGAGCACGCGAAGCTCAAGGACTGTGGCCGCGCGGAATATGTCTCCGTCACGGACCGTGAGGCGCTCGCCGCGTACCACCGTCTTGCGCGCGAAGAGGGGATCATCCCCGCGCTCGAGAGCGCGCACGCCGTCGCCTACGCGGAGAAGCTCGCGCCAAAGATGAGACGCGGGCAGGTGCTCGTCGTCAACATCAGTGGTCGCGGCGACAAGGACGTCGATATCGTGCGTGCGGCGCG
This sequence comes from uncultured Planctomycetales bacterium, assembly GCA_964468745.1. Lineage (GTDB taxonomy): Bacteria > Planctomycetota > MHYJ01 > MHYJ01 > JACPRB01 > JACPRB01. The sequence goes on along the minus strand of CAYXVY010000287.1, from coordinate 44,335 downwards.
TCGCAACGGGCGGTAGCCGTGGGTTGCCTCGTCCTCATGCCGGTCTACAACGACTGGGAGTCCGCGCTGCTGCTTGTTGCGCACCTGGACGGGGAATTGCAGGCGAGGAAGCTGAGCGCTGACATCCTGCTCGTCGATGACGGTTCGACGCACCCTCCGCCCGAGCCCTTTCTGTCCGTGCGCCCCAGGTCGGTGGGACGCGTGTCGAGACTCGTGCTCAAGCGCAATGGCGGCCACCAGCGCGCGATCGCCATCGGGTTGACGTATGCGGCGTCCGTCCTGAAGCCGGACGAGATTGTTGTCATGCATGCCGACGGGGAGGATGCAGCCGCCGATGCCGTGCGGCTTCTCGAGACGCTCAAGATCCAGGCTTCGCCGCGCGTCGTCTTCGCGGCGCGGATGCAGCGCTCCGCGGGGACACTGTTCCGTCTGTTCTACGTCATCTACCGGCTTCTCTTCCGCATGTTGACGGGCGTCGGCATCCGCTTCGGGAACTTCAGTGCCGTGCCGTCGGCACTCCTGCCGCGGCTGGTCGTCGCAGGGGGGCTCGCGAAACACTATGCGGCCGCGATTCTTCGGAGCGGTCTGCCGTACGATTCGATTCCCACGGCGCGCGCGTCGAGACTCGCGGGGCGGGCGCACATGAATTTCGGGCGGCTCGTACGTCACGGGGTCGCCGCGTACTCCGTGTTCGGCGACATCATCGGCATTCGTCTGCTGCTGGTCGCCTCGGCGTCGTTGCTTGCGGCCCTGGGCGCGAGAGGCATGCCTCGCATCGTCGCGGCGCTGGCGGGCGCGGCCTTCGCGGTGTCGAGCATGCTGGCCCTGGCGACGCGGGCGCGCCGTCGGACGATCGACCTCGGAGAGGTCGTTGGCGAGGTCAAATCGCTGGCGTGATCAGGCGGTCGGCCTCAAGGGCCCGCGCCGCATCGACGTCACCAGCGCACCGAGGCGAAGTTCCGCCGCGTCGAATCGGCCCTGCTGGACGAGCCGCTCGATCTCAGCGAGCTCCGCTTCGATGGGTCTCATGTCGCCTCCCTCGGCCTTGTACCGGGCGATCGCGACGATGAGACGGTCGATCTTGAAGATGAACGACATACTGCACAACGGCGGCGGCCCCGCTCGGATTGCCGCACGCCCCTCCTACTCTGTATGACGAATCTGGATGTCAATGCGTGTAAACAAAATTGATATAGTTCTGCGACTCATGTCGCCGCTGCTCATTCCGTTCGTGACCGCCGGATACCCATCCAAGTCGAAATGTGTCGAGCTGCTGAAGGCCTGCGCGGCCGGGGGCGCGGACCGCATCGAGCTGGGCATTCCGTTCAGCGACCCGCTGGCCGACGGGCCCGTCATCCAGGCGACATCGCAGGCGGCGCTCGACAACGGGACGACGCTGGGGGACGCGTTCGCCATCGCCGACAAATTCCGCGAGCGGCCCCTGATGTTCATGACGTATTACAACCCCGTCGTGCAGTTCGGACTCCCGCGATTCTTCAACCGGTGCCAGCGTGCGGGGTTGGCGGGGGCGGTCATTCCCGATCTGCCCCCCGAGGAGTCGGAGGAGGCGCGCGCGGCGTCCTCGATGGCGGGAATCCCGCTCATCTTCCTCTGCTCGCCCACCACGACCGATGCACGCATCCGGCTCATCGATCGCGTCTCGCGCGACTTCATCTACCTGGTCGCCGTCAAGGGCGTGACGGGCGGCAAGGCGGCGGGGGACGTCTCCGGGTTCGTGCGCCGCGTCCGTCGCTGCACGAAGAAGCCGCTGTGCGTGGGATTCGGCATCTCGACCGCGGCGCAGGCGCGGGCCGTGGCGCGAGTGGCCGACGGCGTCATCGTCGGGAGCGCGCTCCTCAAGATCGTGCGCGACGGGGGCACGGCGAAGGACGTCGAGCGGTTCGTGCGCTCGCTCCGTCGGGCGATCGACGCTGGGTAGGGGTGCTGACAAGACCGGATCGGGATTGGGATCGGGATTTCTTGTTCGGGCGCACACCCCGGAAGGGCTGCTTCCGTATCACTATTGAATGCCCGATACCGCCCGCGTCGATACCTCCGTCTCCGACGATGCGCTCGCGCTGCGTGCGCAACAGGGGCACGAGGAGGCGCTGCGGACGCTCGTTCGCCGACTCTACCCGGGTGTTCACGCGTTCGTCTTCCGCATGCTCCATCATGAGGAGGACGCTCGCGACGTAACGCAGGACGTGTTTCTGCGCATGACGGCGCACCTCCACGAGTACCGCGGCGAGTACAAGTTCACGACGTGGCTCTTCCGCATTGCGATCAACCGCGCGCGCGACATCCAGCGCCTCCGCGGGCGCACGATGACCGACATCGACGCCGTCCCCGAGACCGCCGATACGCTCGACGGGCCGCATAGCTTGATCGCGAGCAGCGAGGACCGCCGTCGGCTGCTCGACGCGGTGCGCGAACTGCCGGAGTCGGTGCGCGAGTCGCTCCTGCTGGCGTACCAAGTGGGGCTGCCGCACGCGGAGATCGCAGGGCTGCTCGGGATCACCGCGAACGCCGTGAAGCTCCGCGTCCACAAGGCGCTTCAACTCCTCCGTGGCCGCCTGCGGAGGGAGGTCTCATGAGCCGTCACATGTCGTGGGACGAGCTCGACCGCCACGCGCGAGAGATCGACGAGGAGATCGATCGCCTGGCGATCGAGGCGCATGTTCACGAATGCAGCGAGTGCACGACGTCGTTGAGGCGGCTGCGCCACGAGGAGAAGACGCTGCGCACCGCGCTCGCCCCCGAGGTCGAGGAGGCCGAGGTGGAGCGGGTCGCAGCCCTGGTTACGGCGAACAAGCCGACGGCGAAGCTGCCGGTGGCGTCCAAGCCCGCGCGGAAGTGGCGCGCGTCGTCGCTCGTGCCGCTCGCGGCCGCCGCGGCGGTCATCGTTGCGGTGACGGTCGCCACGCTGCGCGTGCAGCCCGTCGTGCCGAAGTCGGACCCTGTCGACCAGGCGCTGCAGGGAGCGGCGGCGGGGTCGAAGTCGTACGAGAAGATCGTCCTGCAGCTCGGGAGGAAGGTGCTGCCGGATCTGCGCCGCGCGGAAGCGCACGCGCAGGGCGAGGCCCGGTCGCGCCTTGCGTCGCTGCGCAACGAGATCGAGATGTCGCAGCCTCGCGTGCTCTGGGTCGAGCAGGTGCCGCGGTACATCTATCGTTCGCTGAAGCCGGCGCTGCTGGAGGACCGGGGGTACGTCGTGCAGACGCTGCAGCTGGGCGTCGCGAAGAGCGAGACGTCGTCGTGGCTGGTGCAGTTCCCGTTCCCCACCGAGATCCGGTCGTTCCCCGCGGGCGACCTGCAGAGCTACGACGTGCTGCTGCTCGGCGATTTGCAGACGTTCGGGTTGAAAGACGCGGCCGAGGAATTCGTGCTGCAGTACGGCGGCAGCGTGTGCATGATCGGCGGCGAGCACTCGACGGCCGTGACCGAGTCGCTGAGCGGGATCGCGCCGGTCGAAATTGCGAATGCGGCGCGTCCGCAGCAAGCGTACGTGCGGCTGACGTCTGTGGGGCTCACGCACGCGGCGATGAACGTCGCCGTCCCGGAGCCGCGCGAGGAGTTCTTCGGATCGTGCGGGCCGCTGCGCTGGTACCAGACGGTGCGCGTGCGGCCGGGGGCGACGACGCTGCTGGAAACGCGCGAGGGCGCGCCGATCGTGGCGACGTGGGACATCGGCCGCGGCCGCGCGGCGTACGTGGCGTCCGACGACCAGCAGCTCTGGCGCCAGGACCAGCGGCTGGCGTTCTATCGGGCGATCCTCGGGTATCTGGCGCGGAAAGACTAACCCCGACTTGCCCGCCGAAGTCCGTTAGCACGCTCCATTCGTGCGAGAGTCGGCGAAGGCGGGTCCCGATCCGTCACCGTTGCGCAGAGTTAGTATCCGACGTCGCCGCACGCCCGTGGCCAAAGCGGACGTAGGGGGGCGCTACAGTCGTCCCTGTCGTCCTCATCGCCGTCCGTGCATGCATCGAGCAGGAGGGCCGCGATCACAGCGATGGCGAGCACCGTATACGCCACCACCCTGCCGATCGTCGCCAGGACCTCCTTGAAAGTTTCTTCATAGCGCTCCAGCCGCCGCGCGTGGCCCGCCAGCAGCGTGCACGTCGTATGCTCGCCTCCGTGCAGGTCGATCTTCACTTTTGTCCTGTCGATGCCCCGGCCCCGAATGTGGACGCGATAGCGTCCCGGCCGGAGATTCACCAGAATGCCGCTCGCATCGAAGCCGGCGAGCAGTTTGCCTTCCTTCTCGATGTCGAAGCGATAGTCCCGGGTGAGGGTCGTGCCGTGCTCGAGGGCGCGCACCGTAAGCGACGCGTCGGGGCCGTCGGTGGGCGAGCTGTCGATCCGCACGGCGGTGCACGCGGAAAGCCCGCAGACGATGATGCCGAGAGCTGCTTGTCTCATGAGTGATTGACGCGTACCGTCAGGGGGCCCTTAGACACTTTCAATGCCGCGTGAGAAGGCGTCGAATCCGTGCGCTGAGCGCAGGCGCCGCGATTGCTCCGTGAGGGGGCGGGACGCCGTCCGTCCAAGTTCGCGAACCCGCGTAATGCGCGCTTTGCGAACATAGTCATAGTTCTCACATTGTTTGAGCCTTAGATTTGTCTTCATGGCGGATACGGGAGGGCGACGCATGGTGCTCATCAAGTCGGCGATCGGTGCGCTTCTCTGCGCAATCTTCGTCTCGGCCACGGGGCCCGCGCTGTTCCAGGACGCGGGGCCGGGTGCGCCGGACGACATCGCGGAGTTGCTCCCCGCCGACACCGTGCTCTTCGCGGAAGTGACGCGCGCGCCGCTCATCCTGCGCGACTGGAAGGACTACGTCGGCACCGTCTGCACGGCCGACGGGAAGACGAAGGTCTGCGAGTCGATCGAGAAGGCGGTCAAGGAAGGACTCGACATCGTCCCGGAGAAGCTGCTGAAGGATCTTGAGACCGGGCTGCCCACGCTGCAGCGCCTCGCCGCCGTGCTCATGTTCCGCGACGGCACCGAGCCCGCGTGGGCGGTCATCGCCACGTCGTCCGACGCGGCGTTCTTCGGCAGGATCATGAATGACGATCTCAAGGTCTTCTCGTTCGAGGAGCGCAAGCACCAGGAGATTCCCGTGCTCGCCATCCGCAAGCTCGGCGAGATGAAATTCCACGAACCGCTCCTGGTCGCAGCTCCGCGCGGCCGCCTTGTCGTCACCGCGCAGTGGGAGACGATGACGGCGATCCTCGATCGAGCGGCGGGCAAGGGGAGTTCGCCGGACCTCCGCAAGAATCCGCTTTACGCGAAGTTCGCGACGTCGCCCGCGGATGGCCCGTCTTTCCGCGGATTCGCATTCATGCCGTGGAAGCAGATGATGGGACCGAGCAGCCCGGGAGCACCCGCCCGGAGCACCCAGCACGAACTCGACACCATCGACGCGGTGACGGACGCACTCAAGGTTCGCGGCGCCACCGTTGAAGCGACGCTCAGCCCGAACAAGGTCGCCGCGCGCGGTCGCATTCACGTTGAGTCGCCCTGCCGCCTTCTCGAGGCGTGGTCCCAGCCCGCGGGGCCGAAGGACGTGCTTGCGTATGTCCCGTCGTCGGCGCAGCTCGCGGTCCATTTCAATCTCAAGAGCGGCGCCAAGGTCTGGAGCGACATCCGGGACATGATCACGCGCATGGATACGTGCGAGGCGAAGCAGGGGCGCGAGCGTCGAGGCACGCTTATCGACGAGTTGACGCAGGAGTTCCAGGGTGAAATCGGCCTCACGCCCGAAGAGCTCGCGGAAATCGTCGGCAATGAACTGTCGCTCGCCTTCGTGGGCGACGAGTGCTTCGCGAGCGGGCGTAACGCCCAGAGTTCGGTCCTTCTCCTGGGTCGCGCAAGCGACCCGGCGAAGGCGCGCGCCGCGATGGAGAAGCTCGCCCCGCGCATGGGGAGCGAGCCGGTCAGCGACGGCGACGCGACGCTCTGGATCGCCAAGGAGGAGCGTCGGGTTTTCAGTTTCGCGCTCGATGGCTCCACGATCCTGGTCGGGTTCAACGGAGACGTCCTGCACGCGGCGCTCAAGGCGAAGCGGGAGGGGACGAGCGCGTTCAAAACGCTGCCCGAGGGGGCGGCGACCGCGTCGAAAATGATCGCCGTAAAGAATCGCGCGCTCTGGACGATGGTCGATTCGATGACTCGCGGGAAGCTCGGCGATTTCGCGAAGGAACTCGACCTCGAAACGTGGGCGTCGGCGCACCTCGCCGAGGACAAGGACGGGGTGACAATGTCGTCCGATGGCGCGTGCTCGGGCTGGCTTGCACAGACGAGCCTGCTGTCCATGCCGTTGCTGTTCGCCGTGATGAGCTCCGGTCGCGCCGGCGCGATGATGGAGGCGACGGGCGAAGCGCTGCCGAAGCAGGTCGGGCCGAAACCGGAGCCCAAGGCGATTGCGGCCGACGAGCTCGCCGCGAAGGTGAAGGCGGGCGTTGAGGAACTGCATGCGGAGGAGATGGACAAGCGCGACGCGGCCGCCGAGAGCCTGCGCGCGCTGGGCAGGCAGGCGGCGGCCCTCATCGTCGAGGCCGTGAAGAAGGAGTCGGATCTGGAGGCGAAGGAGCAGCTGATCGGGCTCCTGATCGAGTGGCGCGTGTACGATGCCCTGCCGGAACTCCTGACGCGCAAGATCGACGCATTCGTGAAGGAGTACCAGGACGTCGTCGCGAAGAACCAGGATCGAGGCTGGGGGAGCGGATTCGTGGCGTGGCCGTACATCCAGCAGGAAGGGATGACGAATACGTTTCCGTGGGCCGTGGAGCCGTACTTCGTTAACTACGCGCTGCTGGACGCGATGACGCACCGCGACGTGCTGAATATCCCGCAAGGGCTCGCGGCGGTTGCGGCCGCGGTCCAGAGCGACAGGCAGCACGTCAACGTGCAGCGGCAGCTCGCCGCGATCCTGGCGTACGTGGACTGCTCAAAGGCGGAGGACGCCGTCGTTGCGGCGCGCGAGGCGGCAGCCGATGTGGAGACGAAGGTGTGGCTGCAGATCGCGCTCGGGTGGCTGCCTGGCGCGAAAGCGCGCGACATGCTCGTCGCCGGCGTGAAGGACCCGAATCGCTGGGTGAGTCGCGCGTCGTTCATCGGGCTCGATCGCGGGACGGACGCATCGGCGATCCCGAAGCTGCTCGCGTTTCTCAAGGACGCTGACCACGAGACACGCTGGAACGCGTCGTTCACGCTCCGGCGGCTGACACGAGGCGGCGTTGCGGTGAACGTCTACCGTCCGGACGACGAGGTGAGCGTACAGGTTGCCGGGGCGGAGGGATGGTGGAAGGCGAACGAGAAGACGTTCAAGATCGCGAAGTGATGAGTGATGAGTTGTGGGTTACAACTCACAACACAAAATCCGGAACTGCCTAGTGGAACGAAACCAGCTCCGGGTTCGTCTTCTCCAGCGTCTTCAACTCCCGTACGAGCGGACACATCGGGTAGCGCTGGGCGATCGTCTTGCACGCGCTGATTGTCTTGCACGAGTGGCCCTGCCACCGGCACTGCACGGAGTCCTGGTAGACGGTCGAGAGCGCGATGGCGAGCGCGGCGAGCTGGGTCTGGCGGATGGGTTCGGGCTTGACGACCTGGACGATGCGCTCGACGGGCACTTCAACGATCTTCTCGACCGGAATCCTTATTTCGACGATCTTCGTCTCGATGGGCGCAGCCGCGCGGCCGGCGGCGTAGCCGACCATGAGCGCGGCGATGATGGCCGCGGCGGCGGCGGCGCGCCACGGGAAGACGCGACGGGGAACGGCGACCGCGAGGACCCGATCGCGCAGCTCGGGGGGCGGCTGGGGACGCGAGGAGCGCAGCGCGAGGACGTGCGCGAACTCGTCGCGGCACGCGGGACACGTCTTCACGTGTTCGAGCGTATCGCCGTCGAGGGGTGCACCTGCGTTGAGGCTCTCGCGGTAGGGGTCACACGACATGGCCGTTCCTCTTGAAAAGGTCGCGCAGGAGTTGCCTTCCGCGCGAAATCCGTGAACCGATGGTTCCGGCGTCGCATTCCATGAGCTGCGACGCCTCCTGGTAACTCAGCCCCATGGCGTCACACAGCCATAGGGCCTCGCGATAGACGTCCGGAATCTGCGGCAGCGCCCGCTCGAGGAGCTCCGTGTCGTCGCGTTCCTGCGTCACGGCGACGGCGCTCTCGAGGATATCGCGGTCGATCGGGGCCGCGGGGCGGCAGCGCCTGCGGCGTCGGTGGTCGATCGACGCGTTGCGTGCCAGGGTCAGGAGCCACGTTTTGAAAGATCGGGTCGGGTCATACGAGCCGCCGCGCCGCGCCAGCGCGAGGAAGACGTCCTGCGTCACATCCTCGGCGTCGGTGCGGTTGCCGAGCATGCGGTAGGCGTACCCGAAGACGGCGGCCGCGTTTCGGTCGTAGAGGGAGCCGAATGCGGTCGGATCGCCTTGGAGCGCGCGCTGCAGCAGTCGGGTGTCTTCCATCCCTTCCGCTCTATACCATCAATCTGCCGGGAAGTACGCCCCGTGACGTCACTTTCTTCCGCGATTTGAGATAATCGCGGGCGTTCGGGAGAGTCTTATCGCTCGTGGAAGACATCGGCGCGCTGCTGATGGTCGCCCTCGTGGCGGGCGTGATCGTTGTCGTGATCTCGTGGGCCGTCGGCGAGAGCAACCGGCGGACGCGGAATCTGCAGGCCGCCGCGGCACACTTCGGCGGCACGATCGTCGAGTCGTTCTGGAGCGGCTCGTCGCTCGTGATGAATATAGACGGCGCGTCGGCGACGCTCAGCTACTTCACGGGGAGCAAGAACGCACCGCCGTGGACGCGGCTGCAGTGCGAGTGGGGGCCGAAGGGGACGCTGAGACTCGCACCCGAGGGCTTCTGGGCCGGCGTACGCAAGGCCTTCGGCGCGCAGGACATCCAGACCGGAGACAGAGCCTTCGACGATGCCTTCCTCATCCAGGGATCGCCGGAGGCATGGGTGCGCGAGGTGGTTGACGCCGACGTCCGCCGACATGTGGACGTCCTCGCCGCGATGAACACGCACTGGTACGTCGCGAGCGGAGTGCGCATCGATGCCGGAATGGCGGGCGTCACGATCCAGGTGCCGCGCCTGATGATCGGCGACGAAGGGCTTCTCATCGACTTCATCGAGAACTGCGTTGCAATCCTCCGCATGTTGCGCGCCGGCGGTAAAACGGCGGGCGTTGTCGTGACGGCGCAAATCGTGTCGCAGTCGGGCAAGTGCCCGGTGTGCGGCGCCGCCCTCGATTCCACGCGGCGGGAGTGCGAGCGGTGTCGCACGCCGCACCATTCCGACTGTTGGGCGTACTTCGGAGGGTGCGCGATCTACGGATGCACGAAGCGATAGTGATGAACGCTAATTGTGCGTGGGTCGTTCCGGCTCAGATCTCATCACTCAAGACCCATCACCGCCTAACCCAGTACGTCCCCGACCGTCACCTTGTGTCCGTTCAGGAACTCCGCGACCGTCATCCTCTTCTTTGACTCGGGCTGCAGCTCGAGAATCGCCACCTCGCCGTCGGTGCACGCGATCTTGAGCGTGTCCTTGTCGGCGGCTGTCACCACGCCCGGGCGCTGTGGCGCGCGACCGCGCACCGACTGCACCTTGTAGACCGTCACGCGCGTGCCGTTGAGGAACGTGAAAGCGCACGGAAACGGCTGGAGGGCGCGGATGAAGTTCTGAATCTTGAAGCCGGGCTTGCGCCAGTCGATGCGGCCGTCCCCTTTTTCGAATTTGCGGGCGTACGTCGCGTCGCGCTCATCCTGCGGGAGCTCGACAACTGTCCCGGCTTCGATCGCGTCGAGCACCTCGACGAGCAGCTCGGCGCCGATCTGGGAGAGCTGAGCCTCCATCTCGGGCGTGGTCGCCTCCGGCGGGACCGGCACGCGCGCAACGCCGAGGATCGGACCCGCGTCCATCTTCTCGACGACTTTGAGGATGCAGACGCCCGTCAATGACTCCCCGTTGAGGAGCGCACGCGCCACCGGCTCCGCACCACGATAGCGCGGCAGGAGCGAGGGGTGGATGTTGACGACGTAGCGCCGTGCCATCCCCAGCAATTCGTTGCCGAGCTTCTGACCGTACGCCACCACGACCATGACGTCCGGCGAGAGCGCCCGCAGTTCGCGCAGCGACTCGTACGAGTTCACGTCCTCAGGCTGCATGAGATGCAGGTTCTTCGCGACCGCGGCCTCCTTGACGGAGCTCGCCTGCACCTCGAGCCCGCGGCCGCGCGGCCGGTCGGGCTGCGTGAGCACGGACATGATGCGATGCTTCGAAGCCGCGAGCTTCTCGAGAGTCGGAACCGCGAATTCTGACGTACCGATGAAAACAATATTCATATGACGTGAGTCTCGTGTATCAGCGAATTCTCGCGGAATCGGCTCCAACGCAGCGCGGAAATATCGAGACTCGTCCTGCCCGTCGTCAACAGTTCCGCGAGAAGCTGTCCTGTCGCCGGTGCGTGCATGACGCCGTGACCGCTGAATCCCGTCGCGAGATGGAAGTTCGCGAGCCCCGGCAGCGCCCCGAGGATCGGATGATGGTCGGGCGTGACTTCATACAGACCTGCCCAGCTGGTCAGGATCTCCGCCGACTCGAGGACGGGCACGCGCGACATCGCCAGTTCGGCCATCTTCGCGATGAAGTCCGAATCAACGGTCTCGTTGAACGACGCAGGCTCGTTCTTATCGGCAAGTCCGACGAGCACGCCGCCGCTTTCCGTGTGCATGTAGACGCCGCTGGCGAAATCGATCGTCATCGGGATCGGATGCGGCAGAGGGATCGGTTTGGTGACAAAGCACTGGCGCCGTACGGGCACGACAGGGATCTCGACTCCGATCATCTCGCCGATCTTCCCTGAGTAGGCGCCCGCCGCGCAGACGATTTTCTCCGCGCTGATCTCGCCTGCGGACGTCTTCAGTCCGACGGCCGCCCCGCCGCGCGTCACCACGCCCGTTACCGACGTCGCGAGAAGGTAACGGACGCCCAGCTCTTTTGACCGCTTGTGATATCCCATCACGTAGTCGGCGGGCGGCGCGTAGCCGTCCTTCTGGTGAAACGTGCCGCCGACCACGTCGTCGATGCGCACGTACGGTGCGTGCGTCGCGACCCCCGCGCGGTCGAGAAGCTGCACGTCCAGCCCCATCCGGCGCTGGTCCGCGACCATCTTCTCGAAGAGGCGCAGGTCCTCGTCGCGAGACGCGATCCAGAGATAGCCGACCTGGTTGAACTGGATGTCCATTCCCATCTCGGCGGGGAAGCGTTCGAACGCCGGGATGGAGAGCTTCGACAGTTCGACGTTGATCTTCGAGTTGAACTGCGCGCGGATCCCGCCGGCCGCCTTTGCGGTCGACCCCATGCCGGGGTTGATCTCCTTTTCGACGACGACGACGTTGGTCACGCCCCGCTTCGCGAGGTGCCACGCAATCGAGGTTCCGATGACGCCGGCGCCGATGATGGCGACATCGCAGGAGAGGTCGGGCATCGCGGGCGTATTCTAGGGGCGCGGGTCGCCGGTCACAAACGACTTGTGACTTGTGACGCGGTCGAGAGTGTGTCAGAATCCCAACGGCCGCAGCGGATCTGCTTGTCATCCCCCGGATAGCCGTACAATCCGGGGAATCACCGGCAACCTCCCCGCGCGACCGCCGATTCGATGGAAGAAACCGTTCCCACGTGCGAGGAGATCTGCGCGCATCTCGAGCGCGTGCTCGGGCACCGCTTCCGCAATCCGGCGCTCGCCCAGCAGGCGCTCACCCATTCGTCGGCCAAGGAGAAGGAGCTGCCGTGCAACGAGCGGCTTGAGTTCCTCGGGGACGCCGTCCTCGGACAGGTCGTGAGCGAGTTCCTCTTCATCAAGTTCCCCGAGTGTGAGGAAGGGGACCTCTCCACGATGAAGTCGATCATCGTCAGCGCAAAGACGCTCTCCGCGCGCGCGCAGGAGCTGGAGCTCGACGAGATCGTCATCCTCGGCCGCGGCCTGCGCGAGAAGAAGGCGCTGCCGAGCTCGATTCTCTGCAACGCGCTCGAGGCGGTCATCGCCGCGCTCTATCTCGACGCCGGATTCGACGCCGCGCGCGACTTCATCCTCCGGCTGATCAGCGCCAAGCTCGACGAGATCGTCCTCGACCGGCACGAGAAGAATTACAAGTCGCTGCTGCAGGACTACGCACAGCGAAAGCTGCAGGCCATCCCGGCGTATCGCGTCATGAAGGAAGTGGGACCCGACCACAAAAAGCTGTTTCAGGTCGTCGTGGAGCTCGACGGCCGCACGCACGGGCCGGCGTGGGGCGCGAACAAGAAGGATGCAGAGCAGAAGGCCGCGAAGCGCGCCCTGTCTTCCCTGGGTTTGATTTCTGCGGACGCGGTTGAGGACGCTCCGCCGTCAGAATGAGTATGGGCGACACCGGCCCCCATCCCCTCCTGCCCAACGATCCCGGCGCGCGCGTCGGCAAGTTCGTCCGCACGCAAATCCTGGGCAGCGGCGGGGGCGGCGTCGTCTGGAAAGCCTGGGATACGCAGCTCTCACGGTGGGTGGCGCTCAAGTTTCTCAAGGGGCAGGACGCCGTCGAGGTGGAGCGCTTCCGCCGCGAGGCGGTGCTCGCGGGCAGGTTCTCGCATCCGAACATCGCCGCCGTTCATGAGTTCGGCGAGCACGAGGGCCAGGCGTACTTCGCGATGCAGTACGTGGAGGGGCGGACACTGCGCACCTGGCCGCGTATCGACCGGCGCGAGCTGGCCGGATTCGTGCGCGACGCCGCGCGGGCCCTCGCCTTCGCGCACGGACGCAAGATCGTGCATCGCGATCTCAAGCCCGAAAACATCATGGTCACGCCCGACCGCCGCGTCTACGTTCTTGACTTCGGCATGGCGCGGGCGGTCGCGGGACAACGATCGCTGAGCAGCACGATTGTGGGGACCGTGAATTACATGGCGCCCGAGCAGGCGCGCGGCGAGCGCGTCGACGGCCGCTCGGACGTCTACTCGCTGGGCGCGACCCTGTACGAGCTGCTGACCGGCGCGGCGCCGTTCCGCGGCACGACGGTGTACGAGACGCTGCGAATGGCGATCGAGGCGGAGCCGCCCCGTCCGCGGAGCCTCGACCCGTCGATCGACGGCGAACTCGAGACGATCGTGCTCAAGTGCATGGAAAAGGTTCCGGAGCGGCGCTATCGGGGCGCGAAGGAACTGGCCGACGATCTCGACCGCTGGCTGGCGGGCGATCCGCTGACGGCGCGTCGCGCGAGCGTCATCTACAGCGTGCGCAAGCGCATGGCTCAGCGCAAACTCGTGCTGGGCGTGGCGGTCGTCGCGTTGATCATCATCGCCGTCCTGGGGGGACGGTGGCTCGCCGCGTCGAGGGCGCTGGAGCGGGAGCGGTCGCTGGCAATCGAGCGCGAGCGCGGTCTCAAGGAACTCTCGACGCTCTGGGCGGACGTCGTCCAGGCGAAGCACGGCTTCGACATCGCGGCCGAGGATCCCGTGCGCGTTCGCGAGCAGATCGGCGAGGCGCTCGTGCGGCTCGACGCTTTTGTCGCCGCGAGGCCGGCCTGGCCACAGGGGTACTACGTGCGTGGGCGGGGACGTCTCTACCTCGGCGATATCGAAGCGGCCGCGGCGGATGCGCGCCAATCGCTCAAGATCGATCCGGAATTCGGGCCCGGTCACTCCCTTCTCGGGTGGATCCTCACGGAGCAGCACGCGCGGCTCCTGATTTCCGGCCGCCTCGACGACGAGCTGTTTCGTGACGCGGAGTCGCTGCTCGTCGCCGCGCAAGGTGCGATCAGCCGGAGCGTCAAGCTCGGGCACGATCGTTGGACCGAGCGCTGGGGCATGCCGCGCACGCGCGAGGACGACATCATGGAGACGCTGGCGGCGGCGATGCAGCGATACTACATCGATCGGAATGCGGACGAGGGGGTCCGCATCCTTCAGCAGGCCAACGATCGTGCTCCGTGCGCGGAATACCTGAGCTGGCTCGGCAGCTGGTCGGAGAGTCCCTCCGTGGACCTCGAATGGCAGACGCGCGCGCTCGCGCGCATGCCGCACTCCGTCCGCGCGACGTTCATGCGCGGCATGCGGCGGCACGAATTGAAGGACTTCACCGGAGCGGACGGGGATCTGACCGCCAGCCTGAGAATCGACGGACGAAACTGGCTCGCCTTGGTGGTCCGCGCGCTCACGCGCGATCAGCTCGGGCGCGTCGTCGAGGCCACGGATGATTTCGCGAAGGCGATCGAGCTGCAGCCGCGCCCGATCATCGCGCTCGTGAGCCGGGGCAGGTTCCGGCAGCGGCGCGGAGAACTCGACGGGGCCATAGAGGATTTCACGCGTGTTGTCGAACTGGCGCCCGGGCTGTCGGACGGCTGGGGCCATCGCGGAGGCGCATGGTACGCCAAGGGGGAGTGGCGTCGTTGCATCGAGGACGCGTCGCGAGCCATCGAAATCGGTCCGATGCACGGCGGAGCATATTACGATCGTGCCCGCGCGCGGCGCGAGCTGGGGGACACGCAGGGGTGCCTCGCGGATTGCACGCAGGCGATCGAGCTGGCCCGGGACGGGGACGACCTGCGGATGCTCGCGGAAATGCACAACGAACGCGGCTTGATCCTCCAAAGACGCGACAATTTGGGCGCGGCACTCACGGATTTCCGCCGCGCGGTTGAGCTGGCCCCGACGCTCTCCTTCCCGCGCCGGAACCTGGCAGCCGTGCTGGCGGCGCAGGGGAATCTTGCGGATGCACACGCGGAATTGACGCGCGCGATCGAGGCCTGCCCTGCCGATCCCGACTGTCATCTGCAGCGCGCGACCGCCCTGTGTCTCATGATGGAGAGCGCGTCCGGGGAGACCGCACGGGCGCTGCTCGAACAGGCGATCGCGGATGCGGAGCGCGCGCTGCTGCTGGCGCCCGCGGGGTGGAAGCAGCGGGCGAGCGCGGAATTGATCCGCGACGAGCTTCGCCTCATGCGCAAACGCGATTGAACGTCTCCCGCCTTGCGGCGCGGCCGATGGGGTAAACTCAGCTTGAACATGGGGAAGGCGTCC
The DNA here is from genome assembly GCA_964468745.1 of uncultured Planctomycetales bacterium. Lineage (GTDB taxonomy): Bacteria > Planctomycetota > MHYJ01 > MHYJ01 > JACPRB01 > JACPRB01. The sequence goes on along the minus strand of CAYXVY010000287.1, from coordinate 29,267 downwards.
GCCGCGATCGCATCTCTTGTCCTCGCCGCCATGGCCGCACACGCGCAGGCCCCGACGCTCCAGCGGCTGTCGGATCTCCTGCAGCAGATGAACGACGCCGACGTCAACAAGCGGACCGCCGCGACGCGCCTTCTCATGAAGCACCCGAGCCGCGCCGAAACGGTCCCGCACCTCCGGGGGCTGCTGAAGGACAAGCGCACCGACGTCCGTGCGCAGGCGGCGGAGGTCATTGCGAGCTGCGGCCTCGGCGGCCGCGAGGCGATCCCTGATCTTATCGCCGCGCTGCGCGAGGAGATCAAGCCCGTGAAGGGCAGGGTGGGGGACGCGATCCCGGCGCTGCGCACGGCGCTGCTCTCGTTCGGTGACGACGTCGTTGCCAACCTCATTCCGCTGCTGAGCGGCGACGAGAAGCTGGCGATCGTGACCGTCGGAATGCTCGGCGAACTCGAGCAGAAGGCGGGGGCTGCGGCGCAGAAGCTGGGTTCCCTTCTCAGAAGCCCCAATGTTGAGGTGCGACAGAAGGCAGCCTGGGCGCTGGGGCGCATCGGCAAGCCCGCCGCGAGCGCCGCGAAAGACATGCTGCCGCTGCTCAAGGACTTTCAGGTCTCGCGGCACATCGTGGCCGACGCGCTCGGGCGCACGCAGAGCAAGGACGCGGTGCTCGTGCTGCTGCCGCTGCTCAAGGACCCCGAGGACGCAATGCGGCAGGCGGCCGCGCTGGCGCTCGGAAGGGCCGGTGCGGAGGCGAAGCAGGCGGTGAAGGCGCTCATCGAGGCGATGAAGGATCCCATCGCGGGAGCGGCAGCGGCGGAGGCGCTCGGATTGATCGGACCCGATGCGCGCGAGGCCATCCGTCCGCTCGGCTCGGCGATGGCCAGGCAGAACGTGCAGCTCGCCATCGCGTCGGGGAAGGCGCTCGCGGGAATCGGCGGCGATTCGGTTCCCGTCCTGTGCGACACGCTGCGCGGTACCGATCAGCCGTCGCGGCGTCGCGCCGTCGAAGCGCTCGTCGCGATCGGTCCGGACACGCGCGGTTCGATGACGGTGATCGTTGAGATGCTGGGCAATCCGCGCGAGCCGCTGGTGGAGCAGTCCGGCGCGGTGCTGCGGGGCTTCGGGATCGACGCGGCGCGCCTCCTCTTCACGGCCGTGAAGGCGAAGCCGGATCGCCAGTCGCCGGCCGCGAAAGTGCTCTCGACTTTCGGCCCGGGGGCGGGGGAGGCGGTGGCCGACCTCTCCGCGGCGCTCAAGGAGACGAATCCGCACGTTCGTGCCGTGGCGGCGTCCGCGCTCGGGAGCATGAAAGAGGAGGCCACCATGGCCGTCGCATCGCTCGTCGCGGCGCTGGGGGACGACGACCGCGATGTGCGCGAGCGCGTGCTGCGAGCGCTCGACGCGATCGGACCGTCCGCGAAGCCCGGCATCGAGAGGCTCGCGGAGATTCTCGCCGGTCCGGACGCGACGCAGGCAACGCTCGCGGCGCAGGTTCTCGGGAAGATCGGCGAGCCCGCGCTGTCGAGGCTTGTCACGTTCATCGCAGACGACCGGCCGAACGCCCGCCGAATGGGGCTTCGGGCGATCGGCCTCGTCGGGATCGTCGGGGGTGGCGCCAGCGAGGCCGCAATCAAGGCGCTCAACGATACGGACGTCACCGTGCGACACGAGGCCATGACCGCGTGCGCGAGGATGCAGTCGTTCGACGCGATCCCCCTCTTGACGAAGTTGCTTGCGAACGCGGATGCGATGGTGCGCGTGAAGGCCGCGGAGACATTCGCGCTCTACGGCGTGCTCGGACGCCCGGCGATTCCGGCGCTGGAAGAAATGGCCAGAAGCCCGGACGCGCTGTCGAAGAAGGCGGCCGACGCGACGCTCGCCTTGATCTGCCCGCCGTAGGCTGGTACGGTTGCGCGCGGCTCGATCGCTCCCGAACGAGCGCGGTTGATCGAGAGTGATCGCCGACATACGTACAGTCGCGACCGCGGCCGGGTCCATCCGGCTCGTGGCCGCCAGACTCGCTGCAGGCGCCCCCGTGGTCGCCGGCGGCGTTTGGGGGTCGGCGTCCGCCCTCGTCGTGGCGTCGCTCGCGCGTCCGGCACTCGTCATCGTTCCGGATGCGCCCGAGGACATGGTCGACGATCTCGCGGTATTCGGCGCGAAGGCGACGTTGCTCCCCGAGGCCGAGGGCGGACCGCTCGCGTTCGCGGACCGCGTCCGCACGGCGCATCGCTTCCACCGGGGCGAAACTACACTTGTCGTTGCGACGGCGAAATCGGCGCTGGAGGAACTGCCCGCACCGCGCACGCTCGAAGCGACACGGGTTCGCATCTCGGTCGGAGGCAAGCTCGATCTCGACGCGCTCTCGCGTCGTCTCGCCGACAGCCGTTACGAGCGGACGCATGCGATCGAACTGCCCGGCGAGTACGCGATTCGCGGCGGCATCTTCGACGTCTTCCCGTTCACGAGCGAGGAGCCGGTCCGGGTAGAGCTCTTCGGCGACACGGTCGAGTCAATCCGCTCGTTCGCGGTCGCCGATCAGGCGTCACGCGGCGACGTGAACGCCGTCGAGTTCAATCTGCTGGCGGAGGGCGACCGATCGGCGACGATCGCGGACTACGTTGCGCCCGGAATGCTCGTCGTCGTGCGCGAGCCGAACGAAATGCGAGAGCGGTTGCGCGGAGACGCCCGGCTCGAGAAGTTCTTCCTGCGGTTCGGCAGCAACCCGGTCCTCACGATTCAGACGCTGCCCGTGCCCGAGGCGGGGGGCGTAAATGTCCGGACCCTCTCGCTGCAGCGTTTCACAGGGCAGCTCGCGAACGTTGCGCGCGAGCTGGACGCCCTGAAAGGCGGCGTGATCATCGTCTGCTCGAACGACGGGGAGGAAGAGCGGCTGCGCGGACTGCTTCGCGACGCGGGGGTGCGGCGTGCCGACCTGGACATCCGGCGCGGCCGGCTCGCGCACAGCTTCCAGTTCGAAGAGATCGCGACGTCGTTCGTGGCCAACCACGAGCTTTTCAACCGGTACCGCGTGCGCCGGCCCGGGCGGCGCGCCGACGCGCGTCCGATCGATTCGGTACTCGAGCTGGAACGCGGCGACATCATCGTCCACATTTATCACGGCATCGGGCGCTTCCTCGGGATCGAGAAGCTCGAGCACGGCGAATTCGTGGCGCTCGAGTACGGCGGGGGCGCGAAGGTGTACGTGCCTGTGGCCAGCATCGACCTGATCCAGAAGTACCTCGGCGGGGGCGGCGATTCGTCCCCGTCACTCCACGTGATCGGCGGCAAGGAGTGGGTCGCGCAGAAGGCGCGCGCGGAGCAGGCGACACAGAAGCTCGCGCAGGAGATGCTCCAGATGCAGGCGGTGCGGGAGATGGATCTGGGGATCGCGTACCCCGCGGACACGGAGTGGCAGCGCGCGTTCGAGACGGCGTTCCCGTACGAGGACACCGAGGATCAGGCGGCGGTCACGCGTGAGATCAAGCTGGACATGGAGGGCGCGCGGCCGATGGACCGCCTGATCTGCGGCGATGTCGGGTACGGGAAAACGGAGCTGGCGATGCGCGCGGCCTTCAAGGCGGCCACGAGTGCGAAGCAGGTCGCGATTCTCGTCCCGACGACGGTCCTCGCGCAGCAACACTTTCAGACGTTCACGGAAAGAATGCGCGATTATCCGGTGGCGATCGACGTGATCTCGCGCTTCAAGACGAAGGCGGAACAGAAGCGCACGCTGGAGCGGCTCGCGAAGGGGGAGATCGACATCATCATCGGCACGCACCGTCTCGCGCAGCTCGACGTGCGTTTCAAGGATCTCGGCCTCCTCATCATCGACGAAGAGCAGCGCTTCGGCGTCGAACACAAGGAGCGGCTGAAGCACTTCCGCGCGACGGTCGACGTGCTGACGCTGACGGCGACACCGATACCGCGCACGATGCATATGTCGCTCCTCGGCATCAAGGACATCAGCACGCTCGCTACGCCGCCGCAGGATCGCATGTCGGTGCGGACCGAGGTGATCATGTACGACGAGCGGAGGATTCGCGAAGGGATCCTCGCGGAGATCGATCGGGGCGGGCAGATCTACTTTGTGCACAATCGCGTGCACAACATCGAGAAGATCCGCAACCGGCTGGAGGCGCTCGTACCGGAGGCGAGCTTCGCGATCGGCCACGGCCAGATGAACGAGGACGAGCTCGAGCGCGCGATGATCGACTTCCTCGAGAAGAAGGTGGACGTACTCGTCGCCACGACGATCATCGAGAGCGGGCTCGACATCCCGAACGTGAACACCATCTTCATCAACAACGCGGACCAGTTCGGCCTGGCCGACTTGCACCAGCTGCGCGGGCGGGTGGGCCGGTACAAGGTGCAGGCGCACTGCGTGCTGCTGCTTCCGCCGGACCGGCCGATCGTGACGCAGGCGCAGAAGCGCCTGAAGGCGATCGAGGAGTACAGCGAACTCGGGAGCGGTTTCAAGATCGCCATGCGCGATCTCGAGATCCGCGGCGTGGGAAATCTCCTTGGGCGCGAGCAGAGCGGACACATCGGGGCGGTAGGGTACGACCTCTACGTGCGCATGCTGGAGCGCGCGATGAAGAAGGCAAAGCGCCAGCCGCTGGAGGACCTGCCGGACGCGAGCGTGGAACTGGGGATCGACGCGAGCGTGCCGCAGGAGTACGTGCCGGAACTGCGGAGCCGCGTGGAGGTCTATCGGCGGATCGCGGGATGCCGCACCGCGGGAGAGCTCGATGCGGCCTCGAAAGAGATTGCGGACCGGTTCGGCCGTCCGCCGTCGAGCGTGATGGAATTCGTGAAGGTGGTGCGGGTGCGCCAGCTCGCGCAGCAGTGGCGGCTCACGAGCGTGACGCGGGCGGGAACGACCATCGTCTGCAGGTACTTCGACAAGTCGCGCGTTGGGGAACTCGTGAAGCGTGGAGACGTTCGCATCATCGACAAGGACACGCTGCACATCCACGGCGCCGAGAATGTGGACGCGCTGATCGCACTGCTCGAGTAATCACTCTCGACGCAGAGTCTCGAGTGCGCTCTGAGTCTGATCTCGCTGCGGCCAATCCGCGGGCGCGGCCTTGAGAGCCGCTTCCAGATCGGCGATAGCCCCCGGGGTATCCCCCTTCTGCTGACGCGCGACGCCGCGACCCACGAGCACGGCGTAATTCTCCGCGTTGACGTTGAGCACATGCGAGTAATCCGCGATCGCATCGTCGAGCCGTCCCGCCTTGAAGAGCGCCGAACCGCGATGCTGGCGTGCTGTCGCGTTGTCCGGATTGAGTTCCAGTGCCCGTGTGTAATCCGCCATCGCCGCCGCCGTGTCCCCCTTCCTCACGTGGGCGATCCCGCGATAGGCGAAGGCCTCGGAGTCATCCGGATTCAATTCGATTGCGCGAGTCAGATCGTCGAGCGCCTTGTCGAGCTCGCCGCCGCCGATATACATGCGACCGCGATGGACGCGCGCGGACACGCTTCGCGGGTCGGCGTGCACGGCCGCGTCGTAGTCGGCAAATGCGCCCGCACCGTCGCCCTGACGGGTGCGCAGCTGGCCGCGCACCAGCCGCGCCATCGTGTGCTGGGGCTCCGCGGCCACTGCGAGGTCGTAGGCCATCATGGCCCCCGCGGCGTCGCCCCGGGCTTCCAGCACCGCTCCGCGCCCCACGTGGCCGTCCGCGAAGTCCGGCTCGGCGCGGATCGCCGCATCGAAATCGGCGAGAGCGTCGCCGAGGGCACCCCTCGCGCGTCGGATATTGCCGCGTCCCGCGAGCGCACGCAGATGCCGGGGTTGGGCGGCGAGCACGGCTTCGAAGTCTGCAAGGGCCGCATCGAGCTCGCCCGCATGGGCACGAAGGACGGCACGCAGACTCCGCGCCTCCCAGTCGTGCGGCGGCGCGGCCATCTCCAGGTCGTCGAGGGCCTGCCGCGTCTTGCCCGCGTCGAACAGCGCCAGCGCGCGGTTGAGGCGCGCGGCCGCGAAGCGCGGATTGATCTCGATGGCGCGCGCCGCATCGGCGATGCGCTGCGGATCGTCGATCGCCCGCATGACTGAACGCCAGAACCACGCGCGCGGATGCGAGGGCATCTTCTCGATGGCCCGCGTCAGGATGTCGATCGCCCGGGGCAGACCGGCGGAGATCGCCTCAAGGACGAGGAACTCCTGCACCAGCGGTTCGCGCTTCCATCGCGCCATGGCCGCGTCCGCCGAGTACGTGCCGCCGAGCCAGTCGCGCAGGACCGCCACGTACCCGCGCGCAAGGTCGGCATCGATCGACGGTTCCGTCCGGGCGAGGCCGCGCTCCAGAACGCCCAGCGCAACCTCTGCCCGGGTCACCGAGGCACGCTGATCGACGGGCCGTCGAGACCGCAACCGATCGACGATCGCCTGCTCCAGCTCGATCCGGCCGCGACGCAGGATGCTGGGGGCATGCTCGCCGAGCGCGAGCGCCTGGTCGTATGCGCTGATCGCGCCGTCGAGATCCTCGACCGTCTCGCGGCACCTTCCGATGAGATGCCAACCTCGCGGAGTCGGGCCGGACGCGGTCATCTGGTCCCGGATGCGGACCTGCAGCTGGTCGTAGCGTGCCAGCTCATCGGTCGATAGCGTGAATCCGCTCTCGTAGAATCGCATCCGAAGGACATCAAGGTCCTTCTCCAGTGGCACGTACAATTCCACCTGTTCGCGGCGCAATTTCTCGCGCTCCGCGTCGCGCCGGGCCCCCCTCCATCCAGGGACGAAGATGGTCGTGGTGATCGCGATCACGCCGAGGGCCATCGCGGCGACGCCCACCGGAAGCCGATTGCGCCGGACAAATTTCTGGATGCGATAGATTGTCGATGGCGGCACCGCGAGGATCGGCTCGCCGCCGAGATAGCGGTCGAGATCGTCCGCGAGCTCGTCCGCCGACGAATAGCGTCGCGAGGCATCCTTCTCGAGGCACTTCGTTACGACGGTCTCGAGGTCGCGATCGATGGTCGGATCGATCGTACGCAGCGGCTTCGCGTCCACGCCGATGACCTGCATCAGGATGTCGTAGATCTCCTCGCCTTGGAAGGGAGCGCGCCCCGACAGGACGTGATAGAGCGTCGCGCCGAGTCCGTACACGTCGCTGCGCGCGTCGAGGGCGCGGGCCTTGCCGCGTGCCTGTTCTGGGGGCATGTAGCTTGGCGTGCCGATCAGCATCCCCGTCGCCGAGAGCGACGATGCCACCGCGGTCTGCTTGGCGAGCCCGAAGTCCATCACGTAGATGCGATCCTTGTCGACCATGAGGTTCGCGGGCTTGATGTCGCGGTGGACGACCCCGCGATCGTGCGCGGCCTGCAGCGCCCGGGCGGCGTCGCGTACGAGCTTTACAAGCGCGCGCGGATTCTGTCGCGGGACGCGGTCGAGCGTCACCCCCTCGATGTACTGCATCGAGATGAAGGGCTTCTTGTCGAGCGTTCCAACCTCGTAGACGGCGGCGATATTAGGATGCGTGAGAGACCCGGCGGTTTGCGCCTCTCGAAGGAAGCGCGCCAGCTCCTCCGGATCGTCGTCACGGAGGAATTTCAGCGCGACCCACCGGTTGAGCGACGTGTCCCACGCCTTGAAGACGTCGCCCATCCCGCCACTGCCGAGTTTGCGGTCGATGACGTAGCGGTCGACAGGCAGTGTCACCGCGCTATCTTACGATCCTACTTGTCGCCCACAACGTGGTTGCACTTCGTATGCACGCGGCCCTGACAAGGCCACGCGTGCGTGTGCGACGTGTCGGGCGTGTGGCCCAGCAGCTTCGTGTCCGATTCGCTCACGTCTGCGTTGCAGTGGTCACAGCGGTACGTCTTCGCTTGGGGAGGCATCTCTCTCCCGCCGGTCGCGACCGGTTTGCCCTCGGGCGGCTGCGCAGGCTTGGCGCTCGGCGGCGGCGGGTCCCCTTCGCCCGCGTGGACGAACTTGCGGCGTCCTTCGATGTCGCGCTGCACCTGCGAGGCCCACGCTTTGTCGCTGGCCGTGAGCTCGAACGGATACGTGATGCCGGCACGCACCGGCTCGCCCATGCCGTCCTTGATCAGCCACTCGACGAGATAGTCGTTGTACCCGGGCGATCCGACGCGCCCGAGGCGAATCGGGCAGTCGGGCCGGTGCTTCGCGTAGCTGAACGAATGCCCGCCTCCCGAACCGGTGACGCTGCGCAGCACGATCGCGCACGGTATCCAACTGCGGCCGTCTCCGGCGGGGTGCTGCACGGGCTTCAGGCGCAGATGATCGCGGACGATGTCGCAATCCGCCTCGAGGCCGCATCCATAGTCGGCTTCCGTCCGGCGTGTGCTGGACTTCGGCTTGACCTCGACGACCGGCGCCGGAACCGGAGCAGGGCGGGCCGCGTCGGTGGCGACGGGCTTCTGCACCATCCAATGCACCTTGAGGCCTTTGTACGTGTCGCCCCCGAGCTTCTCGCGGGCCGTTTTGAGCGACAGATCATCCGCCACGGCGATCATGAGGCGGTACTCACCGTTGACGCCGGCGCAACTCACGCGCGTGACGCCTGCTACGCCGCAGAGATCGAGCGAGCAGTTCAGTCGCGCATCTTCCGCGCGGCTGCGCGCTTCCGCGGAACTCGAATCCTGCGCGAAGGCAGGGCTCTAGACCAGCAGGGTGGCGCCGAGGGCGAGCAGACGCACGAATTACCTCCGATTCCTGACAGGGGATATGGTACCCCTCGTTTCGGTCTATCGACGATAATTCAGACGCACCGGCATGCCGTTCCGTCGCAGGAATTCGGCGACCGTTACTTTCGAGGCTCGCCGGCGTACGAATAGAAGCATGCGATACATACCGCTCGTCGCAGTCCTCCTCCTGGGCGCGGCGCCGCAGGAACGGGCGGGAGGACACCCTCGACTCCTCTTCCGTGCGAAGGCGACGAGGAACGTGCCCGGGCTGGATGAAATGGTCGCGAAGTCGAAGCAGGCACCCTGGTCGAAACGACTGAGCGACCTGAAGGAATCCACGCACGGGCTCGCATTGCACTGGCTCATCACGGGGGACGAGTCGAGCGCGAAGAGCTGCTACGAACAGCTGAAGGAGATGAAGCCCGACGAGGGATACGGGCTGTACGTCCAAGGCCCCGTCTTCATGCTGCCCATCGCATACGACTGGCTCTATGCGTGGAAGGGATTCACGGACAAGAAAGCGATCGAGGACAAGATCGTCCAGACCGGCGCCAGCAGCATGGAGTTTCTGAAGGGGCGCAGCGACTCCGTCTGGCACACATCCGCCCCGCGCGCGGCGATGGGGGTCGGGCTCGCCGGCCTCGCGCTTGAAGGACACCACCCGAAGGCGGCGGAATTCGTCAAGTTCACGACCGACTATCTCGAGAAGACGTATTTCCCCGCCATGGCGCATATCGACGGCGGAGGCGTGGCCGGTATGAGCTACGCCGTGCACGAGGGATTCGCGCCGCTGACGTATCTGCTCTGGGCGCTCCGGTCGGCGAGGGACGTTGATTACTTCAATCGCGAAAAATGGTGCGCGACGCGTGTCGAGTACTTCATCCACCAGATGCTGCCGGACCTGACGTTCCAGCGGTGGGGCGATTGCGTGGCCGGATCGCGCTGCGGCTCGCGCGACGAGACTCGCGGACAGCTCGACATGCTGGCGCGCGCTCACGAATCGCCGGCGGCCTGGGCGCTCTCCGCTCGAATCGCGAAGCGCTGGCCGGACTCGAACGGGTATCACGAGTCGGTGCTTCCGCCGTGGTTCATCTTCGGACGCGAGACGAAAGAGGCGGATCTCACTCTGCCCCTCGCCCGCATGTTTGGCGAGAAATCGATCGGGCAGTGCTTCTTCCGCACGGGGTGGGGCGAGAACGATACCGTCGTCTTCTTCAAGGCGGGAGACTACTTCGACAACCACGGCCACTTCGACCAGGGCTCGTTCACGATCTACCGGCGCGAGCAACTCGCGATCGACGCCGGCGTGTATGGCGACTTCGATAGCGACCATCGCATGAAGTTCGCGCGCAACACCGTGGCGCACAACTCGGTGCTCATCGGCCTCGACGACGCCGGCGCATCCCAGCGCATCGTCAACAGCCAGGACTCGCAGGATCTGGCCGATCACGAGCAAAAGCGCTTGTCGAGGAAGCTGGAGACCGCGGACATCGTGGCGTGGAAGACGGAAGGGGATTACGCATACGTCTCCGCGGATCTCACGGCGGCCTACGAGCCGGACCGCGCACGGCTGGTGACGCGCGAGCTCGTCTGGGTTCGCGGCGCGCTGATCGTGTTCGACAAGGTGGATACCCCGCACCGCGCACGCTGGCTGCTGCACGCCGCCGGCGATCTCGAATCGTCGGGTGCGAGGTTTGCGTACAAGGGGAAGACCGCGACGCTTCACGGTGTCTCGCTGCTGCCGAAGAAGCCGAAGATCAAGTCGGTGCGCAGCAATTCGGTCGACGGCGTCGAAATCCAGCCCACGAAGACGGGCGAATTCGCCGTCGGCGGCGGTGATCGTGTGGAGGTTGAGGGGGGTCCGCATTTCCTCCACGTTCTCTTCGCGCTGGACAGCGGGCAGGAACCGCCGGCGGTGAAGCTCGTCGAGGAAGGCGATGTGGTCGGCGTGGAGCTGGGCGGGCGCAAGTTCCTCTTTAAGAAGACGGGTGTGGCGCGGTCGCCGGTCGTAAGATAGCGACGCATGCGACGGCTGCTGCCGTTTCTCCTGATCGCGCTGGTCGGCTGTGTCGAGGTGACCACGCGCGCCACGGTGACTGTCGGGGCCGGAGGCCGCGCGGAACTCGCGTTCGGCGGTCGCGAAGGGGAGCCGTTCCGGCTCGCGAACACGGGAACAGCGCCGGTGGACGTGCGCATCGGTCGCGACGAAACGCTGCGGCTCGAACCGGGCCGCACGATTCTGCTGAAGTGGCCGGCGGATGCGCGACTTGAAGTCGTCAATCTGACGGATCGCGAGGCGGCGCTCGTCGTGGAGCTCGGCGCCGCGGTCGAGAAATGAGCCGGTGACCGCACCGTTCAGTGGTTATGACGAGGTGATCGCTCACCTGCGTCGCTTCACCGACTACGAGCGGATGACCGGCGTGCCGTATGGCGGTCGCACGTACAATCTGAATCGCATGCGTCGGCTCGTCGCGGCGCTGGGTCATCCCGAGCGGTCGTTCCGCAGCGCGCACATCGCGGGCACCAAGGGAAAAGGGTCGACGGCGCACATGACGGAGGCGATCCTACGCGCGCACGGGCTGCGAACGGGTCTTTACACGTCGCCCCATCTCGTCGACATGTTGGAGCGAATCCGCATCAACGGCGAGCCCGTGGGTCGCGCGGAGTTTGTCCGGACCGTCAACGGCATGCGGCCGGCGTTGTCGCTGCGGCCGACGTTCTTCGAGATCATGACCGCGGCCGCGTTCCTTATCTTCAAGCGGCGGCATGTCGACATCGGCGTCCTCGAGGTCGGGCTTGGCGGACGACTCGATGCGACGAACGTCGTGACCCCTGTCGCCTGCGCGATAACGCGAATCGACTACGACCACACGGACAAATTGGGCAGGACGCTAGCCGCGATCGCTGGCGAGAAGGCGGGGATCATCAAGCGCGGCGTGCCGATCGTGACGAGCGAAGTCCGTCCGGCGGCGCGTCGAGTGATCACGGCCCGGGCGCGCGAGCTCGAAGCGCCGATGCTGGCACCGTCGCCCGTGCCCGCGAAGCTCTCCGTTCCGGGAGCGCACCAGCGCGAGAATGCGTCGGTCGCCATCACGCTCGCGGGGCAGGTCATGCCGCTCAAGCCGGCGCGCGTCGCGAAGGCGCTCGCGACTGTGCATATTCCCGGTCGGCTTGAACGGGTCGCGCCGGGATGGATCGTCGATGTTGCCCACAATCCGTTCGCCATGCGGGCGACCGAGGCCGCTCTTCCGAAGGCCCGTCGTCGCATCATCATCTTCGGGGCATCGCGCGACAAGGACTGGCGCGCAATGCTGCGCGCCGTGAAGGCGGACGTCTGGATCCTCACGCGCGCGGATAATCCCCGCGCGTGCCTGCCGGCGGAGATGGCGCCATTCCTGCGTGGCGCGATCACGATCGGATCTGTCGCTCGCGCCGTGCGTCTCGCGCGCAAGCTGAAACGCCGTGGCGACCTCGTTCTCGTCACGGGGTCGTTCTACGTGGCGGGCGAAGCGATGAAGGCGCTGGCCCCGATGAGGCCGCGTCTGGGTTCCGACCGTCCGCGTTAGGATCGCCGGTTCGCGGTCGGGTCACAGATGGTCGGGGCAGCGAGATTCGAACTCGCGACCTCTTGCTCCCAAAGCAAGCGCTCTAACCAGGCTGAGCTATGCCCCGGTCCCGCCGACTATACCACCCCGCCAACAGGGGCGCTATGCTGTCCCCCGACGCACTAACCGACGGAGGAGCCATGGGGATCGGCGATTTTTTCGACTACGAGACGCGCATCAAGAAGGCTGTCGAGGAGGGCATAGGACAGAACTTGCAGAAGGTGCCGACTCTGGTCGACGAGAGCCTCGTCAAGCTGGAGACGCGCACGCAGAGCGTGTTCGATGCGAGCATCGACAAGCTTGATCAGCGGACGCAGAAACTGCTCGACGGCGTGCAGGACCGCGTTCGCAGCGCGACCGCCATTTTTTTCAGCGACCTCGAGCGGCGCTGGGAGCTGCGCCTCGAGAATGAGACGCGCGCGCAATTCAAATTGCTGAACCGCGTCCTGCTCTACACGATCGCGATGGCTGTCATCTCCTTCGCCTATGCGGTCGCCCGGACGAAAATCGGATGGTAGGCTCCGACCTGGCGAACCCGGATCCGTCGCTGTCGATGGATGGGTCTCACGGGGCAAGGCGTGCGATCCTGCTCAACGTCCTCGCCGCGGCGCCGCTGGCGATGATGGCGATATTCACGCCCGACCTCGTGGTCGCCATCGCCAAGCTCGACCCGCTCGTCGTCTTCCGGCTCGTCATGCTCCTCTGGGTGCTATCGCACATATGGCTGAACATCGAGCACCTGGTCGAGGACATCATCAATGTGCGCGAGTACCTGTGCGACTTGGAGAAGGCGGATCCGCGCATGAAAGGGCTGGCGGGGACCGGCAAGCGCGCGTTCCTCTGGGCCTTGGCGCGCGTAATTCAGATCGCCGTGCGTGTCGGCTGGCCCACGTTCGTCCTCGCCGGCGTGGCGATCGCCATCAACCTGGGCACCTGGCTCGTGATGGCAGGGTGGCGCCCCGAATTCCTCCGCGGGATCGTCTGGTCTTAGAGCGCGTATCACAAATTGCGCGGACGGCTCGTATAATCTGTATTAGTAGCGGAGGTCCCAATGCGTAATCTCATCCCGATGACCCTTGCCGCGCTGTGCGTGATGGCCGCTCCCGCGCTGGCCCAGGACGGCGCCAAACCCGATCTCGGCAGCCTGCTGGAAAAGGCCCAGCAGCTGATGCAGAAGATCGACGAGGTCGTGAAGCCACTCCTCAAGCAGGCGGAAGAGGCGCTCCACGAAGTCATGGGGATCGTGCAGGAGTGGATGACCGAGATCGATCCCTCCGAGATGTTCGGCGAATTCGACGCGCAGGAATGGATCGAGCGGATGCGCGAGATGTTCCAGCCCATTCCCGGCGCCCCCGGCGATGATGAGGACGAGGACTTCCTCGCCGTCCCAATTCCCCTGACCGTATAGTCACTCGGTCGGGACGCTGCTAGACTGCCGCGTCCCATGCAAGCGCGCCTCGCCCTCGTCGCGATGACGGTCGTGACGCTGCTTTGGGCGGGTAACTTCACGGCCGGCGTTTACGCGCGCCGCGAGCTGCACTGGGCGATTGTTGCGTCGATCCGCATCTTCCTTACGGCGGCTGCGTTCTCCGCGTTCGTGCCCGCGGGCTCGATCCGGACGATGCGGTGGGGGCAGATTCTGCCGCTCGCCCTGTCCGGCATCGTGATCAACCAGATCGCCTTCGCGTGGGGAATCGGGCTGACTACGCCCAGCCACAGCGCGATCATCCACGCGCTGATCCCCGTCTGTGTCCTCATCTTTTCGGCGACGTTCGTACGCGAACGCCCGTCCGGAGCGGCCCTGCTCGGGCTCGCGATCGCCGTGGGCGGCGCGATCTACCTCGCGATGCAGACGTCCCGGCAGGAGCGGCAGGCGACGATGCACGGCGACATTCTTACGACGATCGGCATGGCCGCGTTTTCGGCTTACATCGTCCTGGGACGCAACGTGCTGGCGACGGAGGGCGCCTTCGTTACGGTCACCCGCGCGTTTGTCGCAAGCGTGCCCCTGACGATCCCCGTGTTCGTCTACGGCCTGATGAAGCAGGACTGGGGCATCGTGACCTGGAGGGGCTGGTCGAGTCTCGTCTACATGATTGTCGGGGCGACCTTCATCTGCTATTCGCTTCACATGTGGTCGCTCGCGCGGCTCGACGCGCTCAAGGTCTCGGTCTTCACCGACGCACAACCGATCCTGGCCGGCCTGATGGCGCACGCCATCGGTGTCGAGCGCGTGACGACGCCGCTGGTTATTGCGGCCGCGATCGTGATCGTGGGCGTGGCGCTCGTTCAGCTGAGCCGCGCCCCGGCGAAGCGAGCATGAAAGCCGCGCTCCTGGCCTTGCTCCCCGCCGTCGCCGTGACGATCGGCGTGCGATTCGGCATCGAGCGGGTGTGGATCGGGGTTTGCGCCTATCACGTTGTCTGTATTGCCGTTCCGCTCCTCCATCGCCTTTCGTTCGGAAACGCAGGGATGAATGAACCAGGCGGCCGCCGTTGGTGGCTGCTGACCGCCGCGGCGTCAGTAGTCCTGGCCATCGCGATTCCGCTCATCGGCCGGGAGGTCGAGTGGGTCTTCCCATCCGATACGCGCGCTTTGCTTCTGCGCATCGAGCCATGGTGGATCATCTTCGCGCACGCCATCGTCGTGAACGCGTTTCTTGAAGAGTACTACTGGCGCGGGTTTCTGCTCGCGAGGACGGGCGCCGTTGCGGGGGCGTTCGGATTTGCGTTCATGCATTTCGCTGGGTTTGCGGTTTACGTAACGGTGCTTGAGGCGGCGCTTCTGAGTCTCCCGGCCCTGGCGGCCGGGCTGGCCTGGGGCTGGCTGCGTCGAGCTTCCGGCAGCCTGTGGCCGTGCGTGGCCACGCATGCCGCGGTGGACACAGGGATCATGCTGCTGTTCACGGCGATCCGGCGCGGGTCGTGGTAGAATCTTGCGGATTCATGAGCGCGATCTGGGAACGACGCATCGTCCGTTTCGAAGAGCTGCAGAAGATCTGGCCCTTCGCGCAGCAGATTCTGCGTTTCCTTCGGGCCGTCACGTCGTTCCAGCAGCAGGTCTACCATCGAGCGGTCGAGACCGACCGCGTCGAGGGGAGCCAGCTCGATATGTCCCTCCTCCTGTCGTTCTATCCATCGTTCCTGGCCCTGGTCGAGAAGTACGGGCCGCCCGATCACTCGGCACTTGCGCAGAAGCTCCGGGACCGTCCCGAAGGGGACTGGGAGAAGGCGCTGCGGGCGGTCTGGAATCGCACGGCGCCGTCGGACTCAACGGCCACGTTTTTCCCCAAGGCGCTCCTTCAGCCGTACACGATGCGCAAGGCGGAGCAGTGGCGGACGGACGTCGGCGTGTTTGACGAGGGCACCGTCAACTGTCCGTTCTGCGATCGCCCGCCGGTCGTGAGCGTGCTCACCGAGAACGAGCACCAGGAAGAGGTGCTGCGCTCGCTCCTCTGCTCGCTCTGCTCGACGGAATGGTCCTTCCCCCGCATCAAGTGCCCGCGGTGCCAGGAGACGACGCCCGAAAAGCTGCCGCGCTACACGACGCCGGAGATCCCCTGGATGCGGATCGAGGGGTGCGAGACGTGCCGGCATTACGTGAAGGCGATCGACGTCCGCAAGAACCCGTCGGCCGTACCGGTGGTCGACGACCTCGGATCGACGATCATCGACTGCGTCGCCCGCGAGCACAACTACACGCGGCTGGAGCTCAACCTCGTCGGGGTTTAGAGCTTACTTCAGGGTCGCCCGATAGGCTTGAATCGCAGGGCGCCGCTGATCCTCGCCGCCGAACATCCAGTCGCAGAAGTTGTCCTGGCCCGTCCGCAGCATCAGCGCCTTGTACGCGCAGTAGCGCACCCAGCCGTCGCGATCCTCGAGGACGCGCACGAGAACGTCGTCCGATTCCCTGCCGGCGATCGCCCCCAGTGCCAGCACGGCCTCGGCGCGACCTTGTGGCTGCTTCTGCTGCTCGATGATCTTCTGTAGCACCGCGATGGACTCCGCCTTTCGCACGCGGCCGAGTTCGATCGTGAGCGTCTCGAGAAGCGGCGGATGGATGCGGATCTGCGCCTGCGTGAGGTCGAGCTCGTTGCTTCCCTCGCGCCTCCCGTACGCGCCCGCGGCGAAGGCGCGCTCCACCCCCTTGATGAGAGTTGCGACCTCTAGATATCCGCGGCGCCCTCCGATCTCCGCGGCCAGGGTCACGAGTCCCGGGAGATGGAGACGTCCCTCCGCGTACTCGTCGACGATTCTCGCGCACGTCTCCCCAGCGAGCGCGTCGTCGCGGTCCGCAAGCGCCGTGAGTGCGGCGACGCGCACGTCCGCATCCGACGCCGCATCGAGCGCACGCTTGCGAAGCTCATCCGTGCTGATCCGCTTGTTCGCCGTCAGGGAGCGCAGCGCCTCGGCGCGCAGCTTATTGTCGACGGTCGCATCGAGCACCCTCCAGCGCAGGCTGTTCGACCCCTCCTCCGTGAGCCCGAGCGCCTCGAGGAGGAGGAAGTGCGTCGCGCGGTGGAAGCCGCCCAAGCCGTTGTCCGCAACGCGCTTGTTCATCTCGTCGACGTATTCCTTCACCCCGTTCATCGCGAGGGCGATGACGCACATCTGGCGCAGGAGCTTCGTGCTGGACTCGGGCGGCTCGACAAGCTCGGGCCCGCTCCGCACGTCGTCGCTCCCCTCAAAGTCTCTGCGCAGCTTTGCCTCGTACGCGATGAGCGCGTCGCGTCCGCCCCTCATGCGGCCCAGCGCCGGAATGACGGTCGAAGCGAGTTGGCCCGGACCGGACGCTAGCAGATCGATCGCGGGTTTTGCGCCCGCGGGATCGCCGAGGAAACCGAGTCCCCAAATCGCCAGGGTGCGGGTCAACGTTGAGTCTTTCCCCGCGTCCTCCACGAGTTCGGGCAGGATCGAGCCCTCGCGACGCCGGATGAGCCCCATTGCCGCGCGCACGCGGATGATCTCGTCCTTCGACTCCCGGCGCAGCTTCTTCAGCTCTTCCGTGGCGCCCGCCGTCGGATACTGCGCGAGAATGGCGACCGCGTTGCGCGCGAGAAACGTGTGCTCGCTCTTCGTGCACGCCAGCACGGCGCCGTAACCGTCGTCGCCGAGCGCGAGCGTGCGTCGGGCGTAAGTGGGATCGAGTGCGTGCGGAAAGCCGCCCGAAAGCTCCATGGTCGCAAGCTTGAGGAACATCGCCTCGCGCGGGTCCTTGCTCGCCGGCGGCTCGGGGCGGCCGGGCGGCAGGGGCTTGATGACGTTACGCAGCACGTCGCCGTCGGAGACGAAGCCCTTGAAGCCGGCCACGGCGGGCTCGCCGATTTCGAGACAGTAGACCTGGACCTGCGGGGAGGAGACGACGGCCGGATGCAGGTCTCTGCGCAGCGCGGCCATCGTGCCGATCCAGAGGAGCTCCGCCGGGAATTTCGGCGGGTAGTTCCAGCTGATCGCGGGGCGCACGTCATCGCGCCGGTCCTCGGTGCTGACGAGTCCCGTCGACACGGGCAGGTGGATGCGCACGTGTTTCGTGATGTCGATCGTCGAGACGTCGAAGTAGTCGTACAGCCGGATCGACCCCTGGCCCAGGTAGCGCTCCTGGACGACGGTGCCGCCGCGCACGGCGGGGGGCGGCACGCGTCCGCGATATCCGGTTGGCGCCGGCAGGCGCAGCTCGCGGCCCCATTCGAGCGGCGTCCCGGGAGGAACGCCCACGTCGAGGTCCGGCGCGAAGAACGGAGCGAACGCGAGAACGAGAGCGGTGGCGCGCATCCCTCATTCGACGCCGGGGACGGGGAATCGCAAATGGCAATCCGCCTGCGCCGTCCCTCAAATTGCGACGTCGGTTGAGAGGGCTACGGCGTGATGAGACCCCTTGTGGCGACAAGCGGTCTCACTTCATCCCCCCGACCCACTTCTTGTACGCGTCCGTCATCGGGCGGCGGTGCTCCTTGTCCCCGAAGATCCAGTCGCAGAAGTGCTCCTGCGACGAGCGCTTCGCGAGCGCCTTGTACGCGCAGTAGCGCACCCAGCCGTCCTTGTCCTCGAGCGCGACGATGAGGACCGCGTCGACCTCCTTGCCCGGGATCGCGCCCAGCGCAAGCGTCGCTTCCGCGCGACCCTGCGGCGCCCGGCTCCGCTCGACAATCGTCTTGAGGAGCGGGATCGCGTCGGGCGATCCGGTGCGTCCGAGTTCGATGGCGAGTGTTTCGAGGAGGGCCGGGTGGAGCGACACCTTCGCCTTCGTGATGTCGGGGTCGTTGTTTCCCTCGCGCCGCGCGAACGCGAGATTGTTGAAGGCCCGGTCGACGGCGCGGATGAGCGACTTCGCATCGAGCGCCCCCAGCCGGCCACCCGCCTGGGCGGCGACGCTGATCACGAACGCCGACTGCGGCTCGATGACGCCTTTGCCGTTCGCGTACTCCTCGACGATCTTAACGCAGGCGTCCTTCGCCGACGATTCGTCGATGTCCGACAGGATCTGGATCGCGAGCCCGCGCACCGACGGCGTGAGCTTGTCGTCGAGCGCCGTCTTCTTGAGATACGCGCTGTCGGCCTTGCCGAGCTTTCCGAGCGCGCGCAACGCCTCGAGCTTGACGATGTCCTCGGTCAGCATCGACTCGACGAACTTCGACTTGAGCAGCTTGATCCCCTCGTCGTCCTGCGCGAGCATCTCGATCAGGAGATACAGCGCGGCGCGATGAACGCCGTCGGCGCCGCTCTTCTCCACGCGTTTGTGCACCTCGTCGTGCCAGCGCTTCTCGCCGACGAGGCCCAGCGCCACCATGCACATCTGGTGAAGCACTTTGTAGCGGGCGCCCACCTCCTCGGCGGTCGGGGTGTTCATGTCGCCCTGGATCTTCACCGCGTCGCTTCCCTTGAACTCATGCGCCAGCTTGCGCTCGAGTTCGATGAGCACGTCCTTGCCGCTCTGCATCCGCCCGAGCGCCGGGATCGCCGTCCAGATCACATCGACGTCCTTGACGCCGGCGCGCTTCGCCAAGTCGGCGACAGGCTTCGCTCCCTGCGGATCTCCAATGAGGCCGAGCGCGTGGATCGCCAGGATGACGAATACGTCGTCCCGATCGTCGAGCAGCTTTACGAGGTCGGGCACGATCGACTTCTCGCCCCGGCGCGCGAGCGCGAGGATTGCGCGCGTGCGGATGACCGGATCCTTCGATTCGAACGCCAGCTTCTTCAGCTCGTCAATGGCCTCGGACCTCGGGAAATGTCCGAGCACCGAGACGGCGTTGCGTGCCAGGAACGTGTGCGGGTTTTTCGTGCACTCGACGACGGACCAGAACGAGTCCGCTCCGACGGCGAGCGTCCGGCGTGCGAACGTCGGGTCGAGCGCGTTCGGAAAGCCGCCCGTGAGTTCGATCGCCGCGAGCCGGTGAAACATCGCCCCCTTGGGGTCCTTGCTCTTGGGCGGAACCGGCGTTTCCTTTGGAAGCGGCTTCAGCTGTTTCGAGAGGTACGTGCCGATCTTTCCCTGTCCCGCCTTTGCCGCGCAGAGCGACGGTTCGCCGAGCTCGAGGCAGTACGCGGCCGATTCGGTCCACGACACGACCTCCGGATGGACCTCTTCGCGAATGCACGCCATGGCCGCCATCCAAGCGAGCTCGACAGGAATCTGCGGGGGATAGTTCCAGCGCATCTCGAACCCGCCGCCCGTCGCGACATCGTCCTGACTCACCTCGCCGCTCGCCTTCGGGATCGAGAGCGCTGTGTGGGTCATGATGTCGACGGTCGTGATCTTGAAATAGTCGTAGAGATTCGCGACGACGTAGTCGACGCTCTTGTAGCGGTCTTCGGCGACGGTCGAGCCGGGCTTCCCTTTCACCGCCATCGTGGGGACGTCGCCACGATGTCCGGTCGGCACGGGGCGCCGGAACTCACGGTTCCACTCGAGGGGCGTCCCCGGCGGCACGCCGACGTCGAGGTCGCGCGGCAGCAGCGGCAGAACAAGCGCCAATAGCAGTACTCGCACCTTATACTCCTGTACCCGGAGTACCGGATTCCGTGCTGTTTATTTGGCTTTGAGCCACTTCCGGTACGCTTCTGTCGCCTTTCCGCGCTGCGAGCCGTCGCCGAATATCCAGTCGCAGAAGTGATCCGGTGCGCCGCGCGACATGAGCGCGCGATATGCGCACCAGCGCGTCCAGCCGTCAGTGTCTTCGAGAGCGCCGACGAGCGCCTCGTCCGCCTCGCGACCGGGGATGGCGCCGAGTCCGAGCGCCGCCTCCGGCTTGCCGCCCGGGGGCTTGCCGGCGCCGAACATCTTCTCGAGCGGCTTCACGCCGCTCACATCGCCCAGACGTCCCAGCTCGTAGGCGAGCGTCTCGACGAGCGGCGGCGTCAGAGTCACGACGGCTTTCGTCAGATCCAGGGAATTCACTCCCTCGCGTCGTGCATAAATGCGCTGCCTCCACGCCCGATCCAGCGCCTTTGGGAGGTCCTTCGCGTTGAGCGCCTGAATCGGCCCCCCGATCCGCGCGGCGACCGTCACGACACCCGTCGACGCGCCGCCCTTCTCCTCCGCGAAATCCGCGACGAGCTTCGCGGTGACATCGCGCACCATCACGGGATCGATCTCCGCGAGCAGCTGGATGGCCACGGCGCGAAGCGAGGCGGGGTTCTTTTCGTCAAGCGCTTCCGCCTTGAGACTGGCCGCGTCGATACGCTTGTACCGGGCCAGCAGGCGCAGCGAGTTCACCAGCAGAGGTGGGATCGCCGAGCGAAGGTCGATCACCTGCTTGCGCAGGATCGAGCTCCCCTCGTCCGTCATCGCGAGCGCCTCGATGGCGAGGTTGTGGACGACGGGATAAAACGTGTCGAGCCCTTCCGCCTTCGCCCGCTTGTTGAGCTCGTAGATGTACACCCTCTCGCCGTTCATCGCGAGCGCGAGCATGACCATCTGGCGCAGGACTTTGAGCTGCGCGTGCCCGTCTTCCGGCGTCTTGACCTTCGAGTGCGTGCGGACGCGGTCGCTCCCCTTCGTCTTCTTCAATATTTCCCGATCGAGCGGCAGCAGCACTTCCTTGCCGCTGCGCATGCGGCCGAGCGCGGGAATCGCGTTCCAGAGCAGGTCCGGATCTTTCAGACCCGCCTTCTGCACGAGATCGGCGATCGTTTTCGCGTTCGCCGAATCGCTCAGGACGCCGAGGCCGTGCAGCCCGAGGGCGCGCAGCGTGGGATCGACGTTTTCGGCATCTCGCATCAGCTCCACGCTGACCGACTTGTCGCCGCGACGCGCCAGCGCGAGCATCGCACGGGCGCGGATGACCGGGTCGCGCGTCTCCTTCGCGAGCACCAGGAGCTCCTTCGCGGCCTCGGCTGTCATGAAGTGCGCAAGCACGGCGACGGCGTTGCGTGCGAGAAAGGGATGCGCGTTCCTCGTGCAGGCCAGCACCGCCGGATACGCGTCCTTGCCCATCGAAAGCGTGCGGCGTGCGTACGTCGGATCGATCGCGTACGGGTAGCCGCTCGTGAGCTCGACGGCGACGACGCGGAAGATGAGTGTCTCCTTTTCGTCCTTCCCCTTCGGGGGCACGGGGAACTCTTTCGGGACCTCCTTGACGCGTTCCTCGATCAGGCTCGAGAACGGCTCCTTCACGTACAGCTGCATCCCCTTGAACACCGTGAGGGCGTAGTAAGCCGGTTCGCCAAGTTCGAGCGCCATCGCTACGATTTCCGGCCACGGCGTCACTTCGGGGTGGAGGATGTGTCGCAGGTACGCGGCTGCTGCGACCCAGAAGCACTCGGCCGGAAGCTCGGGGGGATAATTCCACGTCCATCCGGGTCCGCCCGTCGAGACCTCGTCCTGGCTGACGCGGCCCGTCGACTTCGGCATCTGGCCGCCGACGTGGGACATGATGTCGTGCGAGATCACGCGCACGTATCCATAGAGATCGAGTCCGCTGTAGTCGACGCCGCCGGCGTGCTGCATGTCGATCGGCTTCGGCTCTTCAACGACGGTGGAGCCCGGGCCGGACTTGGCGGTGCGCTTGTCGATCGACGGAACTGCGCTGCCGTAGCCGGTCGGCACGGGCTGCCCGAGATCGCGCCCCCATTCCATCGCCATGCCGGGCGGGATGTCGAGATCGAGGTCGAAAGCGACGAGGGGCAGGAACAGCAGAGCCGCGGCGAGGACTTTCATCTATCTACAGCGTACAGCGTAACCGTAACCAGTCTTTGAGGGCGGCGTGTGAGCTTTTGAAAGCGAGATCGTCCCACGGGATGGCGTCGGGACGCACGATGCGTACGTCGGCGGCGTCGTCCCCGGCGCGCAGCTCGCCGCCGGTCACGCGGGCCCGATACGCGACGACGACGACCGCGCCGCCGTGCCAGCTCTGTACGTACGAGTAGGTTCCGATGTGACCGTCGAGCTCGACACGCAGGCCGCACTCCTCCTCCGTTTCGCGCGTCGCCGCCTGTTCGACGGTCTCGTCGATTTCCTGGAAGCCGCAGGGGAACGACCAGAAGTCCTTGCGGGGGTCCACGGCGCGCTTGATGAGGACGATGCCGCCATCGAGATCGACGATCGTGCCCGCGGCGATCTTGGGCTGCTGGTAGTGGATGAAGTCGCACTTCGTGCAGACGGCGCGCTCGCGGTGGTCGCCGTCCGGGACGCGCTGCGCCATCGGCGCGCCGCAAAGGCAGCAGAATTTCGGTGTCGGAATCGGCTGAACCACTGGGGTGATTCTACCGCAGCGTGAACTCCGTCCAGCGTTGAAGTAGTCCCCGTGCAGATCCGCTGTCGATCGCATACGCGGCGAGCTGTGCACCCTTCCTCGGATCCGGCGCCTTGCCCGCAGCAACCAGGGCGATCGCGGCGCCGAGGACGACGCCGTCGCGATACGCGTCCTTCCGGCCCGCCAGCACCTTTTTTGCGATCTCGGCATTGTCCTGCGGCGATCCGCCGGCGATGTCGGCGGCCTTCGCCTTCTTCAGGCCTGCCTGCTTCGGATCGAGCGTGACGTTCGTGACCTTTCCCCGCGCGAGTCGCGACGCTTTCGTCGGGCCGAGGAGCGACACTTCGTCGAGCCCGCCCGCGCCGTGGAACGTGAAAGCGGCTTTCGAGCCCAGTTCTTTCAAGACCTCCGCAAGCGGGCGGACGAGTTCCGGCTTGAAGATGCCGATCGTCTGGACGTTCGCAAACGCGGGATTGGTGAGGGGGCCGAGCAGGTTGAAGATCGTGCGAAATCCGAGCTCGCGGCGGACGGGGCCGGCGTGTTTCATCGCCGGGTGGAGCGCCGGTGCGTGAAGGTACGAAATGCCGATCTCCCGAAGGCAGACTTCGAGACGCTCCTTCGGGAGTTCGATGCGCACGCCGAGCGCTTCGAGCAGGTCGGCGCTGCCGGACTTCGAACTTGCGGCGCGGTTGCCGTGCTTGGCGACGGTGACGCCGCAGGCGGCGACGACTATCGCTGCGGTCGTCGAGAAGTTGAAGGTGCCCTTGCCGTCGCCGCCCGTCCCGCAGGTGTCGAGGACCACGCCGTCGGGGGCGGCGATGCGGACGACCCGTTCACGCATGGCGCGGGCGCAGCCGGTGATCTCGGCGACCGTTTCCCCCTTCATGCGAAGGGCGGTCGCGAATGCGGCGATCTGTGCGGGCGTCGCCGCGCCGTCCATGATCTCTCCGACGGCGGCCGCCGCCTCCTGCGACGTGATGTCCTGCCCGTCGACCAGTCGGGGGAGAATTTCCTTCAACATCGAACGGTGATCATACACTCCGATGCGTCGCTGCCTCTTTCTGTTGCCGAAATGGTTCTCGCGTGTCATCGTCTAAATCTCATGTCGCGCACCGTCGGATCGACCGCGAGCCGTCGCACCGTGGCGTGGAGCCCGCCGCTTCCGGGACGTCGTGAGCCGGTGCTCCCAGACCTTGGCGATCACTACCGTCGCACCACGCTGCTGTCCCGCTAGCGCGGCCCGCCGCACCCCCATCGTCCCATGAAGCTCATCGTTGCTGCTTTGTCCGGCGTCGGAAAGGCGATCCACGCTGTGTGGACCGCCCCCCTCGTCCTCTTCTCCGCGTTCCTCATCGCGTGGGGCGCGGAAGCCGCGCAGTTCCTCATGTCCCAAGGACTCGCGCTCGCCATCCTCGCGTGGCTGCAGACGCTGCCGGAATTCGCGGTTGAGGCGACCCTCGCGTGGCAGGCGGGGCACGGAACGGAAGCTGACGTCCATCTTGTCACCGCAAACTTCACGGGCTCGATCCGGCTCATCATGGGCTTCGGCATGCCCATCGTCTACTTCATATTCTCGCGCTTCTGGACGAAGCAGCGCCACGCCCAGCCGATCGTTCTCGACCGTTTCCATTCCATTGAGGTGATCAGCCTCTTCCCGCCGGTCATCTATTTCGTCTACATCGTCCACAAGGGGACGCTGGACCTCGTCGACGCCATCGTGATGCTCGGATTCTACGCGCTGTATCTCGGACTTCTCATGAAGATGCCGGCGGAAGAGGAGGGCGAGGAGGACATCTCCGAGCTGCCGCTCGTCTCGCGATGGATCCTGCGCCGCGGCCGTCTTGGGCGCATCTTCGGGTGCATCTTCGTGTTCGTGCTGGGCGGTGCGATCCTCTTCTTCACGGTGCACGAATTCATCGAGAGCCTGAAGTCGCTCGCCATCTCCGTCGGGGTGCCCGCCTTCTTCTTCATCCAGTGGGTCGCTCCGTTCCTGTCGGAGATGCCCGAGAAGGTCAGCGCGTTCGCGTGGGCGGCGAAACCGAATCGCGCCGCGATGGCCCTCATGAACTTCCTGTCGTCGAACGTGAACCAGCTCACGGTGCTGGTGGCAATGGTGCCGATCGTGTTTGCCGCCGCCGTGTGGATGGCTCCGCCGATGGGGCAACTCGTGAACGACGTCGCCAGGACGCGCATCGATCCATTCGTCACGGCGGAGTCCGGACCGAAAATCATCGACGTGCGTCGCGCGGCATGGATGCTGTACGAGCACCGGTCCGTCGGACTCGTGATGTCCAAGGTCGAACAGCACGGCGAACGGCTGACCCCCGCGGCCGCAGACTACTTGCGCGCGCAGCTCCGCGAGGAGTATCGCACCGCGGCGGAGCGTCGCCACGTCAAGGGGCTCCCCACGATCGTCTTCAACGACGAGCAAAAGTCCGAGGTGATGTTGACGGTCGCGCAGACGCTTCTCTGCCTGGTCGTCCTCCTCAACATGAGATTCGAGTGGCAGGAGGCCGTCGGGATGTTTGCGCTCTTCATGGGCCAGTTCCTCAGCCCGGTCTGGGCCCCGTTCATCGGCGTGACCAACGACGGGGTGCGCGCATGGTGCACGCTGGCGTATCTCGCGTGGGTCGGCATCGAGGTGATTCTCTGCCTCACGCGCCTCCGAAAGTGGCAGTTCCCGATGCTCGCGAGGCCCTCGCTTACGATTTTCCGACGTCGTACCTCCGGCCCACCCGCGAAGTCGTAATAGCTGTTTTTGGCGGTGGGCTTGACAGCGCGGAAAACGCGGGCCTATACTTCGCCGGACTCATGCCGAAGAAACAGCCCAAGAAACAGCCGAAGATTGAGCCGGCCGACGAGCCGGAAAGCGCAAACGGCGCCGTGCCGCAACCGGACGCGGCGCCGGACGCGGCGCCGGACCCCAAGACCGACGCGAAGCCGAAGCGCAAGTCGCGCGCCAAGCGCAATGGCCGCGCCCTCGTAATAGTCGAGTCGCCCGCCAAGGCGAAGACGATCAACAAGATCCTCGGCCCGAGCTACGTCGTGAAGGCCTGTTACGGCCACGTGCGCGACCTTCCGAAGCGCGCGTTCGGCGTCGATGTCGAGCATGACTTCGAGCCCACGTACACGGCCATCCGTGGCAAGAGCCAGGTCATCAAGGACCTGAAAGCCCTCGTGAAGTCGGCGCGCGCCATCTACCTCGCGCCCGACCCGGACCGCGAAGGCGAAGCGATCGCATGGCATCTCGTGCAGGCGCTCCGCATCCCGCCCGAGAGGACGAAGCGCGTCACCTTCAACGAAATCACGAAGAAGGGCGTCCTCGAGGCGTTCGAGAAGCCGCACGACATCGTGATGGACCGCGTCTACGCGCAGCAGGCGCGCAGGCTGCTTGACCGCATCGTCGGCTACAAGCTCTCGCCGGTTCTCTGGGAGAAGATCGCCCGCGGGTTGTCGGCGGGACGGGTGCAGTCCGTCGCCGTGCGCCTCATCGTCGAGCGGGAGAACGAGATCCGCGTCTTCAAGCCCCAGGAATACTGGACGGTCACCGCGCACGTCTCGAAGCTGAAGGAGCCGACGCGCTTCCGCGCCGAGTTGAGCAAGCTCGACGACAAGGAGGCGCAGGTCACGAGCGGGACGCAATCGAGTTCGCTGGTCGAAGAGCTGAATGGCGCGAAGTGGACGATTACGGACGTCGAGCAGAAGGAACGGCAGGAGCATCCGTCAGCGCCTTTCACGACGAGCACGCTTCAACAGGCGGCGTCCATCAAGCTGCGGTACTCCGCGAAGCGCACGATGATCATTGCGCAGCAGCTCTACGAGGGCGTCGAGATCGGCGAGGAAGGCTCGGTCGGCCTCATCACGTACATGCGCACCGATTCGTTCAGGGTCGCCGACGAGGCGGTCGCGGAAGTCCGCGGGTTCATCGATCGCACGTACGGGAAAGAGTACCTGCCGGAAAAGCCGCCCGTGCGCGCCGCACGAAAGGGGGCCCAGGAGGCGCACGAAGCCATCCGTCCGACATCCTCCGAGCGCACGCCCGAGGTCATGAAGCCGTATCTGAGCGAGGAGCAAAACCGCATGTACCTCCTCATCTGGCGCCGCTTCGTCGCGTCGCAGATGAAGCCCGCGGTGTACAGCATGACGGAGGGGACGATTCACGCGGGACGTGCAACGTTCATGGCGCGCGGGCGGCAGTTGAAGTTCGACGGCTTCACGAAGCTCACGAGTCCGTGGGCGAAGCTGGAGGACGTCGTCGCCATGTTCAAGGAGCACGGATCGGTCGAGCTGGTCCTCGCGCAGCTCAAGCGCGGCGGGCTGCGCCTGACGCCGGAGGCGGCCGACGAACTCAGGGCGCGGGTGGGGCCGGACACGCCGCCCGAGGCGTCGCACGCGCTCGCGCAGGTGAGGGACCAGGTGCTGCCGGCCCTGGAGAGCGGGGAAACTCTCAAGTTGCACAAGGTCGATCCCGCGCAGCACTTCACGGAGCCGCCGCCGCGCTACTCGGAGGCGAGCCTCGTGAAGGCGCTCGAGAAGTTCGGCATCGGCCGCCCGAGCACCTACGCGCCGATCATTTCGACGATCCAGGATCGCGGCTACGTCGCGCAGGACGATCGCCGTCTCAAGCCGACGGAGCTCGGCGAGCTGGTGACGGAGAAACTCGTCCACCATTTCACCGCCATCATGGACACGGGCTTCACCGCGGAGATGGAGGAGAAGCTCGACCTGATCGAGGACGGGCAGACGAACTGGGTCGACGTGCTCCGCAAGTTCTACGGCGCCTTCATCGGGGATCTCGACAAGGCGCGCGAGACGATGGAAAGCGTGAAGAGCGTCGAGGCCGTTCCGCTGGTCCCGTGCGAGAAATGCACGAAGCCGATGCTCATCAAGTGGAACCGCTTCGGCAAGTTCCTGGCCTGCAGCGCATACCCGGCGTGCAAGAGCACGAAGTCGCTGCAGGCGCCCGAAATCGCGGGGGAGAAGTGCCAGAAGTGCGGCGCCGACATGGTCATGAAGTCGGGACGGTTCGGACGCTTCATCGCCTGCTCGAAATACCCCGAGTGCAAGAACACGCGCCCCATCCCGCGCGGCAACCGCAAGCTCGTCATCCCGCAAGGATGGGCGGAAACCTGCGAGAAGTGCGGCAAGCCGATGGACGTCAAGTACGGGCGGCGCGGGCCGTTCATCGCCTGCACGGGCTACCCCGACTGCAAGAACACGGCGCGCGTTCCGAAGGAATGGTTTCAGTCGTCGAAGCCGGCGGACGGGGCCGCGCCGGAGGCCGAGCCGGAAGCCGGCGAGGGCGACGCCGAATGAGATCCGTCTTCGTCACAGGGACGGACACCGGCGTGGGGAAGACCGTGGTCGCCGCCGGCATCGCCGCCGCCATGCTGCGCACGGGCGCCAATGTTGGCGTCATGAAACCGGTGGCCACGGGGGGCAAGCGGAGGGGCGCAACCATCACGTCGGCCGACGCGGAATTCCTGATCGCCGCGACGGGCGTTCGCGACCCCCTCGCGCTCGTGAACCCCATCAGCCTCGAGCCGCCGATGGCGCCATATCTCGCGGCGCGAATCACACACAAACCGATCGAGCTTCCGCGGATCTGGAAGGCGTTCAAGGTGCTGTGCGCGATGCATCACTACATGGTGGTGGAGGGCGTCGGCGGCCTCATGGTGCCGATCCAGGAGCGCTACTTCGTCGCCGACATGATCCAGCGGATGAAACTGCCGGTGATCGTCGTCACGCGGCCGACGCTCGGTACGATCAATCACACGGTGCTGACGGTCACGGCGGCCCGGCAGTACGGGCTCGACGTGATCGGTCTCGTAGTGAATTACGCGGACAAGATCCGCGCCGGAGTTGTCGAGAAGCTCAATCCGGAAGCGCTCGAGGGAGCCTGCAACGCCCCTGTGCTCGCCGAAGTTCCGCACCTGGGGGAACTTGATCCCAAGTCCCTTCCGCACGAGCCGTTCGACGAGATCGTCAATCAGCTGTAGCCCGCTCCCGCCAGACGGTCATGCCCCGGCTGGCGATCACGGTGACGCCCCAGGTTCTCGCGATCGCGGTTCTGCGCCGGCGACGCTTGTAGGATCCGGCGGCTGAGCGACGACCAGCACGAACTCGCCCCGAGGCTCTTCCTTTGCGAAGCGTTGCGCGGCGGCGGCGATCGTCGTGCGCGTCGCCTCCTCGTGGATCTTCGTGAGTTCGCGTGCGATGAGGAGCGGCCGATCGCCCATCGCCGTCAACATGTCCATCAGCGTGTCCGCCACGCGGTGGGGCGACTCGTAGATCACGACGGTGCGGTCCTCCGCCGC
>CAYXVY010000286.1:0-22772 GCA_964468745.1 uncultured Planctomycetales bacterium | reverse complement strand
GTGTCCTTCGGCGTCTCTCCCCACCAGTCGTAGCACCACTCCCAGACATTGCCGGTCATGTCGTACAGGCCCCAGGGGTTCGGCTTCTTCTCGCCGACGACGTGCGCGTCCTGTGCGTTGTCGACATACCACGCATGGTCCTTGAGTTCCTTCGAGTCGGTGCCGCAGAACCAAGTCGTCTTCGTCCCCGCGCGACACGCGTATTCCCACTGCGCCTCGGTGGGGAGGTGCGCGGTCCATCCGACCAGCCTCTCGTTCAGCACCTCGATGTATTTCATGACCTGCCACCAGCTCACGCTAGTTACGGGCTTGCCGCCTCCGGGGCCGGGCGCCCGGCCCTCCGCCATGAGCGCGGCCCACTGCTCCCGCGTCAGCTCCGTGGTCTGCATCGCGAAGTCCTGCGTCATCGTGACCTTGCGCGTGCCTCTGTCCTCTCCCATCGTGAAGGAGCCCGCCTTGATCGGTACGAACTCGATCTTCGTCGTCGCGTCGATGAGCACCTCGATGCGGTTGCCCTTGACGACCGGCTTCGTGAGCCTGGGCTTCAGGAGCGCGGCGTCGAGCGCTCGCCTGGCGGCCGGATCGTCCGGCTTCTCCTCGATCGCCTTCCTGTAAGCGGTCGTTGCGGCGATCCAGTTCTCTTCCTTTTCTGCCGCCGCTCCCTCCGCCATCGCCGCGGCGTACGCCTTCTGCGCGCGCGCATCGATGATCCTCTGCACGGCCGCCCTCGCCGTCGCATCTTCCTTCAGTGCGAGCGCCGCCCGAAATGCCGTCTCGGCGTCGTCGTGCCGGCCCTCCTGGAGGGCCGCGTTCCCTCTGGCCATCGCCTCCGCGAACTGCCTCTCGAGGTCGCCGACGGCGAGCTTCTCCCGACACGCGGCGATTCGCGCCTCGATGTGCTGCCGCGTCTCGTCCGCGAGCCGGTTGCCCCCCAGGTCGCGCGCCTTGATCCACAGGGCCAGCGCCCGCGCCGGATCCGGCTCCTCTTTCGCCGCCGCGACGAGGCGCTCCACTTCCTTCCGGTCGGCCTCATTCGCCGCGTGCCGATCGCGCCGCGTGCGGGCTTCGACGGAGGCACGCTCGACGCGCGAGCGCTCCTCGTCGGTCGACGCGTACGGCTCGACCTTTCCGCACGCCTCAAGCACACGGCTCCAGGCATCGTCCGTGTCCTCGATCCGCGCCTTTGCGACGGCCGCCTCGAGCACGCCGGCATACTGCGCGTACATTTCGGCGAGCTGCGCGGCGGACTTCGTCGATGCGAGCTTATCTCCGATCCGCTTTCGCATCGTCGCTATGCGCGGATCGTCCGGCGCGTGCGCGGCGGCGAGACTCAGCGTCGACAGCGCGTCCTCCAATCGGGCCTCGCCCTCCAGCCGCTCCGCCTGCTTCAGGAGAAGCTCGAGCTTGTCTTCGATCGGCGGAGGAGAGAGCGGGATCACAGGCGTCGTCTGCGTCGTCGCCGCGAGGGGCGGCTCGTGTCGTTTCTCCGTCGATCCGCGCATGGCAGCGATCATGGCGACGACGAGCACCGACGCCACGGCGACCGCGATCGCGATGGCGAGAGGCGTGCGCTTGGCGGCGGGCGGCGCTGAGGCGGCCTTTCGCGCGGTACCTCGCGGCGCGGAGTGCGGATTCTCCTTCGCGCGCTGCAATGCCTCCAGAAGACGCGATGCGTCCGCGTATCGTTCGCCGGGTTTCTTGCGCAGACAGCGATCGATGACCGCCCTGAGCGCCGGGCTCACGTTGTCGGGCAGCGGATCCGGTTCATCGTCCGCAGCTGCCTTCAGGATCATCATGAGGCTCTTGCCGCGGAACGGCATCACCCCCGCGAGGAGCGTGTAGAGCGTCGCACCCATCGCGAAAATGTCGGCGGGCGCTCCCGCGGTGCGCGCGTCGGCGGCCTGTTCCGGGGCCATGAACCCCGGGGTTCCCATCGCGACGTGCGACATCGTGCCGACGGTTTGGGTGCCTCCCTCAGGCTTGGCGAGACCGAGGTCGGCGAGCTTCGACTTTTCGAATTGTCCCGTCGGGATCAGGATGTTGTCCGGCTTCACGTCGCGATGCACGATGCCGGCCTGGTGCGCGGCCGCAAGCCCCTTTGTCGCCGCGATCGCGATCTCGATCGCGTCTCGCTCGGGCAACCCGACTTTCGTCGCGTTGACGCATCGCTTGAGCGTCGCGCCCGCGCTCTCGCCGGCCACGTACTGCATGACGATGTAATGCGTCTGGTGCTCGCACCCGACGTCGAGCACCTTCACGATGTGCTCGCTTTCGAGTGCGGCGGCGACGCGCGCCTCGCGGATGAAGCGGTCGACGATCGTCGTCTCCTGCTCGATCATCGTGAAGGGCAGGATCTTGACGGCGACGTCGCGCTTCACCGACGTCTGGTTCCCGAGATAGACGGCGCCCATGCCGCCGGCGCCGATCTTGCGTATGAGCGCGATGCCGCCGAGGACGGGGCGTCCCTGGTCATCGCGGGGAAGGGTCGAAAGGAGCCGGTCCTGGCTCAAATCGGCGGGTTCTGCCATCCGACGAAAACTATATCACTTGGTGGTGAAGCTGATCTCCAGCTTGTAGTTCTCGGCGCCTTCAAGCCTCGCGACGTACTTCGTCGTGGACGCCAGCGGGTCCTTTGCGGCGAAGCAGAACGACTTGGCGTCGATCATGATCGACGGCACTTCCTTGCCTTCGGCGTCGAAGAGCTTCAGCGTTGCGTTCTTCGGCGCCCCCGTGGCGAAGTCGAACGCTATGAGCGTCCCGCACGTGGTCACCCCCTTGGGGAAGGGGATGGGGTCGTCCTTTTCGAATGCGACCGGCACGTCGACGGCGCCGTCGCCGGGAATGGTGATCACGTCGGGTGGCTTCGCGGACGACGTCCCCGCGCTGTACAGGCACCACCAATTGTCGCGCATCCCGCCGAGCGCGACCCGTGAGCACTTCGGATCCATCGCGGGCTTGCGGCGGTAGCGCGAGTAGACGAACTCGTCGATCACCTGCTCGATATCCCCCGATCCCATCGCCCCGAGCGCCGCACGCAGCCCTTCCTCGCTGTAGTCTGACAGCTTCTTGTCCTGGGTGTGCTTCGCGGGCCCCGACGTCGCCGCGGAGTTCGTCCGGTTGCTCTGCATATAGAGTGAATGCATGTACCCGCCGAACGAGCCGGACCAGTCGGCGGTGACGGGGGCGAGCTTGCTGGCGACACGCCGCTTGTTGAGTCGCCGCACCCCTTTGGCGATCTCTTCGAACGTGCCGAACCACGAGCTGAACAGGCTCGCCTCCTTCGCATTGGCGTCGCGCTCCTGCTGGAGCGCACCGTTGTAGATCCACGCCATCTTCTTGCCGAACTCCGACCACTCCTTGAGGATCTCCTCGTACTTGTCGTCCCCCGGGTGGACCCCCGCGCCGCCCGCTTCGGGCATCGGCTGCGACGGCTTCTGCACCTTCGCGAGGATCGAGTCGCAGTCGCCGGCCTCGGCCTTCGCACCGAGCTTCGCCATCTTCTCGCGGAACTTGCCGACCTCCGCGACCGCGCGCGTGCGCGCCTCGGGCAAGGTGTTCGGGGGAGCGTCTTGCGCGATGACAAGCGCGATCAGGAGGTGAAGCATGTCCAGAATGGTCTACGGTCCGGAGGCGACAGTCAACTAAACCAGGGTCGCGGACCATTTTTCGATTTCAAAACCGGTCCCCGGCCACATCCCCTTGCCCCCGACGACTCTTCCGGAGCCGCGCCCACGCGTCGGCAAAGTCGGTCCGAAATCGGCCAAGGTGCGCCCACGCGTCGGCACAGTCCGGCTAAAGTCGGCGGAGGCCTGCGGACGCGTCGGCACGGTTCCGACGGAGTCGGCAGGGGTCGGGGGGCAGCCTGCCCCTGTGACCCACCAACCCGTCCGGTCCGCGCGGCGGGAGGACAGGAGGGAGAGCGAGGTCGAAAATGGCCCGTGTCTCAAGTCACGAGACGCGAACGGACCCGTACGGGGGGCGCGTCCCGAGTAGCCGACCACGTGATGATCCGAAAATGGTCCGTGACTCGAGACAACGAGCGCTTTCGATTCCGGCAGCGCCCCGTGGCGGCTCTGCGGCTCCCGTGCCGCAACCTCCAGCCCCCGCGCGTGTTCCATTCAGGCTGGGAGGATTGATGATGAAATACCTGCTGGGGTTGATGTTCGTTGCTACGACGCTTTCGGCGCCCTGCTTCGCCGAGACTCGCGCGATGAGTCCCTTGCGGGCTATGCAGGGCAGGCAGGATAAGCGCGCCGCCGCCCCCGATCCCGACATCAAGAACGAGAAGTACGGCACGCACGAACGCAACGTCATCGACCTTTGGAAGGCGAAGTCGGATAAGCCCACGCCGCTGGTCGTCTTCATCCATGGCGGCGGCTTCCGCGCCGGCAGCAAGGAACAGGTCAACGCGGCGATGATCAAGCGCCTCAACGACCTCGGCATCACCGTCGCCGCCATCAACTACCGCCTTTCGCAGCATGCGATCTTCCCGGCGCCGTTCCACGATTCCGCCCGCGCCATCCAGTACATGCGGTCGAAGGCGAAGGACTGGAACCTCGACCCCGCCCACATCGGTGCCACCGGCGGCTCGGCGGGCGCCGGCATTTCCATGTGGCTCGCTTTCCACGACGACCTCGCGGACGCGAAGAGCGAAGACCCCGTCCTACGCGAGTCCTCACGCGTCCAGTGCGTCGTCTCCCTGCAGGGCCAATGCTCCTACGACCCGCGCTGGATCAAGGCGAACGTCGGCGGCAAGGCCCACGAACACCCCGCGCTCCACCAACTCTTCGGCATCAAGGCCGACGAGATCGAATCAGACAAGCACGCGAAGATCTTCGATGAGGGCTCCCCCATCACGCACCTGACGAAAGACGACGCCCCCGTCTACCTCAGCTACAGCGGCAACGACAAGCCGAGCGACAAGCCCGGCGCCGGCATCCACAGCGAGAAGTTCGGCGAGGTCCTAAAGCTCGCGATGGAGAAGCTGTCGATCCCCTGCGAACTGAAAGTGGGACGCGACAGCGACACGGCGCAGACGGAGTTCTTCGTCAAACACCTGAAAAAGTGAGGCGCTCGAGTCCCGTCCAAACGGGCTATCCGTCACGCGCAGCGGAGTGCCGAGCTCAAGGTGTACTTCGCAATGATGACGCTGACGGCGGGAGCCATCACCAGCGGTACGGCACGATCTTCTCGGCTTTGGCGGAGTCCCACGGCAGGTCGAGCGCATCGGGCGACTCGTAGTCGTACATCCGGTCCGGCATGTTGATGATCAGGGCCTCGGTCGTGCCGATGTTCTTCCACCCGTGATAGAGGTTTGGAGGGACGATCAACAGGCCCGGATTCCTGTCGCTGAGCGTGAATTCGTTCAGCCGCCCGCGGGTCGGCGAATCCTTGCGGCCGTCGTAGACAACGATCTTCACGAGTCCGGCGGCGATGAAAAGCCGGTCCGTATTCTCCGTGTGCACGCCCCAAGCGCGTACGCGTCCCGCAAACGTCGTCGTGAGGTGA
Source organism: uncultured Planctomycetales bacterium (assembly GCA_964468745.1). GTDB lineage: Bacteria > Planctomycetota > MHYJ01 > MHYJ01 > JACPRB01 > JACPRB01. The sequence goes on along the minus strand of CAYXVY010000286.1, from coordinate 17,264 downwards.
ACCTGAACGAGCGGCCCCCCAAGTATCTCCCAGCTTGCGCGGGCAATTTCCATGAGGTGCCCGTCTTCGTGAGGCACAGGACGGCAGGGACGGAACTGCACGCCGTCGATCAAGTCGTGGCGGAGCTTCCCTTGCGCGTCGACCGCGGAGTGCTTCGCCACGAGCACATCGCCACCGACGACTTTCCTCGCAGTCGAGGCGAATCGGCCCTTCGTGCGACCTTTTTTCATTTTGTTTACGACGCGAGAGGCTACGCGCTGGCGCCGCGCTGTGTCAAGATGGGAGTCGGGGAGCAGCACAATTGAAGGTCGGGAGAGATCGCGTCGCTCGCGACGATACTGTAGACCGTTGACCTACTTTCTCAGCTTCTCCCTGATGTCGTCGATGAGCACGTTCACGGGCTTGTCGGCCTCGAAGAGCGCGAACCCGATCACGCCGACCTTGCCGATCTGCAGCTTCTGGTCGTTCGGTTTCCCCTTCGACTGCTGGTAGGTGAAGTCCGCGATCTTCAGTTCCACGTCGCGCCATTCCGCCTTCACGTCGAACGGGTGGATGAACACCTCGTACGAGTCCTTTTCGCCGGCCTCCAGCAGCACCACCGCCATCTTGATCGCGCCGCTCCCCTCGTGGCGGACCCAGAATTGCAGCGACGCGGCCTCGTCGTCGATGGAGACCGGCGTCATGGCCGCTGCGAATTTGGCCGTGCCCATCTTCGGGTACGAGGCGCGGACCGACTTCAGACCCTGCTTGGCGTCCTTGGCCTCCTTGAGCGTCACCTTGGCGCTCGTTTCCGTGCCCGCCGTCCACGCGGAGATACTCTCGCAGTCGATCAGCGTCCGGATCACCGGCATCTCGGCCAGCGCCTTCTCGATGTCCGACGCGTGCTCCCGTGCCGCGCGTGTGTCACCGAAGAGCGTCCGGATCGCCTCGAAGGCTTCGCGCGCCTCCTCGTATTTTTTCTCGGCCTTGAGCTTCATCGCGGCTTGGTACATCAAGAGCGCTTCCTGTTCCTTGCGCTCCGCGATCTGCTTCGTGCACGCCGCGCGACGGTCCGCGATCGCCTTCGCGTGCTCGCGGTAGAATTGCGTCTCCTTGAAGTTCGATTCCAGCGCGCGGAACTTCTCGAGCGCGTTTCCGGGCTGCCCCTGGTCGGCCATCGCGCACGCCTGGTCGAAGAGTCGCCGCGCGTCCACGTCGCGCCCCTCGCGTCCCGCATCCGCCGCCTTCTGAAGAATCTGGGCGACTTCGTCGCCTGCGTCCTGGTAGGTGCGCGTCGACTTGTGCGTCTCGCGCATCGTCTTCGCGAGTCCCTGCACCAATTTCCAATCGTGCCCGGCGGCGGCGACGCGCAGGTCGCGCATCGTCTCGATCGCCGCGCGCTCGCGCTGGACTTCGGCGCGGATCTGTTTCAGCCAGTCCTCGCGTCCCTTCGCCGTCTTCGACTCGCGGAGGGCAAGCGGCGTCGTCCCCTCGACCTTCGCCAGTTCCTCCCATTTGCCGTCACGGCGCAACTCGTCGATGCGCGCGATGAGCGCTTCGGCGTCGATCTCGATGCGGCACGTCTTGTCGGCATCCATGTACGCCGCGGGATCTCTCGACTTCGCGATCGCGTCGCGCGCCAGTTGCCACCGCCCCGCGGCGACCTCGGCTTCGATCTTCTCGCGCTCCTTGCGCGCGGCGGTTTTCTCGTCGTCGATCGCCTTGTCGCACGAGGCCGCGAATCCCGCGAGCTTTCCGGCGCCTCCCTTGACGAAGTCCGTGTCGGCAAGCGTGCGCTTCAGCGTTTCCGCCTTCTCCTTCGCCGCGGCCCACTCATGCCGGCCGAAGAGTCCCTGCGCCTCGGCCCAGAGGTTCGCGGCATCCGTCTCGCGCTTCGAGTCGACGATGGGTATCAGAGGGGGAAGGGCGGGTTTGGTCTCGCCGCGACGCAGGACAAAAAAGAGCGTGACGGCGATCGAAAGCGCCACGACCCCCGCGATGGCGGCTGCGATCCACGGGGCGGGGAGCCGCACCGCCGGGGCGGCGTGCTGCGAGGCCTGCTTCGACGGATCCAGCAGCGCGCGGATTTCGCGCAGCAGCTCCCCACTGTTCGTCGGGCGGTCTTCGCGTTTCTTCGCGAGGAGGCGCGCGACGAGCGCGGCGAATCCGGCGGAGAGGGTGGGATTGGCGGCGCGCGGGTCCGGCACGGGCTGCTCGAGGTGTTTCGCAAGCACGGCGGTGGGCGAGGGCCCCTCGAACGGCGGCTTGCCGGTCGTAAGGCAGTAGAGCGTTCCGCCGAGGGCGTAGAAATCGGCGCGCACGTCGATGGGGTCGCCGCGGATCTGCTCGGGGGACATATAGGAGGGGGTGCCGATGACGGCGCCGGTTCCGGTGAGCGAGCTGTCGCGCGACTGCGGGACCTTGGCGAGGCCGAAGTCGCAGAGCTTGACGATGCCGGTGTCGGTGACCATCACGTTTTCGGGCTTCACGTCGCGGTGGACGAGCCCGCGCTCCTCGAGCGCGCGCAGAGCTTCGCCGACGCTGGCGGCGGCGAGGAGGGCGTTACGCTCGCCCATGGGCCCCTGCTTCTCCACGGCGCTGCGGAGCGACTTGCCCTTCACATACTCCATCACGAAGTAGACGAGCCCGTTCATCGTGCCCGCGTCGTAGGCGGCGACGAGGTGGCGGTGGTTGAACTGCGCGGCGGTCTGTGCTTCGGCGATGAAGCGCTTGACGAAGTCGGTATCGGCCGCGAGCTGGTTCGAGAGGAACTTGATGGCGACGAGCCGGTTCATCTTGACCTGCTTGGCGAGGTAGACCGCGCCCATGCCGCCGTGGCCGAGGGGCTGAAGGAGCTCGTAGCCCGGAATGTTGACGCGCGGAACCTGGAGTTGGTCCAGGACTTTCGAGACCTGGTCGGCGCTGAGGTAACCCTTGTCCTGGAGGAGTTCCTGCAGCGTCTTCGCCTCGCCGAGCTTCTGCCGCTCCGTTTCAACGGCGAGGCATTCGGTGACGCGCTCCTCGGTCGTAAATCCGAGCTTGATCGCCGCCGTGCCGAAAGGGTGCGTCATGATGTTCCGCGTATTCTACGACCTTATAGCGGTCGAAGCGGACCGGAGTTTCAGCGCAGAGTCCATGGTGGAGCACTCGAAGGAACTTGACGGCACGGAAGCCGGATCATTTAATGGGCGCCCTATGGCAAAGGGCTCGCGCAAGCAGAAGAACAAGTGGGAGTGCGGTCACAAGGCATTCGGCAAGTACTGCCACTACTGCAAGGACGTCGCCGCGGGGCGCGTGCAGCGCTCCAAGAAGGTCCTCAAGGCGGCCGAAGAGGCCGGGGTGAATGCCGCGACGGCGACCGCCGAGCAGCTGAAGCCGAAGACCTGGAAGCGCGCGAAGTGCCCGTACTGCGGCGGCTCGCGCGTCAAGAAGAACGAGATCAACGCCTTCTCGGACAATGCCGCGAAGGAATTCAAGTGCACGTCGTTCGAGTGCGGCAAGAGCTTCAACTCCGAGCAGGTGAAGGAGTATGAAGAGGTCGAGGTCAAGGAGCGGAAGCGCGTCGGCGGCGATCCGCGGAAACTGACCGACTGATCAGTCCTCGGTTCCGTGTCCTTGGTCCTTAGTCGCGTTCCGCACTCAAGCGCGGCTGCTGTCAGCCCGAGTTTGGCAGTAGATCCAGAATTGGAGAGGTCTCGTCTCCCCGACGCCGGCGGACGCGAGCGCGCAACGAGACCAAGGACTAGGAGGGACTACCGGATCTTTGCGCTCTTGAGCATGGCGACGAACTCGCTGCGCCAGTCGCCCACGGTATCGTGCGGCCCGCGCAGGACGAAGATGTGATCGCCGGCGTCCGTTGCGAGGATCGCGGCAAGCATGCGCGCGCCCTTGATGGGATCGCCCGACATGCCGCCCGAGTCGAAGTCGCCTGCAAGGTCGAGGAGATTGACGTCGCCCGCTGCTCCCTTGAATTCCTCCGCCTTGGGCTCGCCTTGCACGTTGTTGAACTGCCCCTTCCAGCGGCTGAAGTTGCCTTCGACGCCGCCGCCCATCGTCCCGAAGTAGATGAACGTGGCGTTGGCCGCCTGTTTCTCCTTGTCGGGCACGCCGTACTGCGCCTTGCGCATGTTCATCGACGGCTTCTCGCTCGTCCACTCTTTCGGCGCCTCGTAGCTGAGTCCGCCGGGCGCCTGCCCTGAGCTTGTCGAAGGGGGCTTCGGCGGAGGCGGCTCCTCGGGGGGCGCGGCCGACGGGGGTGAGCACGCGCCCAGCAGGATGAGGATGGAGAGAAGCTTCTTCATGACGGGGCATGGTGCCACGGCGACGGGGCTGAGTAAAGGCCGGGGAGTGCGGGTGGACAGGGGGGGAATCTGAAGAATCTGTGCACAAAATTCCGTTTTCTCGATGAATTTTCCGGACGAAACGCACACCTCGGTGATGAGAGACACGCGTAGTTGACCCGTGAATATGCGGATGAACACCGGGAGGAGCCTCACACCTCCACCCCTTCTCTCTCTGCGTTCCCTCCACTCCCCTGGTGTTCATCCGCTCCCACGGGGCTTGCCTTGATCTCCGATGTCTCGTATCCTCCCGGTTCATGGCTACGGGACGCCAACCAGCTCCTCGCAAAAGTACGGGGGCGACGCAGCGCAAGGTCCCCGTTGCCGAGAAGAAGAACAACCTGCCCCTCATCCTTGGCGGGGTCGGCGGCGGCGTCGTCCTCCTCGTGATCCTCGTCGTCGCCATGTCGGGAGGGGGCGGGGAGCCGCGCCCGACGAAGCCGAAGGAGACGGTCGAGAAAGAGCCGCCGAAGAAGACCGTCGACGTCTCCGCCCTCGAGAGTGAGGGGAAGAGCAAATGCGAGTCCGGCATGAAGAAGTGCGACGACAACGCGCCGAAACTCGGCAGCGTGTCGGGCGAACAGAAGGACAAGCTGCGTCTCGACATCGAAACGGGGCTGAAGCAGATCAACGAGGGGCTTGCGGCTTACGAAAAGGCGGCCAAGCTCGCGGGGAAGAAGTACGACCTCGGCCCGTACGAGCGCACGAAGAGCGCCGCGCTCACGGTGTGGAGCCGCGATATCGAGAAGGAAGGGCTCGCGAGCTGTGAAGATGCGTTCAAGGTCGTGCAGAGCATGCAGTCGCTGATGGAAAAGGCGGTCCAGGACCTCTCGGACGCCGAGAAGAAGACGCTGACGGAATCGCTGGACAAGGCGAAGAAGCAGCACGAGCACGGCATGGGACTCTGCGACAGGTCGAATACGCTCACGGGGCGCGGCTTCGACGTCACGAAATACGGCAGCGCCTACAAGGCGCTCAAGATGAAACTCGCGGAACTCCGGTGAATCGCGTCGCGCTCGTGTTGCTTCTCGCCGGATGTGCCCAGTCGCGTCCCGCGCCCGTAACACCGGTGCGGCAATTGTCGAAGCCGGTGGACGGGACGCCGCGCGCCGGCGAGGCGATGCGAGTCTTTGTCGTGTTGGCGCTTGAGACCTATCGCGCCCACTGCTTCGCCTATCCGCGCGCTCTCGCAGGCCTGTTCGAGACGCCGGCCGGGATATCGGAAGACTGGCGCGGGCCGTATCTCGAGGGGCGTCCCCCCGTGCTCGATCCGTGGGGGACGGAATGGGGCTACATGTCGGACGGTGCGTCGTTCAAATTGACATCCGCGGGGCCCGACGGGACGATCGGGACCGGCGACGACATTGGAGGAAACCCATGATTGCGATTCTGATGGCCGTGGCGCTTGTACAGGACCTTCCGAAGGAGGACGAGGCGCAGAAGGAACTGCGCGAGGCGTGGACGAAGATCGTCGCGCTGTGCCACGAGGAGAAGAAGGACGACGTCGCGAAGCTGATCGCCGCGATGGAGTTCACGCGCGAGGATCTGGTCGCGCTCTTCGGCGAGGAGAAAACCGCCAAGGCGTACGAGAGCTATCAAAAGTCGTGGAAGGACGTGCTGCAGGAGGCGCCGGCCGACCTCATCAAGCGCGCCAAGGAGGGGAAGTGGGAGGAGGTGCAGGTGATCGAGATCACCGGGGTGCGGGACGAGAAGGAGCTGTCCGGCCAGGACAAGAGCGTGCTCGCGGCGCTGGTCGACAAGGAAGCGAAGGTCTACAACATCCGCATCAAGGCGAAGGGGGAGTCGGACGGCTTCCTACTGAGGTGCTTTGTAAAGACGAAGAACGGATGGAAGATGGGGCTGAAAATCGGGCGTGCCCTCGGGGACAAGTAGGATTGACGCACCTTTTCATCGCCCCGCGTGTTAAAAAGCGGTATCGCTGGAGGACATCATGAGAATCGTCACTGCCTTGGTTGTCGCGCTCGGTCTCGTCGCACCTGCATGGGCCGATGAGAAAGAGGATCTCGCCAACGCCGCGAAGAAGCTCACCGACTCGAAGAGCTATTCGTTCAAAGGCGAGACGCTCGTGAAGGCGCCGGCGATGGGCGGCGGAAACGCAGCCGAGCCGAAGCCCGCGAAGTACGAAGGAAAGCATGAAGAGGGCGTTGGGACGCTCATCGAGACGGACGCCGCGACCATCGTGCGCGTGGGCACCAAGGTCGCCACCTGCCCCAAGCAGGAGTGGCGCGTGACGGAAGACGCTCCGCCCCCGGGCGGCGGCGCAGGCGGCGGAGGCCGCGGCCGCGGCTTGGGTCAACTCGCGCAGGCTCGTCCCCCGCGCGCGCCGCACGACGAGTACAAGGACCTCGCCGGCAAGCTGTCGAAGGTGACGAAGGGCGAGGCGCAGGAGAAGATCGGTGAGTACGACTGCGACGTCTACACCGCCGAGTTCACGTCGGACGCCGCGCGCGCCATGGCCGGCGGCGGCATGGGCCGCATGGGTGGGGGCGGAGGCGGGGGCGGCGGAGCGGAGATCGATTACTCCGCCAAGGGCAAGTTCTGGGTGCGCGACGGCGCCGTGGTGAAGGCCGAGACGGTCGCGACGATGAGCGGCAGCTTCAACGGGAACGACTTCGAGTCGACGACGACGAAGACGGTCAGCGTCAGCGAACTCGGCAGCGCGAAGGTGGAGATCCCCGAGGCGGCGAAGAAGGCGATCGAGAAAGCCCGCACCGAGTAGTTTTGGGTGATGTGTTGTGAGTGATGAGTAGCGGACTCAGAACTCAAAACTTACAACCCTAAGCTACCCCACGGTCACGGACTCGATCGTGTCGCCCTGCTGGACCGTGTCGACGATGTTCTGCCCTTCGGTCACCTTGCCGAAGACCGTGTGGACGCCGTCGAGCCACGTAGTCGCGATGTGGGTGATGTAGAACTGCGAGCCGTTCGAGCACGTGCCGGACGCCAGCTTGCCTGTCTTGGGGTCGTGTTTGCATGTTCCCGCATGCGCCATCGAGAGCGAGCCCTTCTGGTGGCGCACGGCCGGCACGATCTCGCAGTCGATCTTATAGCCGGCGTCGCCCGTCCCCCAGCGCCCCTTCTGCTTTTCGTCTTTCGACAGCGGGTCGCCGGTCTGGATCATGAAGTCGGCGATGACGCGGTGGAAGCGCACGCCGCTGTATGTGCCGTTCTTCGCCAGCTTCTCGAAGTTGGCGACGATGTTCGGGCACTCCTTGTCGAATAGCTCGAGCTTGATCATGCCCTTGTTGGTCTTGATGCTGGCGGTTTTCATTTCTGATTCCTGAATGCTGATTTCTGATGGCGGGAAGCGCTCACGCTAGCGCACGAGCGCCTTCACGTGCAACAGATTTGCGTGAGAGCCGGGCGACGATCCGCGAGCGGGAATCAGTTGTCGATGATGCGAATGACCGTCTTAGGCGGCTCGGTCAGCTTGATTCCCTTGTACGTCAGCACGCCGCCCCCGTTGCGGCCGCCGTCGTGGCCGTCGGCCTGGCCTTTCGGGGCGGGCTTCGAGGTCCCCGCGTTCGGGTCGGCCCACGCCCAGTTCGGGTTCGGATGCTGGACGGTCTGCTTGAATTCAGGACGGTTCATCGCGATGCGCCAGCAATCCTTGCCGTCGGTGCCGGGCAGCTCGCGGCGGTTCGCCCCCTGGATGTGGCCGGTGCTGTTGCACAACTTCTGCGGATTCGGCGCCGACTTCATCAGGCAGTCGCACATCGGGTCCTGGTAGTACTCGTCGGGGAGCCCGAAGATGCCGTGGAAGAGCTCGTGCGCCAGCACGCTGATGCCGTTCTTGCCGGCGCAGTGGATCGAGTAGTCGGGCGAGCCGGGGGCGACGCAGAACGCGAGCACGCCGCTCCCCTGCGCGTTGCCGGTGCCGAACCAGCTCATCTTCCCCTTCTCCACGATGATCCTGCCGTCGGACGTGTTGTCCTCGATCTCGACGTCGGCGATGAAGAACTGTCCCTCGGTGATGTCCCAGATGTACTTCGAGAAGTGCTCCATCTTCTTGCCGAAATCCTCCATGAATTTGCGGTCGGCGGGGTCTTCGATGGCGACCGTGAGGTGGATTGCGCGCTTGAAGCCGTCGTATTCGATGACGAGCGCCTTGGTGCGGTGCTCGATGGAGTTCTCGATGCGCTTGATCGCGGCGAGAGCCCCCGTGTGTTTGGCGAACAGATAGGCCGCCCGCTCGTACTCCGCGAGCGCCTCCTCGTCGAGGTCCACGACCTCGCACCACTTGCCGAGGGTGAAGTGCGTGTCGGCGACGTTCGGGTCGCCTGCCGACTTCTTCTTCATTTCGAAGGCGGCGAGGTACTGGTCGCGCGATTCCTTCGTCAGGCCGAGGTCCTTGAGGCACCACTTGGCGATCTTGATGCGCTCGTCGACCTCAGTCTCGGGCTTGAGCTTGCCGTCCTTGAGCCATGTGGTCATCTGCACGACGCGCAGGTCGTACGCCTTCTTGTAGTGGAGGTCGGACTTGTCGCCGAGAAAGTGCGACTTGCACCACTTGCCGAGCGTCTGCTGCGACTCCCACGTCTCCTTGGCGAACTTGAGTTTCGAGTCGTTGTATTCCTTCAGGTAGTCCGCGCGCTTTTCCCAGCGCGTCTTCATCAGGTAGATCGCCTTGCGGTTGACGCCGGCGGCGTCGGGCTTGATGTCGTCGCTCTTGAAGGTCTTGATCGTGCCCTTCTCGTCGACGGCGGCGATGACGACGAACTTCGAGGTGACCTTCGGGTCGGGGTACTTGATCTCTTTGACTTTGCACTCCACGACGGTGCCGTCGTCGAGGATGATCACGTCGGGCCAGGCCATGGGCGCCGCGCAGAGCATGAGCGCGATGGTCGCGAAGAGTACCCTTCTCACTGGACTCGACCTCCCTTGCCGATACAGCCTGCCCGCTCCGGCTATTAGTACGTCACCGGGTGGGCGGGCGTTGGTGCAGGAGAAAAGTTTGAAGTGTGAAGTTGGAGGTAGGAAGTCCGGCAGCATCCAGAAGATAAAAAGTCGAGGATGGTTCGCTGCGAATAAAATTCATCGAGGTTGGGTTGCATTAGGTAGCATCGATAGGAGCCCATGAAAGTACTCGCGTTGCTGGTTGCGATCATCGCGCAGGACAACGAAGACCACGCGCGGCTGGTCTCGGCAAAGGCGGACAGTGCGATCGTCCTGCAGGGCGAGATCGTCAAGGTGCGGCTCGAGATCGAGATCGATCCGGAGTACCACATCTACCCGACGAAGAAGCAGGCGGGGACGCAGGAGACGTCGTTCACGTTCGAGGGCGCGGTCGCGCTGACGGGGACGATCGAAGAACCGCCGACGAAGCACATCCGGCAGGAGATCGGGAAGAAGGTATACGAATACGACGAAATTGAGGGGCCGCGGGCGGTGTTCGTGATTCCGCTGCGAGTCGATGCGCCCGTCGGCGCCTTCACGATCAAGGGAAAGCTGCTGGGGCAGGCGTGCGACCCGAAGGCATGCTTCGACGTGGAGATTCCGTTCGAAGTCGCGGTGACGGTGAAGGAAAACCCGAATCCAGTGAAACCGCCGGCGCCAGCCACGCAGGGGACATCGGCGACGGACGTGGCGGGGCGCGAAGTTGAGGAGAAGGGAAGGCTCTGGCTGATCCTCATCGCGCTGGGCGGCGGATTGATCTCGCTGATCCAGCCGTGCGTCTTTCCGCTCATCCCCATCACCATCACATACTTCATCAAGCAGGGCGAGGGATCGCGCTCGAAGGGCGTGCTGCTCGGACTCGTCTACGGCGCGGGGATCGTGATCAGCTTCACGCTGATCGGACTCATCTTCACGCTGAGCCTCGGCGCGGATGGCCCCCGGATTTTCGCGGCCAATCCCTGGGTGAACATTGGCGTGGGCGCGCTGTTCGTGGTATTCGCGTTTTCACTGTTCGGTCTGTACGACATCTCGCTGCCGTCGTGGATGCTGGGAGGCATCAGCGGCAGGAAAGGGGTGAGCGGGGCGTTCATCCTCGGGCTGCTGTTCTCGGTCGTGACGTTTACCTGCACGATCCCCATCGCGGCACTGATTCTGGCGGCGGCCGCCTCATCGTCGGCGCGGGGCATCGGGATCGTCGCCATGTTCGTTTATTCGCTCACGATGGCGGTGCCGTTCGTGCTGCTGGGCTTCTTCCCTGCGCTGCTGAAGAAATTCCAGAAAGGCGGCGGCGACTGGCTGCACACCGCGAAGGTGACGATGGGGTTCATCGAGCTGCCGCTGGCCGCCTATTACCTGTCGAAGGCGGACGTCGTCTGGCAGCTGGGATTCCTGACGCGGCCGGTGATGATCGCGATCTGGTCGGCCGTGCTCGCGATCACGGGCTTGTATCTCCTCGGAGTATTTCATCTGCGGACGCCGGGAGAGCCGAAGACGGACGCTGAGGGGAAGCCGGTCGTCCATGCGAGCTCGACCGGCGTGGCGGGCATGATCATCGCGCTGCTGTTCATCGTGAACGCGGTCTATCTCACCAGCGGTTTCGACGGGCGGCCGCTGGGTCAATGGGGCGCGGTTCTGCCTCCTCCGACGCCGGGCTCGGGAGGCGGCAACGGGCACAGAGGACCGAAGGTGCCCGTCTATGAATCGCTCGACGAGGCCAAGGTCGTTGCAGCGAAGGAGAACAAGCCCATCTTCGTCGAGTTCACCGGCGTCACGTGACTCAATTGCCAGATCATGCGGGAGACGGTGCTCTCCGAGGGTCCGGTGATCGACATGTTCACCAAGTTCGTATTCGCTGAGCTGTATACGGATCGCAATGATGTTCCACAGGACGTGAAGAACAACAAGCTTCTCAGGGAGCAGTTCGGTTCGGTCGCGCTGCCGCTCTACGTCACGCTCGGTCCGGACGGGCGGGAACGCTCCAGGCTGGTGGGTACGGCGACCGTCGCCCAGTTCATCGATTTCCTCAAGAAGGGCCTCGAGACCAAGGTCGGTTCGAAATAGCACAATTTCCAACCGATCGGCCGCGTTCTCCGTATTACCGAGGGACACGGTGATGGTTAACGGAGGACAAATGGTCAGAATGGTATTCGGGGCGTTCATCCTCGCGCTGGCGGCTCCGGCCGCGTACGCGCAGGACGACACCGAGCGCCGCATGGCGGAGCTCAAGCAGTGGTACGAGAAGGCGCGCGGCGAGGCCGACCGGATGTACAAGGAGTCGATCGGCAAGCTCGAACGCGTGTTCGAAGAGAAAGCCGGGGCGCTCAAGCGGGAGTTCTCGGAGAAGCGCAGCGCGGAGAAGAAGCGCCCGGACGAGGACGCCATGCGTCGTGCCCAGGAAGAGAAGCGCCGCGCCATGGAAGAGCGCGAGCGCGGCCGGGGCGAGAAGCAGCCGGAGGGCCGCCGCGCCCCCGACGGGATCGAACGTCAGCTTGAGGAACTCGGCCAGGCGGTCCGCCGCCTCCAGCAGCAGCTCGACGAGATGCGCCGCGGCATGGATCGCGCCCCGCGCGACGAGCGCCGCGAGTTCAAGAGCGTCCCGCCGCCGCCCCAGCCGCCCAAGCGGCCCGAGGGTCGCGAGCGCGACCGCGAGCAGCCCGATGAGAACCGCCAGTTCGAATTCCGCCGCATGCCGGAGAAATTCCAGGAATTCGGCGAGCAGTTCCGCGAGATGTTCCGCGACAAGGGCTTCGACTGGAAGCAGTTCAGCGATCGCGTGCCGAAGGAATTCCGCGAGTGGGGCCCCGACCGCTTCCATGAGTTCTTCCAGGAACGCCGCGACTGGTTCCCCAAGGAACTCGATCGCGAACACATGGAGAAGTGGTTCGGCGAACTGCACAAGTGGCAGGACAAGGGCTCCGATAAGAAGGGCGAGAAAAAGGTCGAGAAGAAGCGCGTGATCGAAAAGAAGCGCATGGACGAGGACGAAGAGGAAGGCGAGGACGATCGGCGCTATTACTAGGCATCACCGAAGCCGGGAGGCAACCCCTCCCGGCTTTTCTTTTGCCCTGACTTCCGACGCTCGCCTATACTTCGCACGTGCCTCCTCAGTTCCTCGTCGATCTCGCCGGACTCGACATGTCGCGCCCGCGATTCAGCGCGGACGACATCCGAAAGTCGCTGCCGCACCGCGGCAATATGGCGCTCATCGACGCTATCGTCACCGTCGACGTCGAACGCAAGTTCGTCGTCGGCTACAAGGACGTTCGCGCCGACGAGTTCTGGTGTGACGGCCATTTCCCGGGGAATCCAATCCTCCCCGGCGTGGTGATCATCGAGGCGACGGCGCAGCTCGCCATTTTCGCCTACAAGATCATCGTTCCCGAGATCGCCGACCGCCTGATCGTTTTCGGGGGCGCCGATGACTTCCGCTTTCGCGGGGCCGTCAAGCCGGGGGACCGGCTCATCCTCGTCGCGACGGACGACGGCTTCAACAGGCGGCTTGCGCGTTCGAAGACGCAGGCGATCGTGAACGGCAAGATCGTGTGCGAAGGCACCATCATTGGAATCCCGACCTAGCGAATCCCGATCCCGATCATGGTCGACCGAGCCCTTTCCGCGATACGCCGGCGCACCTCGTTTCGACCAGGTGTTGCAGTCGTTTTGGGATCAGGACTCAGCGAGGCTGTCGACGTCGACGGCGTCGAGATCCCGTACGCGAAGATCCCAGGCTGGCCGCGGCCGAGCGTCCCCGGGCATGCGGGCGTGCTCGTCGTCGGTCGCGACGTCGCGTTCCTCAAGGGGCGCGCGCACTACTACGAGGGACACTCGATGGAGGACGTCGCGTTCCCTGTGCGCGTGATGGCGGCGCTCGGGGTGCGATCGATCGTGCTGACGGCGTCCGTCGGGGCGCTCAAGCCGTCGCTGAAGCCGGGCGCGATCGTCGCGCTGCGCGATCACATCAACCTGATGGGGGCGAATCCGCTGCGCGGCGCCGCAAACTTCGTCTCGATGACCGATGCATACGACGCGCGATTCCGTCGAATGTCGCGCCTACCGCAAGCGGTGTATGTCGCCATGCCGGGCCCGATGTATGAGACCCCTGCGGAAGTGCGCATGGCGCGCTCGCTTGGCGGTGACGTCGTGGGGATGTCAACCGTCCCCGAGGTGATCGTCGCGCGTCATCTTGGCCTTCGCGTGATGGCGCTTGCGCTTGTCACGAACGCGGGGGCGGGGCTGTCGAAGCGGGCGCTCTCGCACGAAGAGGTGCTCCGGGCGGCGGGCCGCGCGCGACCGCGCCTGGCGGGGGTGCTGCGACGGCTGCTTCCCGCGATCGTGAAGGAAACGGCGACATCCTCACGTCCTTGATCATGAGGGGTTTCCCCCCCTATACTGCCCGTACATCTGGAGGACCGACCGATGAAGAGCAGACTCGCGCTGGCGGCCTTTGCCGTGGCGGCGCTCGCGGCATGCGGCAAGCAGGGAGACGTCGACGTGCGCTTCGTGGGTCACACGCCCGGGAATTCGAAGATCAAGGACGACCGGTCGGTCGAGTTCAAGTGCCCGGTGTGCGGCGCGGCGGTGAACGCCGACGCGAAGAAGTGCACCGTGAAGGCGTGCGCCGCGCAGATCGCGTGGGCGCAGGACAAGATGTGCGGCTACTGCAACGGCGCCGGCCGGTGCCAGACGTGCATGCTCTACGGCCAGGAAGGCGGCAAGTGCTACAACTGCCGCGGCAAGGGATACCTGACGATTCTCGGTAAAACACCCCCGTGTCCGAATTGCGGGAAGCCCGAGGCCAAGGGCGACGGCAAGTGCCCGCCGTGCAAGGGCTCGGGGAAGTGCGACTTCTGCAGCGGCAACGGGAAAGTGTCGTTGGGCGACCTGAAGACGAAGGTCAAATCCGCAGCAGCGGCGGAGTAGCAGCCATCTCGCGGTACGTCATCGGCCGGTTCCTGGAAGTTTGCGGCATGGCCGCGCTGCTCGTCGGTCTGTTTCTCGGCATGAGCCGCGCCGAGTGGGTGCGCCTCGAGCTGATGTATCTGGGCGCCGGACTGGTGCTCTTCTTTGTGGGGTATTCGCTCGAGCGGTCGAAGAGGCCGTGAGTGATGAGTTGTGGGTTGTGAGTGGACGCAGCCCGACTCAGGACTCAAAACTCACGACTTGGAACTCACCTCACCTTCACGTCGCGAAATTTGATGTCCTTGAACGTGAAGTCCCCTTCGGCGGAGAGGGCCACCAGCGTCCGCAATGATACGGTCCCCTTCACCGCGAAAAGCGGCTGCTTCTCGTAGAAGAGGATGATCTCGCCGTCCTCGACGACGAACGCGATCTCTCGCCATTCCTTCAGCGCGAACGGGACGGGGAGCGCGTGCCGATCGCTCTGCTGGACGCGTCGCCCCTCGAGGGCGGCGAGCTCGAGCTCGCCGGTCGACGTGAGACTCAGCGCTCGCTCATTCAGGAAGTCGCTCGAGATGTCGAAGCGGAAGCCGGCGGCGAACGGCAGCTTGCGCTCGTTGAGGCGCACCTTGACGGACATGCCCGTGTACCCCTCGATGCGGTCGGGCACGATGTAGAGGGGCAGGCCCTTCGCGAGATTCAGGCCGCCGTCGGAGAGGCGGGCCGGCGGATCCGCGCCGTTGAGCTTGCCCTCCCACGTCCAATAGCTGCTCTTCTTCAGGTCGACTCCCGGGATTTCCGCCGGCTGCCACGAACTGAGATTGTAGGCGGCCTCGCGGAAGAGAGCGTCGGCGGCTGGGCGGTCGGCGAACGCCTCGTACTTCTGGCGCAGGTGCTGCGCGAGTTCCTTCACCTTCCGCCAGTTCTTCGCCGCCTTTGCGGCGCCCGCCTCCTGCAGCACAAGCCGCATCTCGCGGGGCTCGACGAGCTGCGTCACCGTGCGGCCGAGGTCGCGCTCGCGGTACTGGCGCTCGATGTCCGCCAGCTGGCGGCGTGCCTCCTCGAACTTCGCCGCTTTCGCGAGCTCGTCCACCGGCGCGAAAATCTCCCGCCCAAGCCGCTCCTCCTCAAGCTTCGCCTCCTGCTCGAGGGCGTCGCGACGGAACCTCGGGATGCTGCTCCCGATGTTGTGCGCCCGTTCGAACCAGCGGCGCGCGGCATTCATGCGATCGCGCACGGACGAGTAGAGGTAGACGACGCCGGCCGCGGCGCAAATCTTGTCGCCGGATTTGTACGCCGCCTGGATGGCGTCCGCCGCGCCGAATTCCGCGACGGCGGCCAGCATGACGACGTCGGCCGGCGCCAACTCCCGCGGGTTCAGCGGGCGCGACGCCTGTCCGTCCGGCGTGATCGTGGCAGACGGGGCGGCGACGATGCGCGCTGCGCCGTACGATTCCGTTTTCACGACGGCATCGGCGAGTCGCGCGATTCCGCGCGTGGCCCGGCGCTGGAGCCACTCCCAGCGAAGGACGTCCTCGAACAGGACGAGCAGGCGGCACGACGGGGCATCCGCGGTCTGCGCGCGCGCGAGCGCCACCATCTCGCGCTCGAGATCCCCTTCGATCATCGGCTCGATCGTGCGACCCTCGAGCGCCTTGTAATCCACGCCGGCGATGCGCAGGATCCGGCCTTCCATCTTCGACGCGGGTTTCGATGCCAGCCACTCGACGGCGAGCGTCCAGGCCGCACTCGTTGCGCCGCGTCCCAGGTGCTCGCGCATCCGGGCGTGGAGGCTGTCGATCTCGACATTGAGTCCCGGCGCCAGCTTGTCGCGGGCTTCCGACTCCCGCTGGGCGGCCGTCGCCTCAAGCTCGCGAAGCTTCGCGTGGAACGCGCCGGCGACGTGCTCCAGGAGATACCGCGCCTGCCGGCGGGCGCCCTCGAAGTCCTCCTCGAGGATCATCTTGTCGATCGCCGTGAGCCGAGAGGGCACCTCGCGCTCCAGCCGCGCCTCGAGCTTGTTGCGCGCGTCCATGATGAGCTTGCCGGTCTCGCTCAGCTCGCGCAGCGGTCTCGGAAATTCGGAATAGGACTTGAGAGCCGCATAGGGGTCGGTCGGCAGGAGGGCCTCCACGCGATTGTTCACACGTTCCGACTCCGTGCGCGCGGCTTGTTCGATGATTCCCATGAATTTCCGATGCGACTCGTCGATCACCTTCTGGGCCTCGGGCCAGCGCTGAAATTTCTCGCGGTCGATGATGTACCGGCTGTTGAAGTACGGAAAGACGCCGTAGTCGCCGCGTTCGGCCGAGAACTCCCCTTCGAGGCGCGAGACGTGCTCGCGCGCCGACTCCATCTGCGCCTGGAGGGCGTCGTCGATCTTGATCGGGGGCGGAGGCGGAGGCCCGACGATGGGCGCCGGCGGCTTGCGCAGGCTGAGCACGATGAGGATCGTCGCAGCGGTCGTGAAGGCGCCGCCTCCGATCCATGTCCACGCTCCGCGCGAGGCGGGCTTCGGCGGGGCGGAAGCGCGTGACGTGGGGGGAGACGGGACGCGCGCCATTGAGACGGGCCGGTTGTCGAGGAAGGCCTCGAGGTCCTTCGCGACCAGCTCGGCGGTGCGGTATCGCTCCTCGGGTTTCTTCGCGAGCATCTTGAGGACGATGGCGTCGAGCACCGGCGGGATGTGCGGATTCAGCGTGATCGGCGGGACCGGCACCTCATGGATGTGCTTGTTGAGCACCGCGAGGGCGTTTTGGGCCGTGAACGGGACGCGGCCGGTGAGGAGGTAATAGAGCGTGACGCCGGTCGAGTAGACGTCGCTTCGCGGGTCGGAGCGGAGGCCGCGCGCCTGTTCGGGCGAGATGAACCACGGCGTGCCGACGACAGTGCCGGCGATCGTAAGCTTCAGCGTCGCGTCGGTCTCGATCGCGAGCCCGAAGTCGAGCAGCATCGGCTGGTTCTTCTTCGTGACGAGGATGTTGTCCGGCTTGACGTCGCGGTGGACGATGCCCAAGCTGTGCGCGTGGTGCAGTCCGCGCAAGACGCCGATCGTGACCTTGGCGGCGTCGCGGGGATCCAGGGTGCCGAGCCCCTTGACGATGGCGGAGAGGGGCTCGCCCTCGATGTACT